>JAAUQZ010000060.1 GCA_012033355.1 Leptolyngbyaceae cyanobacterium RM1_406_9 | reverse complement strand
GGGGGGAGGGTGGTGAGGGCGAGGTCGCAGGCGGCGTAGCCGATGTTGCCACAGGCAGGGGCGTTGAGTCCGGCGGATTGGAAGATGGCGGCAATCAAGGCAGTGGTGGTGGTTTTGCCGTTGGTGCCCGTAATGCCAACCCAGGGAATGGAATGGAGCGATCGCCACGCCAGTTCCATTTCGCCAATCGTTTCAATTCCCAGTTTTCTGGCTTCAACCAGGGCAGGCAAATCCCAGGGAACACCTGGACTGACGACAATTTGCTGCATCTCGATCGGGTCAGGTTGAAAGGGATCTCCTAACTTGACCGTAATTCCTTCTGCCTCCAGGTCTTGCTGCGTCTGTCTCAGAGTATCGGAGGTTTTAGAATCGCTGACGGTGACTTGCCACCCCTGCCGTTTTGCTAGCTTTGCAGCAGCGATTCCCGATTTTCCGATCCCGATGACGTAGACGTGAGGCATAACAGGAGCGACCCTAATTTGGCATCCCCCATGTTACCGCCCTGTGTTACCGTTTGAGGGAAATCCAACTAAATATAATTGGCAGCGAAACGATGCGTAGCCTCTACGATACAGACTTCTACGCCTGGACTCAAAAACAAGCTGAGCTACTGCAAAATCAGCAGTGGAGCAGTTTGGATCCGCCCAATCTGATTGAGGAGATCGAATCGTTGGGGAAGCAGCAGCGACGGGAACTTCGCAATCGCTTAAGCATTCTAATTGGGCACTTACTGAAATGGCACTATCAGCCGGAGCAGCGTAGCCGAATCTGGGTGTCCACGATTCGAGTGCAGCGGCGCGAAGTTTTGCAGCTTTTGCAGGAAAACCCTAGTCTTACAGCCGTTTTTACATGGATAAGCCACAAATTGTAGGGTGGGCAATGCCCACCAAGCCCCATAGTGAAGGCTTTTAAAAATGTGGGCAGTGCTCACCCTACTGGAAATTGCTGTAAATCCTATTTGCAAGAGGTGTTGCAACAAGCTTTTGAGACTGGCAGAGATCTAGCAGTCAGCGAAACGAATTTACCCTACAAAAGTTTTCCGTCAGAGTGTGGCTATTTGCTGGAAGAGATTTTGAGCGATCGCTTCTACCCCGGTGAGTTCAGTCCTTTAACGGAAGAAGGGGCTTAGGGCGATCGCCCTCTCTCGTTCTCTCGTGACCAAGCTCCAGCTTGGTAATGCAAATCAGGAAGCTCCAGCTTCCTTCCAAACTGCAAGAAGTTGGAGCTTTTTGGAGCAATTCTCAAACTCCTGAGATGGTGCAAACTCTCTGAGGGCGTAGCATTCGGGCAAATTCTGTGTTTGAGACGATTCAGATAGCTGCCGAATGCTGCGCCCCTACCCTTTTACGATCGCCCCAAAATCCGCCAGAACCCGTGCATGATTCCGCAACAGACCCAGCAAATTCAACCGATTGCGCTTGATGTCAGGGTCTGAATCCATCACTAGAACGCTCTGTGGCCCGTCAAAGAAGTTGCTGACGACGGGAGCAATTTTCTTGAGTCCAGCCACCAGCTTTTGATAATCTCGCTCTGCTTGGGCTGCTTCGGTCTGCGGCACAAGCTGCACCAACGCATCGTAGAATGCTTGCTCGGAGGGCTGCTGAAACAGTTTGGGTTGAACGACTGCCTCAGGATTAAGCTGAACGGTATCTAAATCGCCCTGTTGCGCCAGTCGAGAGGCTCGGTTGACGGTTTCGTAGATTGTGTTCAGATCCTTATTTTGGCGAATGGTTTGGAGGAATTGGGCGCGATCGCGCACATCCAGCAAGTCCTTCAGCGCCCGCTCTATATATTCGGGGTCGTTCTCACCGAGGACGGCATTCACCAGGTCATAGTCAATCTGCTCTTCCTGCAACAGGGTACGAATTCTCTGCAAAAAGAAGTCCTGAAGCTGAGTCAACAATTCAGAGGGAGTGGAGCGATTTTCAGAGAAATCTGTCACGACCTGTTCCAGCAAACGATCCAGGTTTAAGGGCAGTTTGGCTGACCAGGTAATGTGGATAATCGCATTGGCTGCTCGCCTGAGCGCAAAGGGGTCAGAAGAGCCAGAGGGCAACATTCCCAGGCTGAAGATACCGACCAGGGTGTCCAAGCGATCGGCAATGCCAACGACCTGACCGGAGAGCGTTTGGGGAAGCTGATCTGTGGCTCCGCGTGGTAAGTAATGTTCAAAAATGGCGGTGGCGATCGCCTCTGGTTCTCCACTGGTCAGCGCATATTTTTGCCCCATAATCCCCTGAAGCTCAGGAAACTCGCCGACCATTTGTGTCACCAAATCGGCTTTGCAAAGCAGTGCTGCTCGTTGAATGATTGCCCGATCTGCGTCACTGACCTGAAGCTGATCGGCAACCCGATTGGCAATTTTGCTAAAGCGATCGACCTTATCGCGCACCGATCCCAGGTCTTCCTGGAACGTAACTTTCTCTAGTCGTGGCAGGTAATGCTCTAGTGGAATGGTGCGATCGGCATCAAAGAAAAACTTTCCGTCAGAAAGTCGAGCGCGAATGACTCGCTCGTTGCCAGCGGCGATCAACTCTGACTTGGCTGGGTCGCCATTCGAGATGGTAATGAAATAGGGTAAAAGTGCTGTAACACCTTCCTGCTTAAGGACGGGAAAGTAACGCTGATGGCTTTCCATCTCGGTGATGATGACTTCGGCAGGCAGCTCCAAAAAGTCAGGATCAAATTTGCCGACGACCGCAGTAGGCCATTCCACCAGATTCGTGACTTCTTCCAGCAGGTCGGGCGAAATCGATGCAGAGCCACCTAATTCTTTCGCTGCCGCCTGCACCTGGCTCTGAATTTTGGTTTTGCGCTGCTCCGGATCGGCTTCGACAAAGCCAGAACGCAAGCTGGAAAGATAGTCTGGCGCAGCGGCAATGGTAACGGGCTGCGGGTGCAGGACACGGTGAGCCTGGGAGGTGCGATCGCTCGTCACGCTTTCCGACCCATTTACTAACGTGATAGGTAAAACCGCATCATCTAGCAGCGTCACCAGCCAGCGAATCGGGCGAGGAAACCTTAGATCTCCGTCACCCCAGCGCATAAACCGCCGTCCTTCCAGGCTAAAAATCCAGTCAGGAATCAGTTCTGTGAGAATTTCGGCAGTGGGGCGACCAGGAATCTTTTGCTGAACAAACACGAACTCGCCTTTATCGGTTGCGCGAACCTGTAAATCGCTCAGTTCAACATTGCGAGAACGGGCAAATCCTTCCGCTGCCTTAGTGGGCTTCCCATTTTTGAAAGCCGCTTGAGCAGGCGGCCCTTTGACCTCTTCTTCACGGTCAGGCTGCCGAGACGGCAACCCTTTAATCAGCACCGCCAAACGTCGGGGCGTACCGTATAGCTCGATCGCCTCTGAGGTCAAAAAATGCTCGGTCAGGCTAGCCGGAATGCGCGATCGCCACTGCGCCAGCGCCTCATCCACAAAGCTTGCAGGCAGTTCTTCAGCCCCAACTTCCAACAAAAACGTCGCCATATTTGAAATGATTCAGCAATTCACACTAGCCAGTTCCAACAGTTTAACGTGAGTGTCTCGACCAATAAACTATTGTTTGAGACAGCAGTGGCGAAAGGCTCTTATTCCCGTAGGTTGGGTAAAGCAAAGCGGAACCCAACAGCTATTTTCGTAGGGTACGCTAGTGCAGTCTATTAACCTCGTTCTGCCTCGTTACCAAGCTGGAGCTTGGCAACGAGTTTAAAGCCTGCATGATTGTTGTTTGAAACAAGAACGATGCTACTTAAACCTGCGTGATTCTCGTTTGAAACAAGAATGATGCTACTTAAACTTGCGTGATTCTCGTTTCAAACAAGAACGATGCTACTTAAACTTGCGTGATTGTCATTTCAAACAGGAATTACCTCATTTGAAATGACAACAGCCTCATTTCAAACAAGAATTGCCTCATCTGAGATGACAACAGCCTCATTTCAAACAGGAATTACCTCATTTGAGATAACAACAGCCTCGCTTTAAACAAGAATTGCCTCACTTAAAGCTTCGTGATTGCGACTTATAGCGAGAGAGGCTTCTAAATTTTAGGAACCCGTTCCCAGGCTGGCAGAATCGCGGATGTGTTCTAAGGTCAAGACTCCAACGGCTGACCCGTTATCCAGAACCGTCAGCTTTTGCGCCCCAGTTCTCAGAATCAGGGAAAGGGCATGGCGCAAGCTTTCATCACGGGCGATCGTCGGTTCACCATTTTGGCTGAACCCCTCTGGCGCGTTCGTCATTGCCGTTTCTACCCGCAGCAGGCTCAACTGACGCACCATGTCATCTGCCCCCATTAGGTCATACACAAAGTCGTTGACGGGTTTGGTGAGAATGTTGAACGGCGTGTCGTATTGAACAATTTGCCCCTTTTGCATAATCAGAATTTTGTCGGCTAGCCTGAGCGCTTCTTCCACATCGTGGGAGACAAACAGGACTGTCTTTTGAAGCTGTCGCTGAAGCCGCAATATTTCGTCCTGAAGGCTAGCGCGAGTGATCGCATCGATCGCCCCAAACGGCTCATCCATCAGCATCACGTTGGGATCGCCCGCCAGCGCTCTAGCCAGTCCGACTCGCTGCTGTTGACCGCCGGAGAGTTGAGCGGGGTAGCGATCGCGATATTCCTGGGGCGGCAGTTCAATTAAGGTCAGCAGTTCATCAATTCGCAGTTGCGTTTTCGAGCGCGACCAGCCCAGCAGCTTTGGCACCACTGCAATGTTTTGCGCCACCGTCATGTGCGGAAACAGCCCCGACTGCTGAATCACATAGCCAATCTGCTGACGCAACTTCGTCACCTTTAGCCGTCGCACATCTGCATCGTCCAGATAAATCTTGCCGGATGTCGGTTCATACAGCCGATTTACCATCTTCAGCAGCGTCGTTTTGCCGCAGCCCGACGGCCCCAAAATCACAACCAGCTTGCCCGACTCAATCTCACAGTTGCACTGATCCACAGCGGCACGCACCGCCCCTGGAAATCGCAGGGTCACTTGGTCAAAACGAATAGCGCTCACAGGTATTTCTCGGTAGAGGGGTTAGGGAGTGGGGGAGCGGGGGAGTAGGGAAGTAGGGAAGTGGAAGTATCGCTTTTCATCCTTCATCCCTTATCCCTCATCCTTCGATCAGCCCCTCTTGTGTCAAAAATTCTCTGGCGACCTCGGCAGGTTCGCGCTGATTGCCGCTGACTTCGTAGTTAAGCTGCTGCATTACCTCATTGGTGAGCAAGGGGGAAAGCTCATTGAGCGCGTCGGCGATACCAGGGTTTGCATCCAGGGCTTCTTGTCGAACGACGGGGGCAACCTGGTAAGGCGGAAATAGCTGCTTGTCGTCTTCGAGTAGCACCAGGTCAAAGGCGGCGATTTCGCCATCGGTGCTAAAGGCAACTGCGACATCGGCTTCACCATCGACTAGTGCCTGATAGCGCAACCCCGGATCGACTGCCTTGTATTCTTCAAGCTCAAAATCTCCGTATACGGCCTTAATTCCGGGCAAGCCGTCTTCTCTGGCCTCAAACTCTGGTGGCCCAATCATCGTGAGTTCGCCAGCTTGAGCCGCCAGATCGGAAATTGTTTTAACGCCCAGCGAGTCAGAGCCTTCCTGGGTCATGGCAAGCGCCTGGGTGTTGTTCATGGGAGAGGGTTCTAGCCAGATCAGGTTGAATTGCTCTTTGTAGCTGTCTGCAACGGTTTGGTAGACCTCTTCCTGGTCGCTGTTGGCGGGCTGCTTGAGAACGGTGAGCAAGCCTGTTCCGGTGTATTCGGGGTAGAGGTCGATTTCGTTGCTTTCAAGGGCTGCTTGAGCAACGGGCGTTCCTCCCAGATTTAGCTTGCGCTCGACCTGAAAGCCCGCGTCTTCTAGCACCAGGGCATACATTTCTCCAATGATGAACTGTTCGGTGAAGTCTTTTGAGCCGACTCTAATCGTTGCGGCATCTGTATTTTCTGTGTCGCCACCGCCACCCGTACAGGAAACGATGATTAGGGCTGTGAATAGTGCTAGCAGAGGGGGAATCAGCAGACGGCGGGTGAGTTTCATAGTAAATCTCTGACTAAGGAGAGATAACGACAGTTAACCGCAACATAATCTCATCCAGACATCATACCGAACTCCACCTAAAGTTAAAAAGTTGTGAAAGGCACAACACATTCGCTATCTGTTGAAATGCTTTTAGTACAAACGTTTTGAGCTAAATCTGTAATTTTGTGGAAGCAGAACTCAATCTCTCGTTAGGATTGAATTACAAAAGTAAACATTTTGCGATCGCCATGAATACTTCTCTCATCTTGCGGCGACTGTCTACAATTTTTGCGGTTATCACGCTGACCCTGACGCTTTTGGCTGCTGTAACGGGCGTGCTTTTAGCGTTTTACTACACTCCCACTGCGGGCGGCGCTTACAACTCCCTGGATGCGATCGCCACCGAAATCCCCAACGGCACGCTAATTCGCAGCCTGCACGACATTGGCGGCAATGGGCTAATTGGGGTGGCATTGATTGAGTTGATTGTGCTGTTTTTAGGGCGGCGATCGCAGTCTAGCTGGTTCACCGCCTGGGTCAGCGGCATTGTGCTGATTCTCACAGGAATTGGGCTGGGTTGGACAGCGATGATTCTCGACTGGTCACAAATCGGCTATTGGCGCTTTCAAATCGAACTCGGTGCAATTGAGGCAATTCCTCGAATTGGCGGCTGGTTGCGAGATGTGCTGACGGGCGGCGGTGCAGTCAATACAACCACTGTGCAGCATCTTTACACACTGCATAGTTATATCCTGGCGATCGCTGCTGTTGTCTTGGCGATTGTTCACCTCGTCTCGCTGCTATATGCCTCCAAAAAGCCGCTTCCAGAAGAATCGTCGGATTCAAAGTCCTTAAAAAACATGGGAATCGTGGGCAACGAGTGATGTAGGTCATTGGTCATTGGTCATTGGTTGTTGGCACAATGTGCAACCTTCTCAAGCGCTTGTGGGATGGGCATCTTGCCCGTCCGAACCAAGCAGGCAAGATGCCTGCTCCACAGGAAGAAGGTTTCCAGAACTTTAGTTGTACATCCCGTCATTGGTCATTGGTCGGCAGCTATCAGCTATTAGCATCTATCAGCGCTCCTCAACGTTCTCAACAAATGACAAACTCAACACACACAGTTAATTTGTAGCCCATATACTTGAACGATATTCGGTAGGATCGGTTTGAAACCTTCAGGTTTACTCTGCTCTACTAAGCTCCAATGCAACCCAAATCGCTGAAGGTTACATTCACCCTAGAGGCAGAAACCGTCGAAGAGGCAATCGTTGACCTCAGTGGGCGTTTCTTGCGTTCAACCAAGACGGGATGTCGAATTGTTCGACAGGCAACTGACTTTAGCCTTGCTGAACTCTGCAAGTCGCTGATTGAAGATTGGAAAAGCAGTAAGGTTGCCTACGCCAGGGGTGAAGTAACGCTAGTTTTTAGTGCAGGTGAGCTAGACACTGAAGCAGATTTACTGGTTTACTCGCCGGAGCAGGGCGATCGCTTCCTCTATTCCAAACGCATCGCTTCCTCTACTGCCACCTCAGCGCAAACCGTTGAGCCGCAGGTCATCAATACCCTCAGCCAGCACTTGCAAACCGTGACTGATGCCCTGGCTGAACTGGCGGCAAATCAGCGGTCTGTAGAAAGCAGGATGCAAGACCTGTCTGAGCGCATAGCCAGCAATCAGTCCGCTGAAGTTTCCCCGGCTGTAGATCTTGGTGAAATTCTGGGTGAAATTCGAGAGGCGATCGCCCAGGCACTCAAAACCCAAGCTGACCAGGTTAAGCCTGTAGAGGTGGGTGAGATGCGGGAAGCGATCGCCCAGGCGCTCAAAACCCAAACTGACCAGCTAAAACCTGCGGATGTTGGGGAGATGCGGTCGGCGATCGCCCAAGCCCTTAAAACTCAAGCTGATTTTTCTAAGCAGCAGCAGCAGTTTCAGGAAGCGATCGCCCAGGCGCTCAAAGCCCAAACCGATCAGTTTAAGCAACAGCTTCAGAAGGCTTTGGACGCGCAGGCGGCTTATTTTGTCAAAATTCTTTCTAACCAATTGAACTCAACGGCTCTGCACTTCAGTCAGCGAGTAGACAGCCTGCAAAACCAGATCACTGAACTGGCTGCTCAAATTGCAGAATTAAAGACATCTGGACAGCCTGAACTGCCGCCACCGCCTCAAACCGAAGCCGAATGGCTACAGCGCTTTAAGGAAACCTGGGGAACGGTCGGCGACTATGAGCAATATAGCTCTAACCATCGGGAAGCCAATGCCGAAACGCCGCTTTACTACGTTCCTGACTGGGTAGCGCTGTGTGAACTGGAGTGGGCCTGCAAGCTGAACCCAGCGCTGGCTCGTCTGCACACGCTAATTCACGATGAGAATGGCATCGGCTACGCTGGGGCAGACATTTTGCAGCAGTTTGGCTGTCACGTTGATCCTCAAACGGGTGAACATTACTACATCTATCACCAGGGCGGGTTTACTGCTTACGAGGCGCTGCGGCAACTGGTCAACAATCCGCAGTACTCCTGGTTGCCGGAGTTAAAGCGACTGTGGAAAGGATTGGGCGATCGCCAGCACGAAATTTTCCGGCTATTTGGCTGGGAGCAGGAGGCGATCGCGGCACTGGAGAGCATGGGCGATCGCACCTACCAAGAGCGACAGGCTTACGACCCCTGGAATTCTCAAAAGAAAACTAGGGATACGCTGAGCGACTACCTGACGCTGCTAAATCTTGGCCCCTTCACACCCATTACCCTTGAATCGATTAAAAGAGCATACAAGCAGGCCATGAAAATCGCCCATCCCGATGCGGGCGGCAGCAAGGAACAGGCTCAGCGGGTTAATGAAGCCTATGCCGCGATTTTGGCTCACTATTTTCCTGAAGCGACCTGATTTGTTAGCCCATTAGCTAACCGTCAGCTTACTGAGATGTTGCACTAGCTTGTCTTTTACCCGATGCCCCAGCCTTGAACTCAAGTTCAGGCTAAAAGCTCAAGTCCGTTTCAACGGACTTAAACGCCAGCAGCAGAAGCTCACTCTTTGATCCAAAATAAGATGTCAACGATGACTTCGTTGAAACGGACTTAAACGCTAGCAGCAGAAGCTCACTTCAACTCGCTAAAACTCGTTTTAGCTTTAAGCCTGAGATTGATCTCAAGGCTCTAGCGCAATGCCTCCTACCATTGGTGCAAAATCTCAGCTTATTTGTTAGCCTTACTAGCTCCGTTGGTCGCAGGAGTAGAATCTGCTGAAGACAGAGCTTTGTCTAGCACAGCACGAGCCTCTTCAGCCTGGGTACGAGCCTCCCGATAGCGCAAATTAGCTTGAGCAAAAGTTTTGAGAACCTTAAAGCCCTCCTTCATCCGCTCTAGCTCTGCCTCCTCAACCACCTCATCCGTGAATAAGGTGTCAATTTGAGCGCGTACTTTCATTGCCTCAGCACGAGAAGACTGCACCTTGAGCTTCAGATTTGCCAAATTGCTGAGAACCTGCACCGCTTGGGTTACGGCATCTTCATCATCGGTCGTCACGGGTTTTGGCTCTTTAACTTCAATAAACTGTTGTGGACTAAATCCATCTGACAAATCAGTTGGCAGTTCACCCGATTCCATCAATTCCAGCAGTTGATCCATCGCTTTATCACGCGCTTTGGATGAATCTTTGCCCGGAACGGTCAAAATCACTTCGGGACTCTGGGCTAACGTGTATTGAACCATAATTTTGAGATAGTACTTTTGTACTGATTCTAATCCCTGGCGCGTTGAAAAAGCAGCAAAATAGCGAACTTTTTTGACCAGACCCTAACGGTGCATCCCAGTTTTGCATTTGCTTTTGTAAGCGGTGCGGGCGAAGCCCGCGCTACTTACAAAACTGGGATGTACCCAACCCTGACGGTTGCTTAATATAGCAGTTCTCAATCGATTAGAGCGCAATTCCCGGATTTTTGTCATTGGTTGGTGGTTCACAACCAATAGCCAATGACCAATGACAGAATGTATAACTTTTTCAAAGACTCTTGTGGGATGCGCATCTTGCCCGTCCGAATCAAGCCTTACCACTCCCCATGAGATACAGCAAGGCCATGCGAACCGCTACGCCGCTGGTGACTTGTTGAGGAATCAGGCTGATTTTTGGATCGTCCATTAGCTCTGAGCTAATTTCTACGCCCCGATTGGTCGGGCCGGGATGCAGCACTTTCACATCCGGTTTGCAGAGCTTGAGGCGATCGCTCGTAATCCCAAATTGCTGATGATATTCCCGCAGGCTGGGCAACAGATGTTGGGTCATGCGCTCCTTTTGTAGCCGCAGGGTCATGACGAAATCGGCATCTTCTAGGGCGGGGTCGAGGTGCCAGTGGAGGAAGAGGCTTTTGTTGGAGGGATGAGGGATGAGGGATGAGGGATGAGAAGTTGGGGAAGGGCGATCGCGGGATGCGGTGTACTGTTCAAACAATTTAGGCAGCAGGGTGGGTGGGCCGGCCAGGTGAACCTCGGCTCCGCTGGCGGTGAGGCTCCAGATGTTGGAACGGGCTACGCGGGAGTGCAGGATGTCGCCGACGATCGCCACTTTTTTCCCTTCTAATAGTGAAAAACTGGGATAGTTGGGGTCGAGGGAAGAACAGATGGTAAACAGGTCGAGCAGGGCTTGGGAGGGATGTTCGTGCTGACCGTCTCCGGCGTTGAGAACGCCGACGTTGGAGTTGAGCCGATCCATTTCGGTGGCGATCGCCTGGGGTACGCCTGCTTCACGATGGCGGATTACCATCAGGTCGGTGCCCATCGCCAGGTAGGTTTTAGCGGTATCCAGGATTGTTTCCCCTTTGGTGAGTGAAGAGCTACCGGGGGTAAAGTTGAGCGTATCGGCTGAAAGCCTTTTGGCCGCTAGTTCAAAGCTGCTGCGGGTGCGGGTTGAGGGTTCAAAAAACAGATTGGCAACGACCTGTCCTTGCAGCGTAGGCACTTTTTTGGTGCGGCGCGACAGCACCTCTCGAAAGCTAGCAGCAGTCCGCAAGACGGTGTCGTATTCCTCGGTGGTAAAGTCAGCCAGGGAGATAATGTGGCGACGAGTCCAGGTGGTGGTAGACATGAGGGTCACTTCATCTGAAGTGGAGAGGGTCTGAAGTAGGGGAGTCACAGCAGAAAAGCTCATCGAAAGGACTGCTGGGCTGCCAAATGTTATGGTGCCTCAAATAACGGTCTTCGGTGCAAATTCCCAAAAATCCGCATACTTGCTGTTAAGAGTTCCTAAAACATAAAGAACCTTCACACCTCCCAAAGGAAAGTATGAAGGTTCTTGACTTTTGGTGGTCTTTGTTACAGCGTGGTACTTTTCCCCTCGTTATCAGGCTTCCTCGTTCCTCGTTACAAGGCTCCGCCTTGTAATGCCAGGTTGGAGGCTCTGCCTCCTGCATCTAAACGAGGCAGAGCCTCGCTGTGGGCATTCCCAGGCGGAGCCTGGGAACGAGGTGCAGGGGTAGAAGGGTTACAGAACTCCGACTGGGTTTTGAATTGCTTCGTGCTGCCGTTGAATCTGGATTTGACCATCATCGTCGATATCAGCGATCGCCACATCCCCCGCTCCAATCCGTCCTGCCAACATCGCCTCTGCCAGGTTGTCTTCGAGCAGACGAGCGATCGCCCGCCGCAGTGGACGTGCCCCATAGGAAGGGCTGTAGCCTTCAGCTACTAGGCGCTCCTTGAAGGCCTGTGTGACTTCTAGAGCGATTCCCTGTTCACCTAGACGAGTCGAAACTTCACGCAGCAGGATATCTGAAATCTGCTTCACTTCGTCGCGGTTAAGCTGACGGAAGACGATAATTTCATCCAGACGGTTGAGCAATTCAGGACGGAAGTATTGCTTTAGCTCTTCGTTGACGAGCGATCGCACCCGACTGTACTGAGAAGCCGCCGCCGTATCACCAGAAAACTCAAAGCCCAGACCACCGCCGCCTTTCTCAATTACTCTAGAGCCAATGTTGGAGGTCATGATCAGCAGCGTATTCTTAAAGCTGACCGTGCGACCTTTAGCATCGGTCAGGCGACCATCTTCCAGCAATTGCAGCAGCATATTGAAGACATCGGGATGTGCCTTTTCAATTTCGTCTAGCAGAATGACGGTGTAAGGCTTGCGACGCACCGCTTCGGTCAACTGCCCGCCTTCGTCATAGCCGACGTAGCCAGGAGGCGAACCGATTAGCTTGGAGACGGTGTGCGACTCCATGTACTCCGACATATCCAGGCGAATCATTGCCTCTTCAGAGCCAAACACGCTGGCTGCTAAAGCTTTAGCCAATTCAGTCTTGCCGACTCCAGTTGGGCCAGAGAAAATCAAGCTGGCGATCGGGCGGTTGGGGCTGCTGAGCTTGACGCGCGATCGCCGCACCGCACGAGCCACCGCTGTCACGGCTTCATCTTGACCCACAACTCGCTCATGCAGCGTTGCTTCCAGATGCATCAGCGAAGCCGATTCCGATTCGGTCAGCTTACTGACTGGAATGCTTGTCCAGGAAGCCACCACCTGAGCAATATCCTCTTCGCTCACAGAAGGCTTTTGTTGAACGACGGAGCCTTGCTGCTCTGCCTCTCGAAGCTGCTGAATTTGTGCCTCAAGGGCCATCTCCCGATCGCGCAGCTTCCCAGCCTGGTCAAAGTCCTGATCGGTAACTGCGATCTTCTTCTCCTCAGTCACCTGGCTCAATTCCCGCTTCAAATCCCGAGTTGGAGACTGACGCGAATGTCTCAGGTGAATCATGGAACCCGCTTCGTCCATCAGGTCGATCGCCTTGTCAGGCAAGAAGCGATCCGGGATGTAACGGTCTGACAGCTTAGCGGCGGCTTCCAGGGCCGCATCTGTAATCGTCAAGCGGTGATGTTGCTCATACTGAGGACGCAGCCCCCGCAGAATGGCGATCGCCTCATCCACGCTCGGCTCACCCACCATTACAGGCTGAAACCGTCGCTCTAACGCTGCATCCCGCTCAATATGCTTTCGGTATTCGTCTAGTGTGGTTGCACCAATACACTGCATTTCGCCCCGTGCCAGAGCAGGTTTGAGCATATTTGCAGCGTCCATGCTGCCTTCATTTGCACCTGCACCAACTAAAGTGTGAATCTCATCGATGACGAGAATCACGTCGTCAGACTGACGCACTTCGCTGATGATTTGCGACATCCGCTCTTCAAAGTCGCCGCGAAAACGAGTTCCCGCTAGCAGCGACCCCATATCCAGGCTAATCACCTGCTTGTCGTATAGTGTCGGGGGAACGTTCTGGTCGGCAATGCGCTGGGCTAGACCTTCGGCGATCGCCGTCTTGCCCACACCCGGTTCACCCACCAGCACCGGATTATTCTTGGTGCGGCGACCCAAAATCTGGATTACCCGCTCCAGTTCACGCTCACGTCCGACCATCGGGTCAAGCTTGCCTTCAGTCGCCATTTGCGTCAGGTTTGTACCAAATTCTTCCAGCGCTCCTGCCTTGCGGTTGGAACGGTTAGCCGCCGGACGACCCTGCACCCCTGCCGCTACGGGCGCAACTTCACCCAGCATCCGAATAATCTGAGTGCGAATCTTGCCCAGGTCAAGCCCAAGATTTTGTAGCACCTTAGCCGCTACGTTGTCTTTGTCCTGCACCAGGCTAAGCAAAATGTGGGCTGGCCCAACCGAAGGGCTGCCCAACTGCCGCGCTTGCTGCACGGCTCCTTCCAGGATTTGCTTGGTTTTAGGCGTAAACGGCAACTCCGCTGGAACAAAGCCAGAGCCACGACCAATCAGCTTCTCAACCTCAGTGTGAGCGTCTTCATAGGTAATGCCCATTTCACTTAGAACGGTCGCGCCTATGCTGGTCGCTTCCTTAATCACGCCCAGCAAAATTTGTTCCGTGCCGACAAAGTTGTGCCCCATGCGCCGAGCTTCTTCCTGGGACAACATAATGACGGCGATCGCCTTGTCATTGAAATATTCAAACATTTGCGTAGAGCCTCACTATATTTGTCATTAGTCATTGGTTACAGGTCATTGGTTATTGATTACTGGCTGTCCACATATGACAAATAACCAATGACAAACTCTTAAGCTTGAGTACCGAGAAGGGCTGCAACTAGCCAACCCGCAGTGAATAGGGCAAATAAGAACATCGCAGCCACCTCACTTCATAAACATTTGTGTAGCTCATGTCTACTAATGTATCGCTGTAAACGGTTTTTGCCGGGATGGAAAACCGAAGCAAAACAGGTGTAAATTCAGCACTAGGGCAGCAAATGAGGGATGAGGGATGAGGGATGAGGGATCAGCCTTCTAAGAAAGCTGTTCTCTGGTTCCTCTGGTTCCTCTGGTTCCTAGCCTTTGGCTGGGAATCTGATCGGGAGGCTCTGCCTCCCGGCGCTAAATTCTAGAGGTGCCTTCACTTCGGCAAAATAGGTTAGAGATTCTGAAAGGCTGTCTTAATGCTTGAAGCTACGAAGAAACTCAACCTTTAAGCCGTCACGCGGGCGAGGAGTAGGAATCGTCACCACTTCTAAATCTTGAGGCAACAGCTTCCACTCATACTGCCGTGCTAGATGAACTGCAAATAGCTTCATCTCCAACCGCGCAAATTCCTTTCCAATGCACTCTCGAATGCCACCACCAAAGGGCACGTAGCCATATTTCTGTTCTTCCAGAGAAGCAGTACGCTCTGGGCTAAAGCGATCGGGGTCAAACCGATCGGGTTGAGGATAGACTGCTTCATCTTTGTGAGTCGGCCCGATTTGATACAGCACATTCCACCCGCTGGGAATGCAGAAGCCGTTGTGTTCGCAGGTTTGCAGCACTTCCCGAAAGCCACCGCCCACCGGAGGAATCAGGCGCAAAACTTCCTTGAGAACTTGTTCCAGGTAACTCATTTGCTTCAACTGCTCCAGCGTAATGGGGGCATCCCAGGAAAACTGCTGCTGTTCCTGCCGCACTCGCTCAAAGATTTGAGGATACTGCGCCATCAGCAGGCAGAAAGAGGCGATCGCCGAAGTCAACGTCTCATGTCCGGCAAACAACAGCAGCAAAATCTGGTCTTTGAGTTCTTCCAAAGTGAGGCGATCGCCCGCTTCATCTCGCGCCTGAATCAGCAGTCCCAATGCATCATCACCTGGATCGGTGGACTGTTGGCGATCGCAAATAATCGACTCCAACTCCTTGAGCATCAAATCTCGCGCCTTTAGCGCCCGCCCAAACCGCGTCCAGGGAAAGTTGAGCGGCAGTGAAAACAGTCCCTCACACCACACCTCAAATAAATGCCCCAATCGCGTCTGAGAACCCGCATCAAAGCCAACCAGCAGCTTACAGGCGACATCAAACGTGTAGTTTCGCAATTCTGGATACCAGGTGAGCGATCGCTGCTTTTCCCAACTTTGCAGGTAGCGCTGAGTAATGTCCTCCATCGCCGCAATGTATCCCGACAGCGCTCTCGGTAAAAATGCCTGAGCCAACAGCTTGCGCCGCGACTGATGTGTTCCACCCGTTTGCAGAGCAAGGGAAAGCGTCCCCAAAAGCGCCTTCGTGCTGGGCGGCCAAGTTACAACAAAGTACTGATTCTCGTGAGTTAGGACAAACCGATTTGCCTCCGACCCACGCATAAAAATAGTTGGCTTTCCCAAGAGGCGAGTCTTGAAGACTGCTCCATATTGCTGATGTCGCTTTTGGGCGAAGTTGCGATCGCCAAAAAAGCTCAACGTTTCCCCCAACACAGGCAACCCATATCGACCCGGTGGCAAAGGCAGAGAAGTTTCCTTAGTCGTTGTCATCAGTCGTTGTCACACAGCACTACAAGCAGGTATTTCTACCCTCTTTAGCTTGACCGATGTGCAAAATAAAAGCTACCGCAACCCTTGCCTCTGCTAGAAAAAATAAAAACCCCTGGCGCGAAGCCAGAGGTTAAATCAGGGTGCATCTACCATTCCTCTATTCCAATTGCCCCCCTGGGATCAGGAAAATTTCAAAAGAATTTTTTGCCAAAGTTCTCAACCCCCACTGCTAATGAGGATGTGTCAGCAAAACTACGGCTATTTCCGAAATTCTTCCAATTCATGGCTACACGCGATCGCCAAAAAAGAATTTTCAACTCGTGTTTAAACTTATGTGTAGGAAAATTCCGTAAACATACGGTGCAGCCAATCCTGGCGATCGAGCAAAGCCATTCAGCAAAACACCTCCAAAAAACGCGGCGTAAAACTGCGTCTAAACTCCACAACCTATCATCTAGATCAAATTCTTTATCCTGCTTAACATTTAGCAACTTAGAGTTGGCTAAATAGATAAACAACACATTAGTTGCTATTTTTTGTCTTCATCTATTTCAGCGATTCTTGCAAGCAGTCGAGCATCTCGGCCAAATATTCAGACATGGTTATTTATTTTTCTTAAGGTGTTTCAAAGCTATTCAGCTTCAAAGTGCCCCCTTTTGAACTTACTCAAAACCGCTCAAAGAACAGAATTTCTTAATTTTTGCACCTGAAATCGGACATTGAGCCGATAAATTTCGCTTTTTTGGAATTAATCAAAAACTACGTATTCACCCCATCCCCCTGCTCAATTTGGATTGCTAAAAAGAGGCTGTTGAACGAAATCACTTCCACCTCAAAAGGAGCTTAGCCCTATGGCTTTAGAGCCACATGCATTCATGAACAAAATGTCTACCCGGATTGGCTTTACCCCTGAAGATAGAGCGCTGCTTCAAGCCAATGCAGAGTGGGGCTTAAAAGTTGCACCCGAAATGGCTGACCATTTCTATGCTTACTTAGGTCGTGATCCTGAGATGAGTACAATCCTCAATGCATCCGAGGGCAGGATTCATCGTTTACGTGAAACTTTTGTGCAATGGTTCCACGAGATGTTTACAGGGATGGATGAGTGGGGCAACGCTTATGCCGATCGCCGCTGGCGGATTGGCTTAGTTCACGTCCAGATTGGCATCGGCCCTCAGCACGTCGTTCCGGCAATGGCAACTGTAGTGCAGGAAGTTGGCAAGCGTCGCCAAGCAGATGGAATGTCGGATGCGGTGCAAGAAGCTCTCGGTCGCATTTGTATGATCGACCTGGCGTTCATTGAGCAAGCTTATGTCGAAGTCTCCTCTGCTGCCGTCCTCAAAGAAACAGGCTGGACTGAAGGATTGTTTAAGCGGCTTATTGCTACGGGTGCCCACGCCATGTAATTTTGTTTGCGCTGAAAACGACTCTCCCTAGCTCATTTCACCTACTTAAATCTGACCACCTACCAAGACTTGAAAAGGATCTCATCATGGCTATCAGTACCGAAAAACTCAGCGGCATTCTGCAAAACTTTGTTACTTCTACCAACGACGTTCAGGGTGCAGCAGTGGTTACACCAGACGGTTTGCCCCTGGCAACCAGCCTACCCGGAGCAATGGACGAAGAACGGGTATCAGCAATGTCTGCCGCAATGCTGTCTTTGGGCGAACGCATTGGTAACGAGTTGGCTAGAGGCACGATCGATCGCATTTACGTAGAAGGCAACCAGGGCTACGGCGTTCTCACAAGCTGCGGTGAAGATGCAGTTTTCCTGGTATTGGCAAACCAATCCGCCAAGCAAGGCTTGCTCATGCTTGAAATCAAACGCGCCCTGGCAGAGCTAAAGCTAGTTCTGATGTAAGAGAGTACAAAAAACGATTGAGGAGTGCGAATTCAATAAAGTAGTGGTACGACACAGCTTAAACGGTGGATTAGCTTGTGGTGTGCTTCGACTTCGCTCAGCACACGGCACTTGAGGGGTGAGCGGAGCCGAACCCCGGACTAATGCCTCATTTTAGCTGTGTCGTACCACTACGAAAATTGCAGCTTATTCAATCCACAATCTTAGTACAAGCGGTAAGCAACAAAGCTTTGACCAGCAAGGATGAACTTCATCCCTCATCCTTCATCCTTCATCTCTTGTCCTTACCACTTCATCTTCCCCTTCCCCCTTCTACCGAGTGAGGCTCAATGGAAATCATGCGCCTGGTAGTAACTGGCCCTGTGGGGGCCGGAAAGTCTACCTTTATTCGTTCGGTCAGCGAGATCGAGGTGGTTGACACTGACCGTCGAGCTACAGACGAAACTTTAATGCTAAAGAAAAGGACAACGGTTGCCTTTGACTTTGGGCGATTACAGTTTGGGACGGAAATGGCGCTGCATCTTTACGGAACGCCAGGGCAGTCCCGCTTTGACTTTATGTGGGACATTCTCATCCGCAAGGCTCACGCCTACATTCTGCTGGTGGCGGCTCACCGACCGTATGAGTTTCGGTCGGCTCGTCGCATCCTGGGTTTTATGAAGCAGCGATCGCAAATTCCGATGATCATCGGTTTGACCCACGCAGACTGCCCAGGAGCATGGGATGCAGAAAATATTGCCATTGCGTTGGGATATTTAGATGCAAACAAATGCCCTCCGATCATCACGGTGAACCCCAACGAATCTGCCTCGGTTGCTGAAGCCGTGATCGCGCTGGTACAGCATTCTATGCAAGGTTGCCTGGTTTAGATTTACCAATGGATTGGTTCGATTTTGACAACTTTTAGGGCTATTGAGAGGTAAGCAGGCAGTATGGCGATTACCGGATACCTTGCAGAATTTTCCCTGGCAGAGATGTTTCAGTTTCTAGAGCAGGGATGCAAGACAGGACTATTAAACATTTGCACTCTTGCTGGATCAAATACAGAAGGGCAGAAAACCCACTACATCTGGTTTAACCAGGGGCGAATCGTGGCGGCGGCGGGTTCCCTTAACCAGCAGGGTTTGGTGTCGATGATTGGGCAACGGGGATGGCTGGGCGATCGCGCCGCATCTCGACTCGCTCAAACTTGTACAATCGGCACTCCAATGGGGCTTTGCCTTAAGGCGCAAGGGGCGTTAACGGCTGAACAGCTAAAGCTGCTGTTTTATTCTCAGGTGATGCGTCAGGTTTGTGCGCTATTTGAGTTAGGAGATGCCTGGTTTCAGTTTGATGCCAAAGTTCCTTTGCCCCCAGCAGAGATGACGGGGCTGAGCGCACCCGCAACTGAGGTAACGCTGGCAGGCTTGCGAGCATTGAAAGACTGGTCAGCTCTGGCAGACAAGCTTCCTGAACCCACTTCAGCCTTGACCAGCATTATTGATGGCAAACCTCAACTGCGGCTCAATCAGGTGGAATGGCAGGTTTGGGAGTTTACGAATGGCTCGGTTGCGCTGAGTGCGATCGCCAATCAACTCCGATTACCCGTCGAAAAGATTCAGCAAGTTGCCTTTCGGCTAATTGTGTCTGCCTTAGCAGAAGAAATCCCACTGATTGCAGAACCCATCGCGCTGACCCCAGAGACAGAACCCGCAGAGCTAAGCGTCGCTTCCACAGAGGCATCCGCCGTCAGCCAATCCTTTCTGCAAAACCTGGTCGGATTCCTTAAAGGTAAAGTTTAGAGCTAAAAACCGACTGAATTTCCAACAAAATTAACTTTAGCGCCCCAAAAAGTACCCCAGAAGGTAATGCGGAAGACTGAAGAATGGGTATTACTTAATTCATGCTGATGGTGAGCAAGTTACACTCCTCACCTCCAAGGCTGAAGAAAGTCTGTAGTGCCCTATCAACTTGTTAACTTGTCTGCTAGTCGGTGTTAAGCATCTATCATCCCTGGATAAGTCCATGAGAGGAGAAAAATGATGGGATTGCTATTAGGAATTTTGGAGTTTTTGGAGTTTTTAGCTTCACCAATGGGTCTTACAGTAAGCCTTTGGATCAGTTTTTACTTTGTGTTAGTGCAAGTTTTAAGTTTTAATATTCTGCTGGCTGTACTGATACCAGCGGTTCCCATGATTGACTTATATTTTTTATTGAAACGATTAGAGTATTGATAAAACGTACTGTCGCTAGAAGAACTAGGGAGGGCGCAAAAGTGGGATGCACCCAGGAGGATGTACCCGTGAAGAGGAACAGCACTTTAGTAAATATGCTCTTTCGCTAACAAGTTACAAACTGCTTGAGCCGTTGCAGGAGCAAGCAATACGCCGTTGCGATAATGCCCTGTTGCGAGTAAGACATTAGCGTATCCCGATAGCGGTTCGATGATTGGCGCAGGACGACCGTAGGGGCGAGGACGTAACCCTGACCAGGTTTTGAGAATTTTGGCTTGGGCTAAGGCTGGGCAAAGGGCGATCGCCCCCTCCAACACCCCATCCAGTTGAGCAGAATCAGCACTCACTTCCCCGACATCGTTGGGAAATTCAACCGTTGCGCCAATCCAGTATTGCCCATTATTTAGCGGCACGATGTGAATGTCATCGCCTGTAATGACGGGTTGGAAGTGGCGATCGCCCAGCGGATTCTCTAGCTGTAACTGCATAGCCTGCCCTAAAACAGGGCGAATATCAACAGATTGGATTCCGGCTTGAGTCAACAGCGTTGAACCTAATCCCGCCGCGATCACAACCCAATCCGCTGAGAAATTTCCTGCTGTCGTGTGAACCTGTTGACAAGCCTGTAGTCCATCTGCTGATTCGGATTTCAATTCCAACACTTGAGCATCAAAGTGAAAGGTAACGCCTTTTGTTTGTGCGGCTTTGACTAAAGCTAAGGTGAGCGCAGTAGGGTCAACTTGTCGATCTTGGGGAGAGTAAATTGCTGCCAGTACTTTTTCTGGGTTGATTTGGGGACAGCGAGAGTGGAGGTTTTCCTGGTTCCAAATTTCTAGCTGCCAGCCTTGAGACTGGCGAGTTTCAGCTAATTGCTGCCATTTGGGTAAGGCTTCAGCGTCAAAGCACATTAGAATGCCCTGCCGATTATAGGGAATGGGCTGTTGGGCGATCGCCTCCAATTCAGGGATCAGCGCCTCATAGCGTTGAATGCTCGACTGACGCATTCTCCAGGCATTGCCCTTAACTTTTTGGCTGATCACACCCATCAGCACACCCAATGCTGCACCTGTGGCGGCTTGAGCCGGGGGTTGGCGATTTAAAACGGTGATAGACAGATCGGGGAATTGAGCTAGTTCGTAGGCGATCGCCGCCCCCACGACTCCACAGCCAACTACCACAACATGGGTCATTGAATTTCGCTAGCAGAGGCTACAGGCTGTTCAAACGCAGGAACCAATTTCAGAAAAGTTTCAAAATCTGCCAGTGCCCCGTTGTAATTGCTCAAAGCTTTGCGGTTGTCTCGCGCCTTCGCTGCTTCGTCGATCGCAATCAGGTGTTCAAAAACTTCCTGGGCAGCGGCACGAGCCTGTGGCTGCACTTTGGGGTCTAAGCTACGGGCTAGATTACCCATGCGGAAACGCAACTCACCCAGCGGACCGTGAATGAAAGTCTCAACATCGCGCCAGCGCTCAGCCTGGACTAGAGGTGGAATTTCGAGAAGGCGATCGCGCAATTCCTGTACATCAGCAGAATATCGCTCGATTTGGGCGATTTGAGCCTCTGTATAGGTAGGTGCTTTGGCTGTCGCTGCTGGGCCGCTGCAACTAACGAGAAAAGTGGCAATACCTGCCAAAACAAAAGCCAGAATAGATCGATAACGTATCATAGCTTCCTAGTTTCTAACATCAAACAGCCAAGCCACCATTCCTTTGTCAGTCAGATAGCTTGCTGCCTTTGTGAAGAAATATATCTCAAAATGCTGAACAGTTTGTAGCTCAGAAGTCAGAGGTTAGCTATCTGCTCCGTCTCGTTACCAAGCTCTGGCTTGGTAATGACAGACTGGAAGCTCCTGCTTCCTGCGCTAGCAACAGATTCCGGTGGTAAGTAGAACTTTGTTCTTAGGCGCTACCTTAACATCTGACGAAATTTGGATGAAAGGTAGCTATATTGATTTTGGTTTGTATTTGCAAATGCCTCCTCACGGTTGGAGGGAAGATCCATATAGTTGGGCAATACCGTAAACTGCTCAATTGTGAGATCGTATCTTTCTCCATCAATTTGGTTATAAAAATGCCACCCTCCTTCCGTTGGTGTTTTCAGAATCCCTCCTCCAAATTGATCTTGAATCACGAGAGCGGTAACACCACATTGACCACAGGCGGGATTCTGTTTTGTCCACAAAGAACTAGACTCGCGTGACCAACAGCGCTTAAGAATAGCTTTTATGGTTTGTTCATCAAATTTCTGGCTTTTAGATTGCATTTCTACAGACATCATCTTCTATAGATAATCCTAACAAACTGTCCCTATTGAAAACTTAGGTAGTTCAACAATCTCAGGCTCAAAGCTAAAACTCGTTCAAACTCGTTTTAACAAATTTTTGACCATCACGTTAGTCAGTTGAAACTGCCTTGAGCTATCAGCCTGGACTTTAGTTCAAGGCAGGTATTGCGCAACAGATCATATCAAGATTTCGTTAGAGAAGTTGCACACTTAAACTAGGGATCATGTCACCTTTGCGCCCTCACCCTAAATCCCAGAAGTGTTGAATCTAGACACAAAACTTTACATCAGACTATACAAGCGTCTCTGGCAGCAGATCATAGCTCCAGTGAACAATTGAGCATCGCCGACTCAATTCTAATTG
>JAAUQZ010000059.1 GCA_012033355.1 Leptolyngbyaceae cyanobacterium RM1_406_9 | reverse complement strand
AGTACGCCGAACCAGCCTACATAAAGGCGGTTGTCGGTGCTGGTTACCCAGTTGCAAAACTGCTCCCACAGAGATGCGCTCTCGCGCCGCTGTAAGGTCGTAGTCATAATTATTGAGTGCTTTGGTTTACAAGATGTATTAGGTCGGTTATTTCAACCTACGAACACATTAAAGCTTTTGTTGCAGTTTGTAAACCTTTTTATGAATAAATACTCATTTCGCACCCAGATTGGCGAGGAAGCGCACCGACAATAGCTAGACTCAATAGAACTCAGCCGGGAGGCCAAGACAAGTGTCGTCCTCCCAAGATGTGTAGATGCAGGTGATTAACCGTCTGTCCTCCGTCTTCACCGTCATTGATTACGACCCGGTAGCCGTTGCTCAACCCAGCTTGCTCTGCAACTCGCTTAACGGTTAGCAACAAGTGTCCCATTAAGGCATGGTCTGAAGATTCTGCATTTGACAAATGTGGAATCGGCTGTTTGGGAATTACCAACAGGTGAACTGGAGCTTGAGGATTAATGTCGCGGAAGGCGATCGCCAACTCATCCTCATAAACAATATCGGCAGGAATTTCCCGTTTGATGATCTTGCTGAAAATAGTTTCTTGAATTTCGCTCATCTCAGTTACAAAGACATACTTGCTGAAATTCTAAAGGCTTATGCTGCCATAAAAAATTGTTCTATCAGCAAAAAATAAGGGCACTCTACCAGTTAGCCACAGTAGGTGAAAGTATGCTCGCCAGAATTTGGAGTGCCTCTCTAGTGGGCATTGATGCCGTCAAAGTGGGAGTTGAAGTTGACATCGCGGGTGGATTGCCAGGAATCGTCGTCGTCGGCTTGCCCGATATTGCAGTACAGGAAGCTAAGGAAAGGGTAAAAGCCGCACTCAAAAATGCAGGCTATGCCTTCCCGATGCGAAGGATTGTGATCAACTTAACCCCAGCCGATCTACGCAAGGAAGGCCCCAGTTTTGACTTACCTGTTAGCATCGGCATCCTGGCTGCTTCTGAGCAAGTCAACGCTCAATTATTAGAAGACTATTTATTTTTAGGCGAGGTTTCTTTAGATGGAGGACTTCGCTCGGTTGCAGGGGTGCTGGCGATCGCTGCCGCTGCTCAACGCATAGGCATCAAAGGCTTAGTCGTACCCGCCGACAATGCTCGTGAAGCTGCCGTAGTCAAAGGTCTA
Source organism: Leptolyngbyaceae cyanobacterium RM1_406_9 (assembly GCA_012033355.1). Taxonomy (GTDB): domain Bacteria; phylum Cyanobacteriota; class Cyanobacteriia; order Elainellales; family Elainellaceae; genus JAAUTN01. Next base: position 21,320 of record JAAUQZ010000059.1, on the reverse strand, counting down.
GCGGTTTATGGATTCAAGCATATTTCAGAAGTAGCAGACTTTTTGAACGAACCAGAACGCTACGACCCCTTACAGATAGATGGACAGGCAGAATTGACGCGATCGCGCTTTCACGGACTAGATTTAAAGGACGTAAAAGGACAAGCTCATGCTCGTCGTGCCCTGGAGATTGCCGCAGCAGGAGGGCACAACTTAATATTTGTCGGACCACCCGGTAGCGGAAAAACTATGCTCGCCAGACGACTACCTGGCATCTTGCCGCCACTCTCATTTAGCGAGGCACTAGAAGTCACTCAAATTCACTCGGTTGCAGGGTTATTGAAAGATAAGGGATCTTTAGTTAGCGATCGCCCCTTTCGCAGTCCACACCATTCCGCTTCCGGTCCTTCGCTCGTTGGCGGCGGCAGTTTCCCCCGTCCTGGCGAAATCTCTCTAGCACATAGGGGTATCCTTTTTCTCGACGAGCTAACAGAATTTAAGAGAGACGTTCTAGAATTCCTCCGCCAACCGCTTGAGGATGGTCACGTTACGATTTCGCGGACTCGTCAATCCGTCTCTTTCCCCGCTCAGTTTACTCTGGTTGCCAGCACCAATCCTTGTCCCTGTGGCTATTTTGGCGACACGATTCAGCCCTGCACCTGCAAGCCAAAAGCGAGAGAACAGTACTGGGCAAAACTTTCAGGTCCGCTGATGGACAGAATTGATCTGCAAGTTGCTGTTAACCGTTTGAAGCCAGAAGAAATCACTCAGCAGCCAATGGGCGAAGATTCCGTTTCAGTACGGGAAAGGGTGCAGGTCGCACGCGATCGCGCCCGCACTCGATTTCAGAACGATACCCCTCGCTGCAATGCCGAGATGCAAAGCCGCCACTTGAGGCAATGGTGTCCGTTGGACAACGCAACTCGCAACCTGTTAGAAGGAGCAATTCGGAAACTCGGCTTATCTGCTAGGGCGACCGACCGCATCCTCAAAGTTGCGCGAACCATTGCAGATCTGGCGGGTGACGAAAGTTTGCAGGCTCACCATGTCGCCGAGGCAGTCCAATACCGCACTATAGACCGGATGCAGTAGGGACGAGATGAACCGCGTCTCCACGATTCATCTCGTCTCCAAACCGTCATTATCACTGTTGCCAAACAAATACCTTAGCCTCATATTCTGGCAGGTCAATCAGGATGTTATTATCACCCGCCTCAACGTCATAATCCCCCGTCCACTCGTGCCAAGTTCCGTTTTCTGGAAAATTTTCAATTCGATAGCCTGCATGATAGCTATCTGAAAAATTTGCCACCACTACTACTCTTGCCCCTTCATCATTCCAGCGAACATAAGCTATTACTTTGCTCTCCGGATCTTCATGGAAGAAGTTAATGTTTTCGGTGTGAAGCGCATGATTTTCCTTACGAAGAGAAATCAGTCCCTCGTAATACTCAAACAGTTCACGATTTAGGTCATTTTCCAATAAGGACCATTCAATTTTATTTTGCTCAATTGTTTTGGGCTTATACTCCCCAAACTCTTCGCCCATCCAAATCATCGGAACACCCATTGCGGTCATTAGCATGACTGCGCCTAACTTTAACCGCTTAAAAGCTGCTGCATCAAAAATATCACGGTCTGCTAGTTCTACCATTAAATGATTGTGGTCGTGATTGGTTAAGTAATTGACCACATTTGTAATACCTAAAAAACCCTGACGCTTAGCGTCTAGCGCATCTTTGAGGCGCTCTATATCAAAAGTTTCTCCAGTAATATGCTCTAAAACACAGTGATAGAAACTTTCATGCCAGCAGCCATCCATTGGGCCATCAACACCTGTAATATCTGCGGTTTCAGGGATATGTTCAGCAATGTTATAGAACGGTTTTAACCCCGCAGTTTGTTTCGTTTCTTGAACGATCCAATGCATAAAGTCATAATTTGCAATTTGACGAGCCGCATCATAACGAATGCCGTCAATGTGATATTCCTCAATCCAAAAACGAACCACGTCACCGATAAAGCGACGAGCAGGATAAGTTTCCAAATTTTCATCATAATGCTCATAATTAAACTCTGGGCCCCAATTATTCTCTGGGTCGCGTGGTTCGTGATGATACCAGTAGTCATGGTCAATCTGAGTCAGTGGACTCTCTGCTTCAGAGTGGTTAAAAATACCGTCCATGAAGATACGAATGCCATGAGCATGGCATTCGTCAATCAAATTCTTTAGCTCAGCAGTAGAACCATAGCTAGATTCTGTTGCAAAAAAATAGCGAGGATTGTAACCCCAGCTATAGTCTCCCGGATACTCCTTAACGGGCATGAGTTCGATCGCATTAATACCTAGTTCACACAGATAATCAAGCTTCTCAATTACGTGCTTGTATTTTCCGCGAGCATAAGGATCGTCCTCACCACCCGAAAAGTCGCCTACGTGCATTTCATAAATAACTAATTCATGATCGGCTGGCAAAGGCTTATCATCGTGTTTCCAAACATAAGTATCGACGATTTTTTCGCCATCTTTAACAGTTAAAACACAATTTTGAGTAGGATTATCAACGTCAGTTGTATAGGGGTCATTTACATCTATCCACTGGTCAGGTTCAAAGAACCAACTTTTGGACTGTACTCGAAATTTATATTGATAAGTACCATCTTCTAACTCGACTTTGGTACGAAAAAATCCTTCTTTATCTTTTGCATGGGCAGCTCTTCCCAGTTGGAAAAAGACCCAATTAATGCTGCTGCGTTGTTATAAGGTGCAAATAAACTAAATTCGATTTGGCTAGCCATAGAATTCCTTTAGGAAGAAGTTTGAATGTATTTTCCAGAGTTTGGATGAATCTAAACATCTTTCTTAGGAGATAAACTTTTGTGTCAGATTCTTGTTTCTACTTTTAGGAAGATAAAAACAGTTGGAGAGTCTGATAACTCTCTTGATTTTGGCAATCAATCAAATCATTCTGCAATTGTGCGATCGCGCATACAGCTGAGCAGCCAGTTTGCCATCGTGGCTCGTCTCGTTAACCGAGGAACTAACTCTCCCACTTTGTAGCCCTCAAAACCAAGTTGCTCCTTCAAAAGTTGCTTGTTGCGTTTTGGAATAGAGCGTGTCAGCTTCACCGTAGCAGGGCGGCTTTCAATGAAATCTGGCGGCTCTGGATAGTCCTCCAACCATTCAGGCGAAACTTGTGCGGTATTCCACTGGCTGGTCACAGCATCATACCGATAGCCCAGATAGTGCCACACTAGTTGATTCACCGTTATGTCATCAAGCCTGTCGTTTAAGATTGCCCAAACCGTATCAACGTTGAGAGGCGGCAGGTCAAGCATAGTAAGAACCTTTTTCAAAAGCTCAGATACTTTAAGAGGTTACGCCACTGGGACGCAACCTCTTAACAACGGAACTACAATAAGCTAACGAATAGATGACTGCTACAGTTGATCTAGCTGAGTTTTTAGAGCTTCTAGCTCATCATCCACTGCTTTATCCTGAGGAGTTTGAGTTGTAGGTTCAGAAGGGGGGAGTTGCGCTTGATTTGCTTGAGTCGTAGAACCAAGCAGTTGCGCTTTCATTGCGGCTAATTCATCATCCACATCGCTGCCTGACTCCAGAGCGGCAAATTGGCTCTCCAGATCTGCCCCTGCCAATTCCGCTGCGGCTTGTGAACGAGCCTCCATTTGCAGCACTTTTTCTTCCATTCGCTCAAACGCGCCCATCGCGCTACTGGTATTGAGCGAACTCATCGTCCCTTGAAGCTGCTCGTTGGCTTTAGCAGCACTGGCTCTCGCCTTAAGCATATCTTTTTTAGTCTTTGCCTCAGAAATTTTACCTTCTAACGCAATCAGATTACGCTTCAGGGTATCTACCGTAGCGGATTGCTGATCAAGCTGCGTCTTCAGCGCTCCAGCCGTCTCGGTCTGCACTTTTTTGCGGTTCAAAGCTTCCCGTGCCAGATTTTCGTCCCCTTTTTGCAAAGCTAGCTGTGCCCGCTGCTGCCAGTTATTTGCTTCTGACTGTGCCTGATTATATTGCAGCTGCATCCGTTTCTGGCTGGCGATCGCCCCTGCAACAGCCTGACGCAACTGCACCAGATCCTCCTGCATATCGATGATTGCCTGCTCTAAAATCTTCTCTGGATCTTCAGCGGCACTGACGGCGGCGTTGAGATTAGACCGGACAACCCGACTAACGCGGTCAAATAACCCCATGACTCTATCTTCCCTTCTGGAATTTACAAAGTAAGTAGAAACAGGCTAACTAATTTGAACTGCCATGTCTCCATTCTATATAGCAATTCCGTCTAACAAACAGCTACCGCCATTGACACTTCGCCCGTCTATCGAATGAAGAAGGGTAGGACAGAAACAGATGCTTCCACCCTACCCTTCTTGTCAAGCTAATCGACCCAAATTACGCTATGCCGCTACAGTCCCCAAAGTTCAACACCGTTTCCTTCTCCTTCATCAAATATGCCGTCCCCGTTCTCATCAAAGCTGTCGTCAGCGCGGAAGAACAGCCTGCCACTGATATTGGTTAATTCTTGCGGGTTTGAACCGCCAGACCCTGGAAGAATATCGAGAACACGTTCTGCCTGTGGATTAGAATCAGCAGTGTTATATCTCCACAATTCATTTCCACTTGTGCCATCGTTGGCTGTAAAGTAGAGTACTCCGTTTACATCAATTAGATTGTCTGGGTTGAATTCACTGAAGCTAATATTGGTTACTGCTCTAGTTCCTGAACCAGTACCATCAGTACTCCAAAGCTCCCGACCATTGACCCCATCAGTTGCAGAGAAGTACAAAACTCCATTGACATTAACCAGGCTATCAGGGTTGGTTCCGCCATCAACGTCAGTTAGCTGAGTTAGTGCGTCAGCGTTTGCCGTATCAATACTCCAAAGTTGCCTTCTGAAGTTGCTGTCAATTGCAGTGAAATATAGCTTACTGTCAATCACGGTTAGATCTTCAGCATCCGAGTCAAACGAACCGGGGCCGATCTCTGTAACCTTGACCGGGCTACCATTAGCGCCAACCTTCCAGATTTCAAGACCACTTGCGTCTGTAACAGCTGTGAAATAAAGCCCATTGTTATTCACAACAGTCAAATTTCCAGGGAAGGAACTGGGAGTACCTGTTGTCGAAATTTCTAGAAGCTGAGGAGTTGTGCTACCCGGCTCAAGACGGTATAGCTCTGTTCCTGTTGCACCAGCGTTAGCTGTAAAGAAGAGTGTCCCGTTAACGTCAGTTAAATTTTCTGGGGAAGAGCTGGTTAATCCTGCTGCCAAATCTGCAACTTGAACAGTTCCCGCTGCGGTACCGTCACTCTTCCATAGCTCGAAGTTGCCGCCTTGATTGGAAGCTACAAAGTAGAGCGTATTGCCAACACTCGTCAGCGATCTGGGTAGCGAAGAGCCTCCGGCTGCGGTATTTATATCTTTAACCAGTACAGTTCCCGCTGCGGTACCATCACTCTTCCACAGCTCAGTACCATTGACTCCATCATCAGCGGCAAAATAGAGGGTGCCATTGACATCGGTAAGCTCAGAGATGTCTGTTGACGTTGCTCCTGCTTTGATTGCTCTTACTTTTGTTGTAGTTTGAACAGTGCCAAGACTTGTGGAATTAACTCCTTCGCTCTTCCAGAGAGCGTATCCATTTCCGTCATTCGCAACGAAGTAGAGAGCGCCACTCACATCAGTAAATTCACTAGGTCCAGAACTGCCAACTCCAGGCAAAATATCTCTAGTAATACTAGGAACTGTGCCGCCCGGAGCCGTGTAAGCGGATAGATCATAGAAACTAGATTGACCTTCTACGCCCGGTCTAGCCATGATGTAGTAAGTTCCATCAAGGAAGGTCCCTCCAATTGCTTCGGGGGAAGAACCTGTTCTAGCAGAAATGGAGATGACTTCAGCATCGCTCTGATCTAGTATGCCATTGCCGTTCGTGTCATCAATGCGTCCATTGTTGTTGGTATCTTGTAGCAGCAGCAAATCGGCAGTGCCGTTGGGCAAGTTCGTAAGCCTGACGCTGAGGAAGGTGCGATCCGAACTTGGTGTATCCAAACTCACTTTGTAAAGGTCAATGCGATCGCCAGTGCCAATAAACTCAGGCGCACCGTCCGCAGTCGTTAGCCTAAAAGGAGTACGGATGCTTGTGCCGCTCAGGTCAAGATCACGAGCAGTCTGGATTGTGTTCGGTGCTCGATCTCCTGGTAGACCTGAGACTGTGAGATTGTAAGTTGAATTGCCTGTGTTGCCAAACCGACTTACCCGAATCAGATAGTCACCCGCCGCCAATCGCTGGTTACTGATGCTTTCTGCAATGCCTGGACCGCTTTGTACAGACGCAACTACGAGATTCTGAGGGGTAAGGGGAGCAATTGAGCCGTCATTTCGGTAGAGCTGTACATCGGCATTTAAAGTTGCATTGAAGCCATCTAGCCGCAGATTGAAGTCGCTGGGTGTTTCTACCCTGAAGCCATAAAGATCTATGTTATCGCCATCACCGAGGGCATCTCTATAAGTTTGATTGTCAAAAGTAAGATTGATGTTACGTGCTTTTTCAACGGTTGCTCCAGCTTCTGGACCGGAAGAGATGCCCAACGTATATCCAGTACTTACGCCAGTTTTAGGAACAACTTGCAGGAAATAAGTAACGGGTCTGCTGGGGTCATTGACCGGGTTACCATTGGTGAGCGGACCGTTTAGAGCACGAGCAATAACTTCGCTGGCATTGCCCGCAGTAACAGATTGCTGAAGTATGGTGCCTGCGCTGTCTCTCAGGTACAGGTCGGCATCGCCCCGCAGACCTCTTATAGAAACATTGACGGTTCTGCGATCGCTCAGTGCAAAACTGTAGTAGTCGTTTGGGTCTGAAACTCCAACAAAATCTGCATAGTCAACACGATTGACAACTTCAGTAATATTTCCTAAAGCGCGTGCCCGGGTTTGAGTGTTTCCGGCTCTGTCGTCAAAGGCAGATAGGGTTAGAGCATATCGAGTTGTGGTTGTTGCTTCAGGAGTGAAAACTCTGAGGTAATAGGTACCCGGGTCAAGGGTACGATTAATATTTTCTTCTCGAGTCAGGGGTTGCCTGGAAGTGGGGCGAATTATCCCTCCCCTGCTGCCGTAGAGTGCGAGGTCAGCATTGCCCGTTAGTCCAAAGACTCTAGCGCTAAAGCTTTTGCGGGTTGTAATATCGACGCGGTAGTAGTCGTTGCGATCTGTAGGAGTCAGAGAATCTGAGTATCTGGCGAAGCCTCTACTGAAAGCAACTCGCTTTGCAGTCTGTAAGGTATTTCCTGCATCTACCATAGCTTTATTCTCACAAGAGTTTACATGAAGTTAGGTTTCCCTAGTACAGATGAAAAACAGTCACCTATTGCTCAAATTCATTTGTGCTTCACGAACTGCTGTAATAACCGTATTTGTACGAGGTAGATAGTGTGGATTAATTGAAGTCGAGCTAGTTGTGGAAATTACTAAATTCTTTCAAATTTACAGAGATGGATTTATGGATCTTTTGATGGCGATCGCCTTTCTAAAAAAGTCTGACCCAATTCTGGCAAAACTAATTCAGCAGGTTGGACCATGTGACTTGGAACCCCCTCAGCCCGAAACAGATCTGTTATTTTCTCTCTCGAAGACAATTTTGCATCAGCAGCTTTCTACCAAAGTTGCCAATGTAATTCATGGCAGGTTCCTTCAGCTTTATCCTGAGAGATTGCCTACAGCAATAGACATTCTCAATACACCGGATGAAACTTTGCGCGGGGTTGGCATTTCGCGCTCTAAGGTTGTTTACCTCAAAGATTTAGCGCAGAAAGTGCTGGACGGTTTGCCTACAATGGCGGAGTTGGCAGAGATGGAGGATGAAGCAATTATTCAAACGCTGACTCAGGTAAAGGGCATCGGGCGGTGGAGCGCTCAAATGTTGTTAATTTTTCGACTGGGGCGACTTGACGTTTTGCCTGTAGACGATTTGGGGGTCAGGGCTGGAATTCGGAAGCTTTATCAGCTTGATGAGTTGCCTAGCAAAAGGGCAGTAGAGCTGATTGGGCAAAAGTGGAAGCCTTACGGGGCGATCGCTTCTTGGTACTTATGGCGCAGTCTGGATATGCAAGGCATTGAGGTTTAGCCATTGAGATGAGTAGTCAATCGTCTTGCTGCCATGTTTGAGCCGTTGGCGAGTTTGAATTTTGCTTAGTCAGCGCAGCCTCAAATGCAGACTGGGCATCTGGGGATAAAGAAAACTTAAGCAAAGACAAGACCCCGTTTCGGACGGATTGGGGCTGTTCATCCAGCACAGAGATGAGCAGTTCCGGGTTAGTTTGCGCCCATTCTGTAATTGCACCGAGGGCTAATTCGGTGCCTGCGCCGTCTGCTTGGAACGCGTATCGAATTAGCGCATCAGCAGCGAGGCGATCGCCTCCAATGGCTTGCTCTTTTAACGTATTAACGTTGTTAGTGAGTGTTTGAATTGCGGCTGTATCACCACAAGAAACGGTTGTTGCTCCTAAAAAAACCCATCCTGCTGCTGGAGAACTAATTTGCAGCCAGCCATTTTGGTAGCCTGTCACTACCACTTCTGTATTGTTTGGCAGTTCATCTAATATTTCACTGGACTGTTCTTCAGGGTTAGAAAAAACGTTAGTGATAGGAGAAGCAGGGTCACTGATTAGGGTGACGCATCCTGTAGGGTCAGCCGCGTTAGTTGCATTTTCACTGGTAGTTGGCTCAGCTTGGTCTAAACTGCGGTTGTCTGCTCTGCAATTTGAGAGGAATAGGGCGATCGCAGCCCCAAACATCAGTAGAGCAACAGTCTTGAGAATATGACGGATGTTGCTTTGCATGATTTTTAAAGCTGAACTTTAAGCTAATGTAACCTACACCGAAATTGCTTTTTCCAAATGCAAATTTAGAATTGCTAAACAGCGCTATGGAGCAATCCTCAATGGGTTGTGAGAGGCGCATCCTTCCGGGTGCACCTCTCACAACCCCGCTCGTCTTAGAACTGATTCAGGACTGCTATATATGGCTTCATCTCCATTTTTTAGTTGTCCAGATGAAAGGGGTTAGTTGATTCAGAGGAACGTGATTCGGTATGAGTAAATCCTCCGTTAGCCTCTTTTCCATCTTCACTGTCGTTTAGCCCTTCAGCCAATTCACCCGCAAGGCGTAAATCGCTCTTAAACACCAGTGACTGTTGGGGTACACCAATTGCGATTCCGGCTTCATCTAGAGCTAGCTTGAGGCGACGACGGTATTCACGTGCGACATCCCACTGTTTCAAGGGCTGAGTTTTGATCCAGAGTCGAATCATCGCGCCGATGTGATCGAGCTTGTCTACTCCCAACAGCAATGGAGATTCTAGAATTAGAGAGCGCCAGTGGCGATCGTGACTCATCTCTTGGGCTACGTCATCAATCACTTTGAGCGCTTGATCTAAATTTGCGTTATTGGCGATCGTTACAGTTAAGTCAACCCGCGACCATTCCTTAGAGAGGTTTTGCACTATTCTAATTTCGCTGTTTGGAATTGTGATTAAACGCCCTTCCTCATTTCGCAGTTGAGTAATGCGAAGGTTCATGTTTTCCACTAATCCAGCGACATCTCCAACGATGATGACATCTCCGACTCCGTACTGATCCTCAAATAGGATGAGAAAGCCGTTGATGATATCCTTGATCAAACTTTGTGAAGCGAAGGAAATTCCCAAACCGATGATTCCGGCACCGGCCAAGAGAGGAGCAACTTCGATGCCTACTACCGCAAGAGACGTAATGATTCCAGAACCAACTAGAAGCACTGCAATAATACTCTTGGCAACGCGAGAAAAAGTTGAAAACCGAAGTGCCAGTCGCTGAGAGGTTTCTGCCCCGAAGCTAGTGCCGCTTTGCAGAACCAGGAAAAAGCGATCGATCAAAACATCACTGGCGCGAATGGCAACATAAGTGCCAAACAAGGTGAGCATGATGTAAAGCGGAAATTTGATCCAATTCCAGTTTAGGATGAGGGGTTGAACCCAACGAGTATACGGAAATAGCCCCAGTATTACTAATGTTCCGCCACCCCAAACGAGGATTTGACCAAGTTGCAATAGTCGTCGCTGAATTTCGTTGAGGTTGTGCTGTTGGCGGTTGTGCATTTGCCGCTGCAACAGGACAGTTGTCATCTCAGTCGGGTTAGCCGTATCGGCGGCGGCGGACATTTCTTGAGCATCTGCGTCGCGCCGTGCTGCGATGAAGCGATGTTTCTGCTTAGCTCGCTGTTGAAAAATGCTGAGCGCAAAGCTGAGCGCAATTATCACTAGTAAGATGCCGCTGGCAATCGTGACTTGCTGTCGTAGAGAGTCTGTCCGACGCTCTTGTTCAGCCCTGAGCAGGGCTTCTTCAATTCTTTCGGTTAGCTCGTTTGTCCAGGTTTCTAAATTATCGACCCCGTTTGCCTGAGCGTCTAAAGCATTCACCGTCAGCAGATAATCTTCGGCTGTCTCGTTTTCGCCTATGCCATAGCTAGCATTGATTACGAATACGTCTTCAGCTTCTATGTACTCTGAGGTAAGTTGCAGCGTAGCTGGGTTGAAGTTAGCGTTGACGATTTGTCTGAGTTGAGTTTCAATGCTGTTGACTCGTGCATCAAGAGCGCTAGGACTGGTTTCCGAACCGTTGGAATCGTCTATCTCTAGAGCAGCAACCACAAATAGTTGGTTTCCGTCCAGGTAAACCGGTTCTGTAGCTACTCCTGCGGTTTCAGAGGGAAGTAAGTCTCTAAAGTCTGGAAGTTCCAGGTTCAAGTTGGGAGCAGTCAGGGATGGATCTTCTGCCTGTGCCTCGGTGGGGGGCGCTTCGGCGGGTGGTGTCTCTGGTGTCTGGGCGTGAGTGGTTGGGCGATCGCCCAGATCAGCACACTTGTAACGACACTTACTCCAAACCAGATTGCAGCACGAGTCCACCGTCCTGCTCGATACTTAGTCTTCCTGGGTTGATAGGTTACAAAAGTCATTACTTATAAAGTTGAGACACGACAAAACACAACAAAGCTGTGAATTCTGACAAGATTGTGTCGAACTGATGACATATTTCTGCTTAATATTAGTCCAAAGTTTTTGCCTCCGTAGGGGCGAACAGCCATTCGCCCGTATTAATTCCTAATGGAAGTACGGTAATTTCTTTTCTAGAAGCCATTTCAGCAGTAATGCCCCTAAATCAGCCGCTTAGAAGCGCTTCGACAAATTCATAACTGGAAAAGGGGCGTAAATCTTCGATGCCTTCGCCTGCCCCAATGAAGCGAATGGGTAGTCCCAGCTGCTGCACCACAGCCAGGGCAATTCCGCCTTTGGCAGTACCGTCTAGCTTGGTGAGAACGACACCGCTAAGCTGGGCGGCTTCCGAGAATACTTCTGCCTGACGCAGCCCGTTTTGCCCCAGGGTAGCATCCAGGACAAGCAGCGATTCGATTTTGGCGTTGGGTGCTTTTTTGTCGATGATGCGGCGAACTTTGCTCAACTCGTCCATCAGGTTTTTCTTGTTTTGCAGGCGACCTGCGGTGTCGATTAGCAGCAGTTCGGTGTTGCGAGACTGAGCCGCGGCGATCGCATCAAACACAACGGCTGCGGGATCGGTGTTTTTGCCGGGGTTGGCGATCACCTCTACATTGCTGCGATCGCCCCATACTTTGACCTGCTGTACAGCCGCCGCTCGGAAGGTATCGGCAGCAGCAATCAGGCAGTTATAACCCGATTTTTTGGCAATGTGGGCGATTTTGCCAATTGTCGTCGTCTTTCCGGCACCATTCACCCCAGTAATCAACCAGATGTTAAGCGTTTCTTTTTCGGGGGCGAAGGTAGGAGAATAGGACTTACCTAGCGGATTATCGAGCATATCCCGCAGAATCTGCTTGAGGTAGGCGATCGCCTCCGCTGGGGGCAGTGCCTCTTGGCGCAGTTTGGTTTGCAGCGACTCGATAATATAGTCAGCCGCCACAACTCCCACATCTGCCTGAAGCAGCAGCGACTCAATTTCCATCACCGCTTCCTGGTTAAGCGGACCCTGCCCCACAATGGCCCGCAGTTGGTTGACCAAGTTGCGACGGGTTTTGTCGAGTCCCTGCCGCAAGCGCTTTAACCAGGTAATTTCCTCAACTGAAATTTGCTCAGGGCGGCGACCTTGAGACGCTAGCACCTCGGCTGACCAAAGGAAGTTTTCGTCAAATTCCACTCCGGGAATGCCTGAATCAGTGGTCTCCATGTCTGGAGTAGCCGTTGTTGCGGACACAGGCACAGGTTCCGGTTCCTCAATTGCGGCAGCCTTGAGGCGCTCCAAGCGTTCTCGCCGTTCCGCTTCCGCCTGTGCCCAAAAAGGCAGAGCAGCTTCGCCGCTGGAAGGGGTTTCGGCAATACTTTCAGCAACACTCTCTGGGGGAGAAGTTTCCGCAGCAGGGTCAGAGGCAGTTTTAGCAACAAGTTCTGAAGCAGTCTCAAGAGCGGTCTCTGAGGTGAGTTCAGAAGTCAGTTCAGCAGCGCTTTCAGGAGCAGATTCAGCCGTCGGCGCTGTTTCTTCTGTTTTCAACTCAGCGACGGGTGCAATTGGCTCTGCTGGTGATTCTGCTGCGTCAGGTGCATCAGCGGTTTGGGATACTTCTGGGGCAGATTCGCTAGCTTGGGACGTTTCAGTCACGGTTGGCTGCGAAGCGACTGCACTTGCCTGCTGACGCTTCTGAATGTTTTGGTAGGCTGCTTTTGCCCAGTTGAGGTAGTCTGCTGCCGCATCTGGAGTTGAGTCCGCCGCAGCGGGTTCTGCTGATTCGGTCTGTGGCTCAGGCGAAGTTTCTGCTGGCTCAGTCTGAGCATCGACACGATCGTTGTATTGCCGATTAAACCAATTGAAAGACGACATAACACCTCACGAGACCTGAACACCTTACCCACTGAACTCTCTGTGTGAATAGTAGCGCGGCTTCATACGCCACTATTCACAAGTTAAAAAGTGCCTACTGTTTTAACTGTAGGGAAAAATGGCTCAGGCTGTTGCTTCTTGCCAAGATTCTGTCGGGATCAATCGTCAACGCCGAGCAGCCGCTTGAGCTGATCAAAATTTTCAGCGCCAAGAGAGATTTTGATCTCTAACTGCTGAAGGTCATCGGTAAGGGTGAGAATTTGATCTTTGCCACTTGTGCTACGTTCGATTTGGGGGTTTGTCAGGATGAGCGATCGGTAGACCTGCTCCGGAGTGCCGACCTGAATCACGACTTCTTGTTGCGATCGCGGAAAAATATAAAGCCGCTGATGTAAATGGTCGAGTGCCAGTTTATGAGGGGTAGTGCTGCGCTCCTCTGTAGAACCAGATTTGCGCCAGTAGAGCGTGATCCCGCGTGTTTCAGCCGTTTCAAAGAGAACCGTTTCATCAAACCGCTGGGGTTCCCAGTTCAACACGCTCAAATCACCATTGGGAGGAATCAGGCGTTGTCGCCAGGTGACTTCCTGCCCACTCAGCTCAGCCCACCAGCGACTAATCCTGGCAAAATGGCTGGCATTGTCGGGATTGTTGCTGCCGAGTTGCCAAAACGTTTCAGTTTGCATGACGGGTTTCAGGACAAGGATTGTTGCGCTAGATGGATTTGCCGTTCGTTTATCACCCGGATTATGTTGTGCCTTTACCCCCCGAACATCGGTTTCCGATGGAGAAGTTTAGGCGGCTTTATGAGAGCTTACTAGCAGATGGAGTTGCTTCTGTATCCCAATTTCATCAGCCCGAAGCGCCTTCCCAGAAATGGCTTGAACTGGTGCATACACCGGAATACATTCGAGATTACTGTGAGGGAACGCTGGATGCCAAGTCTCAGCGGCGAATTGGCTTGCCCTGGAGTCCAGCGCTGGTGCGGCGTACCTGCATCGCGGTAGGTGGCACGATTTTGACAGCACGACTGGCACTAGAACATGGGCTAGCTTGCAATACGGCAGGTGGAACGCATCACGCTTTTCCTAGCTATGGGTCGGGGTTCTGCATTTTTAATGATTTGGCGATCGCCGCTCGCGTCATCCAGCAGCAAGGGCTAGCGCAAAAAATCCTGATTGTAGACTTAGACGTACACCAGGGAGACGGCACCGCATTCATTTTTCAGGATGATCCGACTGTTTTTACCTTCTCTATGCACTGCGAGGTGAATTTTCCTGGCACCAAGCAAACCAGTGACCTGGATGTACCGCTGCCCGCTGGCATGGAAGATGAGGACTATTTGCAAACTTTGGCAAAGTATCTGCCTGATTTGCTGTCTGAGTTTCGCCCTGATTTAGTGCTGTACGACGCAGGGGTTGATCCCCATTTGGGCGATCGCCTGGGCAAGCTAGCACTCAGCGATCGCGGCATTTTTTGTCGGGAAATGCAGGTCTTGAGTACCTGTGCAACTCAGGGCTATCCGGTTGCCTGCGTGATTGGTGGCGGCTACGGTGATGATTTTGAAGCGCTGGTCTATCGTCACTCGCTGCTGCATCGAGCCGCCAGCGAAGTGTATAGCAGTAGCCGAAGGGGTTAAGATCTGCGACTTCTTCGAGAAGTCGCAGATCTCGACACTTAAACCACCCCGGTTTTAGGCTTTTGTCTGGAATGCTTGGTCAGTTTGGGAAGCTTTCGAGTTGGCTTTTTAGGAAGATGCGATCGCTTTTCTGCCCGTTCAGATTTGGCTTCCAGTAAAGGCGTTTCACCTGCACTGCCAAAATTGAGCGCCCACTGAATCTCGTCCCAGAGCGATCGCTTAGCCGCGTGAAGGTCTGCTAGTGACAGCCCCAGCCCTACCAGCAGAATGACCAACCCAACGATAAATAGCACCAGTGCTGTCGTGATCAGCCAGTCCGCATTGGCGATCGTTCTCAGGGCAACGGTCAACCCGCTTAATACAAACGTCAACAGCGCATAGTGAATTACCAAAATGCTGCGAAAGGCATCCTGGTACTGCTGTCGCAACTGCCGCAGTTGATGCTTGACTTGGAGCAGGCGATCGCCCTTGAGCAAAACTGAGCCGACCATTAGCTCAGAATATTCCTGGTTAAGCGATCGCAGTTGCCTGTGAGTTGCCGTATGGCGCACCAGCAGACCGCCCAAAAGCACCACACACGCCGCCATCATCAACGCCGAATTTAAGACTAGCTGGATTAACTGATTTGTCTGCTCAAGACTCATATCGCCCTCCCCTAATCAACTTTGTTATCTGCCAACAAATTCAACAACGTGCCAAATTATAGTACAAATGTACTTAAAGCAAGTTATTTAATCAAGCTGGACTCACGCAAACGGAACGTAAAGTCAGGCGATTGCCACGCGAACAAGGGGCTTAAGCCCCTTGTTCCGCAAAGGAATGCGTAACTCCTGATCAAGCTAGAACTTGCGGCTATCAAGTCTCTGCAAGGCGCATTAAGCGAAATCAAAATACTCGGCACGTTAGCAGATGAGAGTTAAGCGAAGCCGAAGCCTGGAAAACTCGATTAGCTTTAGACGGGTCATCCCGCTTACATCTCTGCAAGATGAATTTTTATAAAGATTCTAGATTAAGAAATACTAAGGGAAGATTTCCTGTGGAAAAAACTAGATTTCCTGTGGAAAACTTTGGGGAGACTGACGTGGAAAACCAAAAGCTCCAGTGGGTTTTCCCGCTAAGTATAAATACTGTGCAAAAGATTCGATGCTTTTTCCACAAGTTTTCCACAACCTAAAAGCCTACAAGATCCGCACCGCCAGGTGATCCCCAGATCTTTTTCCCATTTTCCACAGGCACTACTACTGCTGATCTCTTTAAAAAGATCCAAACCGGAATTCTTTAAAGTCCCAGAGAGTTAGCTCCATTTCGGCAAATTGAACCTTTCAATTAAGGGTGTTAGGATCTCGTTCCAAGCAGAATTTGCTTTTTGCTTTGCAGCAGGCTGAAAGCAGATCGGAATATCCTACCTAATTTCTTCGCCTTCTTCGCCCAAGTTGCCTCGCCCAGACAGCCTCAAAGAACCCATCCACCCATGAAACTTATTTGTGCCCAAAACGAACTCACTGCTCACCTCTCCCTGGTTAGCCGCGCCGTTCCTTCACGTCCCAGCCATCCTGTCTTGGCAAATGTACTGTTGCGGGCAGATGAAGAAACTCAGCGGGTAAGCCTCACCGGGTTTGACTTGAGCTTGGGGGTGCAAACTAGTTTCTCAGCACAGGTTGAGAGTGGCGGCACGCTAACACTGCCCGCTAAACTGCTCAGTGACATCGTTTCACGCCTACCAGATGGTGAAATTACTTTGGCGACTGAAGCAGGCGATATGACCGCAACGCTGACCTGTGCGTTTGGGCGATATCAGGTTCGCGGCATGGGCGCAGAAGAATATCCTGAGCTGCCAACGATCGATGATGGCGATGTTGCCTATTTGCCTGTTGAATCGCTAATTGAAGGGCTACGCGGGTCACTCTTCTCAACCAGCGCTGACGAGACTAAGCAGGTTTTAACTGGAGTGCATTTGACGGTGGAATATGACAGCCTGGAGTTTGCTGCTACGGATGGGCATCGGCTGGCAGTGGTGCAAACCGTGAGTGCAGAACCGGAGTCCGGGGAGTCGTCCGCTCCAGCAGTGGCAAATGGTAAAAAAACGACTGATACAGAGAATGCAAGGGTTGAGTTTGATGTAACGGTTCCCAGTAAGGCATTGCGAGAACTGGAACGAATGCTGCAAGTGAATCAAGATACGGGGGCGATCTCAAAGAGATATCCGCGAGGGGTCGCCGTTCACTTTGACCAGGGACAGCTAACCTTTGAGTGGGCAAATCAGCGCCTCACCAGTCGTTTGCTTGAAGGCCAATATCCCAACTATCGGCAGCTAATTCCGCGTCAGTTTTCCCGCCAGATGACCGTCGAACGCCGTCTGTTTGTCGGTGCCCTAGAGCGAATCGCAGTCCTGGCAGACCAAAAAAACAGCATCGTGAAGCTAGAAATGAGCAACGCTCAACAAGAGTTGGTTCTGTCGGTGGACGCGGCTGACGTAGGCAGTGGGCGCGAATCTGTCGCCGCCCAAATTTCTGGTGAAGACTTAGAAATTGCCTTTAACGTCAAATATCTGCTGGAAGGGCTAAAGGCTCTCAACACCAATGAAATTCAGATGCAGTTCAACACGTCCACTAGCCCGTCAATTGTCACTCCCCTGGGCGGAACGAAAATGACTTACCTGGTTATGCCGGTGCAGATCCGCAGTTAAAATTCAATGTTGCTCCCTCACCCGCTGACGAAAGGCTGTTCACAGATTCAGGTGATTTGGTGGGGACTGTTGTTTTTGTCAGGCATCAGGAGATGTTGCTATTGCCGGGACGTAATGTGCTTTTTAAGGTGTTACAGGTAATGAAGTGAATAGGGGAATATACTTCTACATAAAACGGTGGGCTGTGAGGGAGTGTTAGCCAGAGAAAAAGTTACGTTATATGCAATGGATTGATTGGCTGATTGTGCTGGTGTACCTGATTTTCTCGATGGGGCTAGGGCTGTTCCTGGCTCGGAAGGCTTCGGGAAGTTTGGTCGATTTTTTTGTGTCGGGGCGATCGCTCCCCTGGTGGCTAGCCGGAACCAGCATGGCAGCAACCACTTTTTCCATCGACACTCCCCTCTACGTTGCGGGCGTTGTAGGCACTCGTGGAATTGCGGGGAATTGGGAATGGTGGAGCTTTGGCGTGGCTCACTTGATCATGCTCTACATCTTTGCTCGACTTTGGCGGCGGTCTGAAATCGTAACGGATGCAGAGCTAACTGAAATGCGATATGGCGGACGCACGGCTGCGATTTTGCGCGGCACTAAGGCGTTTTTATTTGCCATTCCGATCAACTGCATTGGCATTGGTTACGCCATGCTTGCAATGGTCAAGGTGGTGGATGCGCTGGAGCTATGGCAAAGTCTGGGAGTTGAGCCAGGGGAAAACCTGAAAATTTGGAGTGTGATTGGGGTTAGCGGTTTAGTCCTGCTTTATTCCAGCTTTTCAGGGCTGTGGGGCGTTGTTGCAACGGATTTCTTTCAGTTCTTTCTGGCACTGGGAGGGGCGATCGTCGTTGCTGTGGTGGCTGTGAACCACGTAGGCGGGATGTCCAACCTGGTCGAGCAAGCACAGCAAGCAACTCAACAGGATGTTCTCTCTTTCTTTCCGTTGACCCTGAGTGCGGGGCAACCCTGGCTGCGCTGGAGTGAAACCGCAGGAATCACAGCCAGCACGTTTTTCGCTTATGTCTTCTTGCAGTGGTGGGCCTTTCGCCGCAGTGACGGCGGGGGCGAATTTATTCAGCGTTTAGCCGCCGCTAAGACTGAAGCTGAGGCAGAAAAGTCCGCCTGGTTCTTTAACCTGCTGCACTATGTGATTCGCACCTGGCCCTGGATTGTCGTTGCTCTGGTGGCGATCGTCGTTTACCCTGACCTGGAAGATCGGGAATTGGGCTATCCCAGGCTGATGCTGGATTTCTTGCCTCCGGCAGTACTAGGGCTGGCGGTTGCTTCATTGATTGCAGCGTTTATGAGTACGGTTTCGACGTTGATTAACTGGGGCGCTTCTTATTTGTCGAATGACCTGTATGGCCGATTTATCAAACCCGGTGCAACTCAGCAAGAACTGGTGTTGGCGGGGCAAATTGGCTCTGTGGTGATTACGGCGGTGGCGCGATCGCCGCCTTTTATGCCCAGAATGTCAGCACAGTCTTCCAACTAACGATTGCAGTGGGTACTGGTCCGGGACTGGTGCTGATATTGCGCTGGTTTTGGTGGCGAATCAATGCTGCCGCTGAGCTAGCTGCGATGCTAACGGGCTTCATCATTGGGCTGACGACCAGCGTGATTCCCGTTCTGACGATTTCAGACTTTGGCCTGCGATTGCTCGTGACTTCTGTTTTGACTGCGATCGTGTGGATTTCAGTCATGCTGTTGACCCCGCCCGAATCTGACGAGACGCTAGATGCCTTCTACCGTCGAGTGCGTCCTGGTGGTCCAGGTTGGTCACGCCAACGCGCCCGAACGGGTTTGCTGCCCGATCAAAATCTGGGACGCGATATTCTACGAGTTTTGGCTGCGGTTCTGCTAATGTTTGGCACGATGTTTGCGGTTGGCGGTTTTCTATTGCTTCAGCCCGTTACGGGTTGGGTATCCCTGATTCTTGCCGTCCTGGGTTGGATGTGGCTCAGACAACTCGATCGCCAGAAAGTACAGCCGATGCCTCGTCCTGGTTTAGAAGAATGTGAAGACCCTTCCTCCCCGGAGAATGCCTAACCTCGTTGTAGGATGGAGGAAAGAACTTTATAAAACTTGAGATTTTTCTTAGAATCTTTCCCATCATGGCTATCTTTCGTCAATACGTTGCCCCGCTTTTAGTTGTCCTGGTTTTTGCGATCGCCCTCATCGCCGTCAGCGCCCGAATTTTTCTGCCCTCCGATATGAGGGCACCTGCTCCTATTGAGCAGCCAGAAGAGCAAGCCCAAGCCGCCAATTCCGAAGCCGTTGCCGATCTGCCTCCTACCTTAGAAATTTTGGTGCATGGCTTACCCGAAGCGGCTGCTTTCTAACGTCGCTGGATTTTAGCTGTGTCACTTCCCGCCGATTACGAGCTTTGGTCAGGGTCAGGGCTAGATCGAGCGCTGTTGGTGAAGTTTATGCGGCGGACGTATCAGGAGCTATATCCTGACCAGTCGTTTGCTCATCTGGCGCGAACGGTCGAGCAGTATTTGTCTAAGGAAACGCCGCTCTGGTGGGTTGGGCAAGCTGATTCCTGTAGTTTTGAGAACACCAATTTTTCTACACGTTCCCCTGTTGCTTGCCTATGGTTAGGAAATGCTGTTGATCAGGTGCGAGGCGATCGCCACTCTCATATTTTCCTGCTCTACGTGCTGCCTGCCTATCGTCGCAAGGGAATTGGGTCAGCGCTAATGCACCATGCAGAGGAGTGGGCGAGAAGAAGGGGCGATCGCCAAATGGGACTCCAGGTTTTTGTTGCCAATCAACCTGCGCTCAGCCTCTATCAAAAGCTAGGCTACACTTCCCAATCTGTATGGATGGTGAAACCCTTGACCTGAGCCTTACAGCAGTTTTCTCTGCATAAGACGCACACTGTAAATCTTGAACCTGCCACCGTCGTATACTAAAGGAAAAAGTTGAGCTTCCTGGGATAGTGACAGCCTCTCCAATTCAAATTCTCACGATTGAAGAATTCCTCAAATTGCCCTACATTGAGGACTCTCCAGCCTGGGAATACATAGATGGAGTCGCCATTCAAAAGCCAATGCCCAAAACCCGTCACTCCCTTTTGCAGAAGCGACTCCTGGTTGAAATTGATGCTCACAGTGAAGTCCATACAGCACTCCCCGAATTACGCTGCACCTTTGCTGGAAGATCTGTTGTTCCTGATGTTGCAGTGATTGCCTGGGAGCGAATTCAGGTTAACTCAATGGGAGAGCCGGAAGATAACTTCACTGCATCGCCTGATTGGGCGATTGAAATTCTTTCCCCGGAGCAAAAAGCAAACCGCGTCATTGACAACCTCTTACACTGCATGAAATATGGCTGTCAGTTAGGCTGGATGATCGATCCAGATGATTACTCAGTCCTAATCTTTGCACCCCAACAAGATCCAAAAGTTTGTAGAGGTTCTTGTCAGCTTCAAGTATTAGAGCAAATTCACTTAAACGTAACAGCCGAGCAAGTTTTTGCGTGGCTGAAAATTAAAAAATAAGCCTGTTATAAATTTCTACTAGGCGATCGCTCAATCCATTCATCTCATAGTTTCATCCCCCCCTTACACCAGGAGATTGTTGGAACGAGTTCTTGTAAAGGCTGTCAGTTCGGTAGGTTGACTTTATCTTTTACGTCAAGCTATTACAGGTGAGGAACCAAGTCGCCCAAATTACTTCCCTTGATCCAGTCCTACTTGTTAGGATTTCATTGCAAAATCTCGGTTGGACGTTTGTGAAGAAATATTTAATCTACTCCAGTATTTTGCTGTGGTTGTCGGCTTGTGGCACCTCTCCTGTCAGCCCAGAAGCTTCTGTGCCAGATAATACTCCTGCTGTGGAAGAAGTTGCTCCGTCTCCAAGCCCTAGCCTGTCAAATGTAGAGACGACAGTGCCAGATGAGCTACTCATCTCGTCAGAGGGAATTGGGCTAGCCAAGTTAGGGATAACGCTGGGAGAGTTGAAGCAGAGTTTGGGTGCAGAGACTGAGTTTGTGGTTGAGTCTCCTTTTATGGTGGATTTTGATGCGATCGCCGTTCGTCAAGGGGGGAGAGGTTCAGTTTTACATTCTCTATTTAGCCAGTGAAACCTTTACTGATGAAGACGTGATTCAAG
>JAAUQZ010000371.1 GCA_012033355.1 Leptolyngbyaceae cyanobacterium RM1_406_9 | reverse complement strand
AAGGCACCGTCAGCAGCCCTGAAACCTACCGCGAAGAGTTGAGCAGTTTTTTCAAAGGGTGGGCAGACCCAGTACAAACTCTCATTCAGCGGCTCGATCCGGTTAAGACCAACCGGGTAGAAATTCACGATATCGAACCGCTAACCACGCTGGTGCGCGATCGCGTTGCCCTGTTGGGAGATGCGGGTCACAGTACGGCTCCTGACTTGGGGCAGGGCGGCTGTCAGGCAATCGAAGATGCACTAGTGCTGGCGACTTACCTACAGACTACTAACATCAGCGTTGTAGATGCTTTAAAGCGATATGAGTCGGCTCGGTGCGATCGCGTCGCCGATGTAATCAACCGCGCCCGCAAGCGATCGAACATGACGCATGGCAAAGACCCGGAAAAACACAGCAGTGGTACGAAGAATTGAAACACGAAGACGGCACAGATATTTTAGATGCGATCTCAAGAACTATCCTGGCAGGCCCACTGCATTAAGCATCTCCTATGGGAAAACTCACCACTCATGTTTTAGATACGGCTCACGGTTGTCCTGCTGCTGGAATAACGGTAGAACTATGGTTTTTGGGTAAGACGGGGCAAAAGATCTTACTCAAAACGGTGACAACCAATGCCGATGGGCGCACAGATTTACCCCTGTTAGCCGAGAGGGAATTCACCCCTGGACAATACGAACTGGTGTTTACCGTCGGCGCATATTTTGAGCAAAAGATAGATTTATTACCCAGTCCTCCTTTTCTCGATCGGATTCCGCTCCAGTTTGGCATTGCCGACCCAACTAGCCACTATCATGTGCCGCTGCTGGTGTCGCCCTGGTCATATAGCACCTATCGGGGTAGTTGAGGGTATGCCTTATTCCCTTGAGCAACTCAACTGCATGAGTCAGGAAGAGTTTGTTGAGGCATTAGGAGCGGTGTTTGAAGAGACTCCGGCGATCGCCCACCGAGTTTATCACCAGCGTCCCTTTGCCAGTGTCAGAGAACTGCATCAGCAAATGGTTGCCGTTGTCAACCAGATGAGTCGGGCAGAACAACTGGCTCTAATTTGTGCCCATCCTGACCTGGGCGGCAAAACCAAAATGGCAGAAGCTTCTGTGCAAGAGCAGGCGGGTCTTGGGTTAGACCGACTCACCGCCTCAGAGTTTGAGCAATTTCAAACTTTAAACTCTGCGTACAGAGCAAAGTTTGGGTTTCCGTTTATCATTGCCGTCAAAAACCAAACAAAGGACAGCATTTTAGAAGCATTCGATCGCCGCCTCAACCACACCACTGAGATAGAAATCACTCAATCGCTCACCGAAATCGCTCAAATTGCCCGCTTTCGCCTGCTTGATCTGATTAATCAGTCCCAATAGCGCCCTTCTATCGAACCTACTCATGCAAAAAGGTGAAAGCTGGTTTTTGTAGCCTATGTAACGGATGCTTATGATGGAGGTATAAAAGAAAACTAAATCAAATGAGGGCACATGAAAAACACGAACCTTAATTCTCGCAAACTTAATTCTCGCAAGCAGCAGCCCTGGACAACCGAGCAGGCGATTGAGCTAAGTCAACATTTGGCGATCGCCTACTGCCCTGGAATGGCAAACAGCACCACTCACAACGATAGCTGGACCACCGAGAAACTCATCAACCTCGGCAACCGCATGACACAGGCATATCTTCTTGGATAATTTAACTGCACCAGACAAAACTTGTGAAAGGCTAGTTTCGTTATGTAGGCTTCGGCTACGCTCAGCCTACGGCACCTGGGAGATCTGGACTGAGCGTAGCCGCGTGGATTGAGCGTAGGGCTGTGCGTGAAAATAAAATCCCTGCGATGCGTTATGGCTAGCGCCTAACACATCCTACTGGCCAGGACTCGTGTGCATCCCACTTTTGTAACCCTCACCCTAAATCCCCCTCCCAGTCCGGGAGAGGGACTTCCAATCAGGCTCCCCTTCTCCCCTTTTGGGAGAAGGGGTTGGGGGATGAGGGCAAACTTGCAAAACTGGGATGCGCCCAATCTACTCCCACCATCGCTTCTTTCATAGCTATCAAGAATTTCCTATAGAAGCAACAAAACTTTTCTTAAAACTAAAGAAATGTGGGTCACTCTAGATGCCTTCCTTAAGGAGGATTTAGATTTTCAAGCAAGAGCTTTGAATTCTTCAAAAGCGTTTGCTTGTCGAAACAGTTTACCCGTATTTCTTAATAGTCATGGTAGTAGCAACTCCTCCACAGACAAAGCCTCTGACAACTGAAGAACTGCGAAAAATGAACGCCTACTGGCGGGCAGCCAATTATTTGTCTGTCGGGCAAATCTATCTGCTTGATAACCCGCTGTTGCGAGAGCCGCTGAAGCTAGAACACGTCAAACCGCGACTGCTAGGTCACTGGGGAACGACTCCAGGACTCAACTTTATTTACGTTCATCTCAATCGAGTGATCAAAGCTCAGGACTTGAATGTAATCTACATCGCAGGTCCAGGACACGGTGGCCCAGGTTTAGTTGCCAACACTTACCTGGAAGGCACCTACACCGATTACTATCCCAACATTTCTCAAGATGCTGAGGGAATGAAAAAACTGTTTAAACAGTTCTCATTTCCCGGCGGCATTCCCAGCCACGTTGCGCCTGAAACGCCCGGATCGATTCATGAAGGAGGCGAGTTAGGTTACGCGGTTTCCCATGCTTACGGTGCGGCTTTTGATAACCCCAATTTGATTGTGGCCTGCGTCGTCGGAGACGGCGAAGCAGAAACCGGGGCACTTGCGACCAGTTGGCACTCTAACAAGTTTCTCAATCCGGTTCACGACGGCGCAGTGCTGCCGATTTTGCACCTCAACGGTTACAAAATTGCCAATCCAACCCTGCTGGCACGGCTAAGCCATGAAGAGTTGGAGAATTTGTTTATGGGCTATGGCTACAAGCCCTACTTTGTTGAAGGGTCTGACCCCGAAACGATGCATCAGCTAATGGCGGCAACGCTGGATGTGGCGATCGCCGAAATCAAAGAAATCCAATCGGATGCCCGTACCAATGGCTTTAGCCACCGTCCTCAGTGGCCGATGATCATTCTCAGGTCTCCTAAAGGCTGGACAGGGCCGAAGGAAGTCGATGGCAAGAAAACCGAAGATTACTGGCGATCGCACCAGGTTCCTTTCTCGGAAATGTCCAGCAAGCCCGACCACGTGAGACTGCTCGAAGAGTGGATGAAGAGCTATCAGCCAGAAGACCTGTTTGACGAGAAGGGCACCCTGCTCCCTGAACTGGCAGAGCTGGCTCCCCAGGGGCAATATCGCATGGGTGACAACCCTCATGCCAATGGCGGCGTTCTGCTGCGCGACCTGATCATGCCCGACTTCAGAGACTATGCAGTAGAAGTTCCACAACCGGGAACCGTTGTAGCCGAAGCGACTCGCGTCATGGGAACCTTTTTGCGAGACATCATGCGGCGCAACCAAAAGCAGCAAAACTTTCGCCTGTTTGGCCCAGATGAAACCGCTTCTAATCGTCTCAGTGCGGTGTTTGAAGCGACCGATCGCACCTGGGTCGCTGACACTCTGCCCGAAGATGACAACCTCTCAGCAGACGGTCGGGTGATGGAAATTTTAAGCGAACATACCTGTCAGGGTTGGCTAGAGGGCTATCTGCTGACGGGTCGTCACGGGTTGTTTTCCTGCTATGAGGCGTTCATTCACATCATTGACTCGATGTTTAACCAGCACGCAAAGTGGCTAAAAACAACCAATCACATCCCCTGGAGACGGGCGATCGCCTCCCTCAACTACCTACTCACGTCTCACGTTTGGCGGCAGGATCACAACGGGTTTTCTCACCAAGACCCTGGCTTTATAGACCACGTACTGAACAAAAAAGCAGAAGTCATTCGAGTCTATCTTCCCCCTGATGCCAATACGCTGCTGTCTGTCACCGATCACTGTTTGCGGAGCCGCCAATATGTAAATGTGATCGTGGCAGGCAAACAGCCCGCCCTTCA
>JAAUQZ010000370.1 GCA_012033355.1 Leptolyngbyaceae cyanobacterium RM1_406_9 | reverse complement strand
ATCATGCCAATGCCAGACATCCCTATCATTCCCACACCCGACATGGTTGGTACTGACATCCCGACACCCGACATCCCCATCATGCCAATGCCAGACATCATGCCCATGCCCGACATCATGCCCATGCCAGATTCGGTTGGCACTGACATCCCCACACCTGATGCCAAAGCAAAAGAACTGACTGCGGCTTGAGGAACTTGGTGCATTGAGCCAAACAGAGAACCAGCCACTCGCTGAGACTCAGTCGATTCTGCGAGGCCAAAAATGCGATCGTAAATTGGGTTTCCGAAGCTTGTTCTCCTGTCAGGAGGTGCGAGTTCTGCAAGCGTTTGGTCTTGAAGATGATCATCCCAATCGACCGTGATAAACTGCTCCTCGTACCAATCAGTTGGATACAGCGGAGGAATCCGAACTGAATTTGAACGCGCTAACATTAACCAGCGTCCATCATCCGTCATGTAGCCAACTTCAACAATGTAATCCCGATCGCTAATCGGCACTGGAATATACCAGTCTCGCGCTATTTCATCACACTCATACTGCTGAAGACTGTGAGGATTTTGATATCCCAAATCTGCGTCTGTTACATCATAAAAGCGTAGTGCTAACCGTTGTCCACCCTGTTGCCGCAAAATTTGCCGATGAGTATCAGGTACATCCCAATAGGCATAGGCCCACTGTGGGTCACGAGGGAGCAGCGTAATCCAGCTTTCGCCGTAGCCTTCAGGGATATCAGCCAAACCTTCATCCACAGATGCTAAGTCTTCGCTCGATAAATCTGTCTGCCCCAAATCAAATTTGGCAGCTTCAACCTCAGTTTGGGTTGTGACCTCAATGCGGTCTGGAGTAATGCGGTCTGGAGTCTTAAAATCTATCTTTGCTGAAGCAACACCTGCCACTGCTCCTGCGATAAGTGTCGGATTTAGCCCCGTCTCTTCAACGGTCGTCTCTTCAATGGAATTAATCTCAGTCTCAGTTGGGGCAGATGGAGCGATGATCCGAACAGGTTCCGAGCGTGCCAACAGCAACCATCGTTGATCCCCCGTCATATAGCCAATTTCAGCAACATAATCTCGATCAAATTGAGGGAGCGGTAAAAGCCGGCTCTGCTCAGATTCACGACATTCGTACTCTGCAATCGCAGTTAATTCTAGTTCAGATGGATCAAGCCCAGTCACATCACACAAACGCAGCAGCAGTCGCTCACCCCCTTGCTGCCGCAGGATTAAACGCTCTGCTTCAGGAGCTTCCCAAATGGCATCAGCCTGCCCAAACCCATGCGGAAGAAGCCTAATCCGGCTGCGACGATCAGCACCCAAGCCAACCAAATCTACTGTTTCCACCTCTGGAATAGGAGCTTCTGCAACAGTTGGCATTACACTTGTGGACGGCAGTTGTTCCTCGACATATTCCTCAGCAGGTTTTTCAACAAACGTTTCTGGGATGGTTTCTGGTTGCTTCGACTCAATCATCCCTACCGGAGCTGTAATCTGAACAGGTTCTGAGCGAGCTAACAGCAGCCATCTCTGTTCTGGGCCCAAATAGCCAATCTCAGCCACATAGTCGCGCTCAAACTGAGGTAAGGCTACGACGCGGTCTTGATCTGACTCGCTACAGCCATAAACCTCAACGCGATGAGGCTCCTGATGCTCATTCAGCCCTGTTACATCCAAAATTCGCAGGGTAAATTGTCTTCCTCCTTGTTGCCGCAGAATCGCTTTTTCTGCCTCTAGCGTTTCCCAATAGACATACCCCTGGTTATCCACCATTCGTGGCGTTAAAATAATTCGACTCTTACGATCACGTCCTAGGGCTGCTAAACCTGCCAGCGCTGCTGCCCCTGAGCCGGCTATTACAGCCCCACTTACACTGCTCTCCTCGCTGAAGTTTCTAGGGGCAGGCGTCTCTACTTCTGGAGTTACTTCGGATTCAGCAGCAGGATTTGGCTCAGCTTCTGCTACAGGAGGCGTCACCGGACGGGCAGGCAAGGAGGAACGGTCTGCGGAAATTACTGTGCCTGTTCGTTCTGCCAGGCTCGGTTCTGGAGGTGGAGGTGAGGCAGGTAAAGTTGCATCTGTAGCCGTTCCAGAACCTCGTCCTCTTCTCCACAAAAACAGCCCCACTAGTGCCGCTAAAGGTAAAAGCAGCCAAGGCAACCATCCGCCTCTTGCTTCCCGGTTTGCATCCGTAACGACGGCAGGATCGGGAGAGGCAGGATCGGGAGAGGCACCTGTCGGAGAGGGACTAGTCTCTGGAGCCGCTACTAAGCTAGGCTCAAGCGCTGTAGTTGTTGCAGCTTGGGCAATTGCTTGCTGACCCACTGGAGAAGTCGCATAGCCTAGGAAAGCTTGAACCGCAGGACTCGCTGATTCATTGTAAACATAGCTTTGGGGCTGAGAGTAGGGGTAACGCGGATCATCTGGTAACGTACCATGCATCGGAATAATCCGAACATTATCCTGATCCAAGACCTGGCTCGCAACTCCATAGCTGATCCCATCATTGCCTAATTGCGAAATTACACTTGCCGTATCGTCTTCCGAAACCTGAGTTGCAGTTTCCCCAGTTACAAAGGGAGCCGTTTCAAAAACACTGTAGTTGCTGAGCGCTCTGCGGGTATCACTAAACTCTGGACGATCGACAAACCGGATTTCGCCAGATGAGCCACCAACCTCCGACCAATCCCGAATTTCTCCACGAAACATCTGAGCAAATTGATCAAATGTCAAATCCCCTTGAAAAGGATTCTCAGATCCTATGAAGATGGCAATTTTTTCCCGACTAACAGGTACTTCTACCAATCCTTGCCTTTTTTCTGCTTCAGTCAATGGACGACCAATTGCCCCTAGATCAACAGTTCCATCCAAAACCGCTCTCAAGGCTGCATCTGTTCCCTGAGATGATAATTCTACGGTTGAGCCAGCATACTGCTCCTCAAACTGCTGCTTGAGTGCCTGATTGATTGCCATCATACTTTCAGAACCATCAACCCGAATGGTTGAGTTATCTGGAATTGAGGCAGGAAGGGGGAAAGAACTGGGGGCAGGACTCTGAGCATGGGCTACGCCCACAAACGGTGCTGTCAGAGGCTTGGGGACAGCAGCCACAACAAATGTCAGAACCAGAGAAACCAAGGAGAAGTTTTTATTTTGCAACATCATGTAAAGGAAGAATAAACCAACCCCATGTAAAGTTAATTTTTGCAAAAGACGGGACAATTATATACCCCCCATCTAAGGACACTTTGCTGCCTAATAAACTTTTCTCTACTTCTTAGAGTAAGGTTTTTATTCTTTTATCAAATAAAGGTGAGTCGATTAAACTCCCTTAATTTGTATCCTACAATCAGTCATTTATAAAGAAAATATGCAGGGTTTCCTCTAAAGGGTCATCCTTCAATCGCTAAAAGCTCAAACTAGCGCTGTGGTCTCTACTCCATGAAATCATTCTAATTTCTGTGCGTACCATGTCTGATTTCCTACCCCCCTCTGACCAACTAGACGACACCGCCAATGCTGTCTTACAGCAACAAGCACAACGACTGTATAAAGTCATCTTGCAACTACGTTGGCTTTCAGTTGGTGTATTGTGGATTTCGATTGCACCTCTGAGTCTTTGGGGGTTACGCCATGAATTTGCTCTATGGCTCGACTACTTCACTTGGACGGCCCTACGATATAGCCTTATTTACAACCCGTTGTGTGCAGTTGGTCTCATTTTCTGTATCAGTCTGACGATCTCTACTGCAATTTGGCAGAGCTACAATACTCTGTTCGGACTTTCGCCTCGATATCTGCACCGTTTAAAGAGGCAAGTGCTGAAAATTCGTCAGCGAGGAAAAAAACATTGGTTATGGAAGAGAATTTGTCTCTAAACTTAAACTCCTCTCAAGGGAGCCAGTTTAGGGTCGGGGTTATGAGGATGTAGCAAAAAGTCCTCCACTCAACAGATTCGAGTAGAGGACTCTCCTTTTTTAATATCACCCTGGCACTGAGCTATTTTTGCAGGCAGCTACCC
>JAAUQZ010000369.1 GCA_012033355.1 Leptolyngbyaceae cyanobacterium RM1_406_9 | reverse complement strand
CAGGTAACTCGGTTTTACTCGTTCCTGGCTTTTAGCCAGGAATGCAGTTCTGGAGGCTCTGCCTCTGTGTACGGCTAGAGGCAGAGCCTCCAAAGCGACATTTCCAGGCGGAGCCTGGAAACGAGGCAAAGAGCGGCAACGAGGGAGAGGAAGTTGCATTGAAACTAAATCGGCTTATTCTTCTTAAACAGCAATGGCATCAATAAATCTCGAAAATCTCGAATGGCGGTACGTCCAGCAGGCATCGCTAGTAGAATTCCTCCAGTGGTGACAACGGTGATTCCGGCAGCAATCACTAACCCCAATAAAGGACTGGGCACCTCACCCCAGTAGCGCAATGCGCCAATTCCCAGGAGCGCTCCCAGGGCGGCGAAGGCGAAGGGTGCGAGGGTGCGGTAGAGGTCGCCCGTGCGAACAAAGCCTCCCTGACCGACATACCAAAACAACAGCGGCGTGCGAATGAATAGACCGCTGATCGAGTAGGAGGCAGCTACGCCCGTTGCGCCCCAGGGCAGTCCAGCGGCGATCGCCACAATCGACAAAGTACTGCCCACTAAACCCCACTGCAACTGTTTGCGGGTGCGATCCTGCGTGACAAATAGCCATCCGGTGGTGTTAGAGACGGGCTGCGTCCAGGCGACGATGCCCAACAGCGCAAACAGTTTGCCTGCCTCAGCCCACTGCGGCCCCAGCACGACGGTCATCAGCCAATCAGAGGTGCCAATCATAAAGACAATCAGCGGCATGGTGAGGATGCAAACGGCTCCGAGGGTTCGCAGGTAAGCTTGGCGGTAGCGATCGGGGCTATTGGCTAAACGGCTGAGGGCAGGAACGGCAACGCGAGTGAGGGGGGCGTTAATCTGGTAGAGCGGCATGAGCAAGAGATGGTAGGCTTTGGTGTAAAGTCCAAGCTGCTGCGCTCCCCAAAAGCGCCCAATCAGCACGTTATCGGCGTTGCGGGCGAAGTAGTTGACGACGTTGAATCCGGTCAGGTTTGCGCCAAAGGCCAGCATGGAGCGAACGCCTGCTTTACGGGAGGGTAGGCTGGGTCGCCAGCCGCATACCGCCCAGCTCATGACGGCGTTGGTGATGCCCATTGCAAGCTGCATAAACACTAGCGCCCACAAGCCGTAGCCCATCCAGGCAGCAACCACGCCGACGAGAACGCCGATCGCCAGGTCGGCAAGGTCAATAATTGCCAGAACAGTGAACTTCATCTGACGGTTGAGCAATGCCTGATGCTGCACCGCCAGTCCGCCAAAAAAGTAGCCGATCGCCAGCACCAGCGTAATCGGGGTCAGTCGCGGTTCACTGTAGAACCAGGCGATCGCCGGAGCAATGGCAGCCGTGACAAACGCCAGCAGCAAACTCACGCCCACATTCACCCAAAACAGCGTACTCACCTGCGCCTGGTTGATGGTTTCTCGCTGCACGGTCGCCTTCGACAAACCCAGGTCTTTGAACAGGCTGATGAAACCCGTCACCGCAGCAACCATGCCAAACAATCCGTAGTCTTCGGGCGTAAGGAGACGTGCCAGAACGACCGTTGAGCCAGTTTGCAGGACAAACTTGCAGGCTTGCGACACCATTGTGATTGCCCCGCCCCGCACCGATCGCCCTTTGATGTTGGCTTTCAGGTGTTCGGTTTCAAAGTACTGGTTTGGATTCTGTTCAGGGGTTGTAGCCGCATCTTTTCGCATCAGCCTGCTAGAACCTCCTGAAAGAGAGCCTTCCATTCTGCCAGATAGCGTTCGTTGCTGCCCTGGACGGCTTGACGACCGTTGCGCCCCCAGGTTTGGAGCTGTTCGGCAGGCAGGGAGACGAGGTGGGCGATCGCCTCTGCCAGCTTTGCAGAATCGTCGAGCGGCACGAGCAGTCCGCAGTCTTGCACCTGTTCGGTTAGTCCATCTACATCTGAGGCGATCACAGGTCTGCCTGCGGCTTTTGCCTCTAGGCAAACGTTACCCCAGGCTTCCCAGCGAGAAGGGATGACGACAGCATCGCAGGATTGCAGGAATTGGGGAACATTGTCTACCCGTCCGACGAATTCCACGCTGGGAAGTCCCTCAGCCAGTTGCCTGAGTTCGGCTTCGAGCAGGCCTTCTCCGGCTAGTTTCAGGTGGACGGGAAGGTGAGGAATTTGGTTGAGGGCGTTGATTAAAACGTCGAAGCCTTTGTGTTCGCAGAGACGACCATAGGCGGCTAAAACGAGAGGTTTTCCGACGGGTTTAGGCAAAACTTCAAAGAAGCGCTGAAGTGGGGGACATTGGGTAATCACTTTTAGCTTTTCGGGAGCCACCAGACGGTTCTTGAGCATCCAGTTTCCCTGTGCCTGGGAGATGGCGGCTACTTTGTCAGCCAATCCATAATAGATTTTGAGCATCGTGTGAAAGCGGGCGATCGCCTTCACGTTATAGGTTTCATAGCCCTGGGAATAGCCATGCTCATGCACCAGCACTTTAGCGCGAGGGTTGAGCCATTTCATTAGAATTAGATGAGGCAATACCTTAAACCGCAGCGGGTGATGGCAAACGATCAGGTCGGACTGCGATCGCCAGTTTTCTCGTAATGTTGGCTCGGAAGCAATTGAGGAAATAGTGAAGTCAAACAGCTCCGCCAATTCAGAATTGACCAAACCGCCCAACGTAGACTTTACGCCGCCCATTTTCTGGTCGCCGACGATGTGCAAAATCTTGGGATTTGCCTGATTGAGCGCGACTGGTTTAACAGACGTGATTGGCAGTGCCATCGGTTTACCCTCCTGACGGTTGCTGCATAGGACTGGTCTGTGAATTCACTTCACCTGAAGGTGCCTGAAGCCGCAGCCCTTCTCGAATTCCTCGGTAGCGCTCCCAGGGCACCAAAACATCCAGCCTTGCCTCCCAGATGCCTTCCCAAAGAACGCGATTTGGCTCCTGTAGGAGGCGATCGCGCTGGCTCAGGCTGTGTTTAAGCACAGTGGGAATGAAGTGGGGGAGGGCGATCGCCGCCTTGAACAGTTCCTTGCGTCCGGTTGGGATTCGCAGATTCCAGCGGCGGTGCAGGTCGATGAGCGTGCGGGATTTGTAGCGCTGAGTGCGGCAAAATGCTCTCAGGTCAGCCCGATAGCGGTGCCAGACCAGTCCGCCTCCGGTCAAAAAATTAATGCGGTAGGGCGTTTGGGTCTGCATTCGCCAGTTCAAATCGGTTTCTTCGCCGCCTGTACACTCCAAGAATGAACCGACTTGGGCAAACACATCTGCTCGATACATCACGTTAGCGGTTACAGCAGTCGGGAGAAATACGTGCGTCGCTCGATGCCCCGGACAGTTGAGCCGCAGCGCTTCGTACCGTTCTACCGGATGGGTCAGCGCATGAGGTTCGAGCGTGCCTGCGACCGCGCCAATGGTGGCATCGGTGAACCCAGCCAGCAAATCGTTTAACCAATTGGCATCGACCACGCAGTCGGCATCGGTAAAAGCAAGGAACGCTCCCTTTGCCTGCCGGATGCCAGCATTGCGGGCAGTTCCGGCACCGGGAGTGGTTTCAAACAGGACGGTCAGTGAAGGAATCGGGGATTCAGCCAAAATCTCGGCGGTGCGATCGCTAGAGTTGTTGTTCACGATCAAAATTTCCAAACGGTCTGCTGGGTAATTCAACCGGGAAAGTGACTGGAGTAAAAGCGGCAGCAAAACTTCCCCGTTGTAGACCGGAACGATGACAGAAATCATCGGCTTTTGGGTAGAATCTTCCATCTGGGACTGCACGGGCTGGGGAGATGCTTCAGGCGGCGTTGTGTTCATAGACTAGTGTGTTTCAACCTGGTGTCTCAGTCGGTGAAATGGGTAGAGCATTGACGAAGCTGGCAAGTTTCAGAACTACATTTTGGTCGGGATCAGTTTGCAGATGGTCAGTCCAACCAGTAGGGTGTGTTAGTGCAACGTAACGCACCAAAACCGCTCAAATGGTGCGTTACGGCTTCGCCTAACGTACCCTACGAAAATGGCTGTTGACTGTAGTAGGGGCGAACGGCCGGGGTGCATCCCACTTTCGTAGCCCTCA
>JAAUQZ010000058.1 GCA_012033355.1 Leptolyngbyaceae cyanobacterium RM1_406_9 | reverse complement strand
TCATCGGTCAAAAGCTAGCCCAGATGCACGGGTCAGACCATGCTTACTCAGATTGGATTTACACCTACAGCAGCCCTGAGTTTGAGCCTTTAGCCGATCAGCTTGCTGAACTAGCCAACCGATACGCTGGAATGATGCAGATAGTGAAATCTACCTATCGCTACGCAATGCAGTGTGAGCGAGACTTTTTTCAGGCTGCCTGGGAGTATGCAGAATAGGGCTACGGGTCATCGTCACAAACTATAATCGCCCTTGCACTATAATCGCCCTTACACTGAGGTCGAAACTGGAATTGCTTTTTCAGGCAAAGAGGTTTCTGTTGAAGCGTTCTTCTCTAGCATCAGCTTCGATCGCTTGACCATTTCAGGAATTTGCACAGGATAGTTGCCTGTGAAACAGGCTGAACAGAAGCTTTCTTTATCTTGTTCTGTGGCTGCTAGCATTCCTTCCCAAGTT
This sequence comes from Leptolyngbyaceae cyanobacterium RM1_406_9, assembly GCA_012033355.1. GTDB lineage: Bacteria > Cyanobacteriota > Cyanobacteriia > Elainellales > Elainellaceae > JAAUTN01. The sequence continues at coordinate 22,734 of JAAUQZ010000058.1, read as the reverse complement.
AGATATGCCAGGGAATCTACGCCGATCTGTTGCTGAATCTCCTTTACAGACTTGGTTGCAGCGATCAGTTGATCCTGACTGTCAGTGTCAATGCCATAAAAGCAAGGATGGGTAACGGGTGGGGAAGAAATTCTCATGTGAACTTCGATCGCCCCAGCTTCACGCAGCGCCTTAACAATTTTGCGGCTAGTGGTGCCGCGAACAAGTGAGTCATCCACAATCAGGATTCGCTTCCCGACTAACACATCCTTGAGTGGATTCAGCTTCATCCGAATGCCAGATTCTCTCATACTTTGAGTGGGCTGGATGAAGGTTCGTCCCACATAGCGGTTTTTGATTAGCCCTTCTGCATAGGGAATTTTTGATTTTTGCGAAAAGCCGATCGCCGCTGGAATTCCAGAATCAGGCACTCCCAAAACCATATCGACATCCGCAGGAGATTCGAGTGCCAGCCGCTTACCTAGCCGCAGCCGATAGCTGTAGAGGCTTTCCTCGTTTACAACGCTATCAGGGCGGGCAAAGTAAATCATTTCAAAGATGCATAGCTTGCGCTTAACCTTTGGTGCCCAGTGGAAAGAGGCTATACCCTGCTCGGTAATCCAAACTAACTCCCCTGGCTCCACGTCGCGCAGGTATTCTGCTCCGATGATGTCTAGACCACAGGTTTCTGAGGAAAGTACGTAGCGTTGGGGAGTTTCTGATTCAGGATTATCTAAAGTGCCAATAACTAGCGGGCGGATGCCGTTGGGATCGCGCACGCCCATGATGCCACTGGGGGTGGCGATCGCCAAGCTAAACGCCCCCTGACAGCGATTAAAAGCGCTAATCGAACCTTCCAGCCAGTCTTTGCCAGCATTGACCTCTTCAGCGATCGCAAAGGCAATCATTTCTGAATCAGTGGTTGTAATCAGGTTGAACTTGGATCTCAGTAACTCTTCTCGCAGCGCTGCCGTATTAACTAGATTGCCGTTGTGAGCCAGCGCCAGTGAGCCGAGCCGCGTCTCTACGACTGCGGGTTGGGCGTTTACGACTCGACTAGAACCAGTTGTGGAATAGCGGGTGTGTCCTACTGCTGAATCACCGGGCAAGTCGTTCAGAATAGCTTCACTAAAGACCTGGGAGACCAGACCCATATCTTTGTGTAGATGGGCGCGATCGCCCTCAAAAGTAGCGATTCCGGCTGATTCTTGTCCGCGATGCTGTAGTGCGTATAGCCCAAAATAAGTCAATTTTGCAACATCTTCACCAGGAGCATAAACACCAAACACGCCGCAGGCTTCTTCCGGTTTGTCAGGTCGGTTTAAGTCAGCAGAGTGGGTGGTAGACATAGCAGAATCTTCATCCGAGGAGGGACGATCGGCAGGATTGGGCATCATGCGAGAATTAAGCTCCTGATTGAGTTAACAGGTTGTGGTGAATACTAACTAAATGTTACGAGACGTAACCCGATAAATGTTACGAGACGTAAATAACTGTAGCAGCGGAGAAATGAATTAATCTTTACAAATTAATGTTTCCTTAACGATCCCATAGATTCACGGTAACGTAAATAGCTGTTTGTTAACCAACGGCCTCGGTTTACCGCACTACTCAAAATTCTGCTGGGCTAACTAGACTGCTAAACACCGCTCAATAGCGTTGAGCCAGCGATCGCCCATCTCCTCAATCCTAGCGTCGATTAAAGGGGAGCCGCCTACCCTCATGGCGAGCGTTGCTCCGCCAACTTGCCCAATGTGCTGCCAGTTTTGGTTTAAATTCTCAGCTAAATAGGCTTCCCACTCTGCTTTGTGAATCGTCGCAATAGAAACTACAATTCTCGCACCACCTTCCCCAAACAAGAGCGTGTCCCAGCGGCAGGAGATAGCAGGGTCACTCAGGTAAATTTCGGCTCCACGCTGACCGCTGATGCAAGATTCGGCAAGGGCGATCGCCAATCCACCTTCCGCGCAATCATGGGCAGACCTCACCCATCCCTGACGAATTCCTTCCCGACAAGCCGCCTGTACCTGCCGCTCTAGCGCAAAATCTACAGTTGGCGGCACTCCCGCTACCGTTTGGTGAATCGCGGCCAAATATTCTGAACCGCCCAACGTCACGCCCCCTGAAGTCTCTGAGTTAGCAGACAGTCCCAACAAATAAATTAAGTCGCCTTCGGACTGCCAGCCCTGCCCGCAGATTTTGCTCAAATCAGGAATTAAACCAACCATTCCAACCACAGGAGTGGGGTAAATTGCCTGGGGTTTGCCCTCCGAATCAAGCGTTTCGTTGTAAAGGGAAACGTTTCCTCCGGTTACAGGAGTCTCAAGTTCGCGGCAGGCTTCAGCTAAACCCCGACAGGCTTCGGCTAACTGCCAGTAGCCAATTGGCTTTTCAGGGCTACCAAAGTTAAGGTTATCGGTCACAGCTAGCGGCTCTGCACCCACACAACTCAAGTTTCGGGCGGCTTCTGCAACTGCGGCTTTTGATCCTTCGTAAGGATGCAGGTAGACATAGCGGGCGTTGCAATCTACAGTTGCAGCCACGCCAGTCTGAAAGGATGAGGGATTTTGGAGAGAGGAGGAAGGAGGGAGGAGGGAGGAGGGGGAGCCGTTTTCGGGAATGACTTTGCTGCTTTCTAACGGTTCTTGGGGGCGGATGCGGATGACGGCGGCATCGGCACCACCAGGGAGGAGGACGGTGTTGTTTTGAACCTGGTGGTCGTACTGGCGGTAGACCCAGCGTTTGGAGGCGATCGTAGGGGTTTCTAGTAGCTGAAAGAGAACTTCACTCCAGCTTAGAGTTTGGGCTGTGGAGAGGGGGGCGATCGCAATTCCCTCCGCCGAACACTCCGGTAGTGAAGCTTCGTTCCATGCCCAGGCTTGACGAGCATAGTCTGGTGGCTCTGCCAGCAGCTCACGATGGTAGATGGGTGTGTTGTCTGCCAGAGCCGTTGCCGGAATTTCAGCCGCCACTTTTCCTTCAAATAAAATTCTGACGATTGGTTCAGCGATCACCGTTCCAGCTGCGACCGCGTGCAACCCCCAGCGCTGAAAAATCTCGATTAGCTCTTGCTCACGTCCTTGATGGGCAACAAACAGCATTCGCTCCTGCGACTCGGACAGCAGATATTCATAGGGCACCATACCTGTTTCCCGCACAGGAATTTTGTCCAAGTCAAGCTCAATACCAACGCCGCCTTTTGCTGCCATTTCAGAAGTCGAGCAGGTAATTCCCGCTGCGCCCATGTCCTGAGCGGCAACGACTGCCCCGGTTTTGAATGCTTCTAGGCAGGCTTCGATCAGAGATTTTTCCAGGAAAGGATCGCCAACCTGAACGGCAGGGCGATCGCCCTCAGATTCGTCACTCAACTCAGCGCTGGCAAAGCTAGCTCCACCCATGCCGTCACGCCCCGTTGTAGAACCCACATAAAGAACAGGATTGCCGATCCCAGATGCGCCAGATTTGACAATTTCAGTTGTTTCCATGAGTCCCAGCGCCATCGCGTTGACCAGCGGATTTCCTGAATAAGCCGGATCAAAATATACCTCACCGCCAACCGTTGGCACTCCAACACAATTGCCGTAGTGAGAAATACCCGAAACTACACCTGAAAAAAGTCTGCGGGTTTTGCTGTCTGCCAAGTTGCCAAACCGCAGTGAGTTGAGAATAGCGATTGGTCGGGCACCCATCGTAAAGATGTCGCGGAGAATGCCGCCGACTCCGGTTGCTGCACCCTGAAATGGCTCAACTGCAGAAGGGTGATTATGAGATTCAATCTTGAACGCCAGTTGCAGTCCGTCGCCCAGGTCCACTACGCCTGCATTCTCACCGGGGCCAATCAGAATGCGCTGTCCTTCTGTGGGAAATTGCTTGAGCAGGGGGCGGGAATTTTTGTAGCAGCAGTGTTCTGACCACATCACGCCAAACATTCCTAGCTCGGCGCGGTTTGGATGTCGCCCCAGTCGAGCCACAATTTCCGTATATTCTTCTGGCTTTAGCCCTTCAGCAGCAATCTCTTCAGGTGAAAACGGAGCAGAGGACACGGCAGACATAGAAGCCTCAAGATAAACCAGGTATCAATTCTATAGCAGTTAATCAAACTTCCGGAATCACGAGATTAATTGATGATTAACTGGACTGGATAAAAGGTAAATTCAGCCTATTCTCAGGAAAAGGGTTAGGCATTTTCCACACAGTGAGAAACTAATACGTCTAAATCTAGGCAAGATTGGGTTAGGTTAATTTGGGTCGTGCATTTTCCAGAAGTCAGAAATAGTCAGAATAGGTCTGAAAGGTTAGATTCTCTCTACTTCTTACTTATTCCTACCTACAGAGTGCTAGCTAGCAGTTAATCTTAAAGCAACCGTTTAGGCATAAATCGCGATGTGTTCCTGATGTTCCTAATATTTACGGACGCTGATTAGAATCAGAATGAACTTTTGGGCAAGCTGAGCGTAGAGATACTCCAAATCTTAAAGAAATCTTAAAGACAGAGCTTTTGAGAGTCCTCCCAAGACCCTTTCCCTTAAACAAAACCTCTAAGAGACTGGCTGAAATGACTGTAGTTCTAAAAGTTGGCGATCGCTCTATAGAAGCTGAGGAACTCCTGTCGCTGTTAGCAGGCTATCAAATGCTGCCACAGTTTCTTCAGGAGCTTTTAATCGAGCAGGCGATCGCCTCCATCACCTGTACAGACGAAGAAAAAACCGCTGCCTGTGAACAGTTTTATGCTCAAAACCAGATCAACTCTGACGAAGTGCTGGGGGCATGGCTGGGTCGCTATGGCATGACCCAGCCACAGCTAGAAGCTCTGGCAACACGAGGGTTGAGGGTTGAAAAATTTAAGCAAGCCACTTGGGGGCCGAAGTTAGAATCTTATTTCCTGACCCGCAAAGGACAGCTTGACCGCGTGATCTACTCCCTGATTCGCACTCAAGATTTAGGAATCGCTCAGGAACTTTACTTTCGAGTGCTAGAAGGTGAACAATCTTTTGCCGAATTGGCCCGAGATTACTCCCAGGGTCCAGAAGCTCAAACAGACGGCATGATCGGGCCCGTCGAGCTAAGTGTACCCCACCCAACGCTGGCTCAAATGCTCTCGGTTAGCCAGCCAGGGCAACTTTGGGCCCCAACACGGGTGGGCGAGTGGCTGGTGATTGTTCGTCTAGAGAAATTCATTCCGGCTCAACTTGACGACCCCATGCGTCGCCGTCTATTGAACGAGTGCTTTACCACTTGGCTCCAGGAACAGCTAAGCCAGCTAGGTTCCCTTTCTCCCAGTCCCACGTCCCCCAGCGATAACGCAACTCCCGTTGCCTCATGACTTATACCAAAACCTCCGTCCAAGAATTTCTCTCAACCGTTACCCCGTTTGATAAGCTGCCACCTTTCGATTTGGGGGTGCTGGCCAGCCAGTTTCAACTGCTGCGCTATCGAATGGGTCAGGCAATTTTGGTGCGCGATAAGATGCCTGCCCAGGTTGCCATTCTCTATCAAGGTCAGGCTCGATCGCTGGCTTATGATCCCCGGACTCAGCGCCCGGTGACGCTGGAACTGATGCAGCCAGGAGCGATTTTAGGTTGGGCTGGGCTGGTGCGCGGCGTGCCCTGTGAGACGGCGATCGCCTCCATCGAAACCATTTGCCTGACGCTATCTGCTGCAAATTTTTTGACCCTGCTAGAAGAGCAGCCCATCATTGCCGCCTATTTCCAAACGCAGTGCCATCCCGTTGAAGCCTTTGACCTGCTTGGCGCAGAACTTCATCGGCAGGCAAATGGTGACACCATTCTCAAAGATTTGACTCTAAAGGCACTGCCTGATGCCGCTGTGACTAATTTGCCTCCGGGGATCACGCCCTGGAGCCAACTGGGGAACAATCGGCTCTGGTTAATGAGTGGAGGCGGGGCGATCGCGGGCTTCTCGGTCGGTAGCCGTCTCCAACCCGAAGACAATCTTTCCTACATTGAGGTGACGGGTTCCGAACCTGCACGGATTGCAGGCTTCCAGCATTTTGACGAATTGCTAACTGACTCTAGCGTTCCTACACCGCTTAACGTCGAAGCCATCATCACGGAAGAGCTAGAGATTCCCTACGCGCCCGATCGTCCGCAAGAAGCCGATCCTCACATTAGAACCGACAGCACTAAACCTTTACAGCCCGACAAGTATCCCTTCGTTCGGGGGCGTGGCTCGCTTGATAGTGCGATGGCTTGCCTTCAGATGGTTAGCCGTCATCTTAACGTTCCTTTCCGCAAGGATGTGATTCAGCGAGTGCTGGTCAGCCAGATGGAGCGAACGGGTAGTCTTTCGCTCGATCTCTGTGGTGCAGTTGCAGAACTGATGGGACTGAATGCTCAGCTTGTCACTGCACCTGCAAGTGCGATCGGTCGGCTTGAGCCTCCAGCCTTGTTTCAGTGGCAGGAAAGCTATGCCCTGCTCTATGCAGCGAGTGAGCGAGAACTGGTGATTGCGGTGCCCGAAGTTGGTATCATCCGGCGCAAACCCAGCGACTTTGCTGAAACCTGGGGAGAACAGGGGCAGATCTTGCTGCTCAAGCCCACCAAGCAAACGCCACAACAGCGGTTTAGCTTGAAATGGTTTTTGCCTTCGCTTTACAAGCATCGTAAGGTTCTACTGGAAGTGTTTATTGCTTCCTTTTTTGTGCAGCTTTTTGCCCTGGCAAACCCGCTGATGATTCAAGTGATCATCGACAAGGTGATTGTGCAAAACAGCGTCGATACGCTTCAGGTGTTGGGAGTCTTTCTGCTGGTTTTGGCGGTGTTTGAGGCAATTCTCACCAGTTTACGAACCTATCTGTTTGTCGATACTACGAACCGAATCGACATGACATTAGGTTCGGAAATCATCGACCACTTGCTGCGTCTGCCTTTGCGCTACTTTGAACGGCGACCAGTGGGTGAACTGGCAACCCGGATTAACGAGCTAGAAAACATTCGCCAATTCCTCACTGGCACAGCCCTAACGGTGGTGCTAGATGCCGTTTTCTCGGTAATCTACATCGTCGTCATGTTCATCTATAGCTGGCTGCTGTCGCTGGTGTCACTGGCAACAATCCCGCTGTTTGTGGTGTTGGCGATGGTGGCTTCGCCGCTGATTCGGCAGCAGTTGCGGGTGAAGGCAGAGCGCAACGCCGAAACGCAGTCTTACCTGGTGGAGGTGGTGTCGGGCATCCAGACGGTGAAGGCGCAAAATATGGAGTTGCGATCGCGCTGGCAGTGGCAGCAGCGCTATGCCCGCTATGTCAGTGCTGGCTTTAAAACCGTCCTTACCTCAACCACAGCCGGATCGACCAGCCATTTCCTCAACCAGTTGTCTGGCTTGCTGGTGCTGTGGGTCGGCGCTTACCTGGTACTTCAGGGTGAACTGACGCTCGGACAGTTGATCGCTTTCCGCATCATTGCTGGATACGTCACCAGCCCACTGCTGCGACTGGCGCAACTCTGGCAAAACTTCCAGGAAACTGCCTTGTCTCTGGAACGTTTGAGCGACATCGTAGACGCGGCTCCTGAAGCAAGTGAAGTCGATCGCCTGAATATTCCTATGCCTGCAATCGAGGGAGCAGTCACGTTTGATGATGTTTCCTTCCGGTTTGGCCCCAGCGGTCCGCTTCAGCTTTGCAACGTCAAGCTAGAGTTTCCGGCAGGCATATTCGTTGGCGTAGTCGGGCAGAGCGGTTCCGGCAAGAGTACCTTGATGAAGCTTTTGCCCCGCCTCTATGACCTGGAATCAGGTCGGATTATGATCGACGGGTACGACATCGGCAAAGTCGAACTGTACTCGCTCAGACGGCAAATCGGTATCGTACCGCAAGATACGCTGCTCTTTGACGGCACGGTTCAAGAAAACATTGCCCTGACCTGCCCGGATGCCTCAGCCGAAGAAATTATTGAAGCTGCTAAAGTGGCTGCTGCTCACGAATTCATCATGGGTCTACCAAATGGCTACAATACCCGCGTCGGTGAACGAGGATCGGCGCTATCTGGCGGACAGCGACAGCGAGTTGCGATCGCCCGCACCGTTCTACAAAACCCACGCCTGCTGATTCTAGACGAGGCAACCAGCGCTCTAGACTACGACTCCGAACGCCGAGTTTGCCTCAACCTGGCAGAAGCCTTCCGAGGACGCACAGTTTTCTTCATCACCCACCGCCTCAGCACAATCAAAAATGCCGATAGCATCTTGCTGATGGACAAAGGCGCAGTCGTCGAACTGGGCACCCATGAAGAACTGATGGCACTGAAAGGACGCTATTACTGTCTCTATCAGCAGCAGGAAGCCGAGCTTTAGTTTATCCACTCAGTCTTTTTTCTCACTCTAGCTATCCACTCTGCCGCCGTTAACCCAGCTATTACCCATGACTAAATCTCACACCACCAACGGACATAACGGAGCTAAAACGCAGCCATCGTTTGCCCTAACTCCCTCTAATGGCTCGGCTCCGGCTCAACCCAAACCTAACGGCTCAGGAGCAAGCCAAGTCGCTCGGACTGAGGCATTTGACCAGCCCGTTGTGCTACAGCAAACCTCGGTTTGGTCACGCGCTATCGTTTGGGGCATTGTCAGCGTCACGACCTTTGCTGTAATTTGGGCTTCTGTCGCCAAAATTGAGGAAGCCGTCCCAGCAACAGGCAAACTCGAGCCTCAAGGCAGCGTTCAAGAAGTTGAAGTGCCCGTTGGCGGTGTGGTTGAGGAAGTGCTGGTGGAGGATGGGCAGCGGGTAGAAGCAGGAGAGGTGCTGGTGAGGCTTGACCCAACGGCATCTGAGGCACAGCGGCGATCGCTCCAGCAGGTTCGCAACTCTCTAACCCAGGAAATTCAGTTTTACCGGGCCCAACTGAGCGGCGCAACCCAAGCTTCACCGGATGAAGGCGTTGACCTACCTGCTGAGATCCTATCGTTAACTGAAAATCGGGCGGCTCTGATTGCAGAAAACAACCTGTATCGGTCGCAGCTACGGGGCACCAGCGCAGGGGCTAACCTCACGCCTGAACAGCAAGAACGGCTTCAGGCGATCGCCGCTGAAGCAGATTCTCGCACCGCAGCCGCACGACTACAGCTGATGCAAAGTCAGCGTGAATATAATCAGGTTGACATTCAGCTAGCAGCGGCTCAAGAGAGTCTAGCAATCGACCAAGCGATTTTGGGTGACATTGCGCCTCTGGTTGAAGAGGGCGCACTCGGACGGCTTCAGAGAACTCGACAGGAGCAAGAAGTGCTAAACGCCCAGGCCGAAGTCTCTCGATTGACTCAGGAGAAGGCGCGGTTAGAGTTGGCGATCGCCCAAGCTCAGCAAGAACTGCAAAACACGATGGCGGTTTCCAGCACTGACTTACTGTCTCGCATTTCGGAGAATGACAAGCAGATTGCTACCATTGACAGCGAGTTGAATAAGGCGATCGTCGAAAACGAAAAGCAAGTTGCCGACATCGACAGCCAGCTTAGCCAAACGGAGTTAAACCTGCGATATCAGGAACTTCGCGCTCCAGTTGATGGAGTTGTCTTTGATCTGCAAACCCAGGCTCAGGGCGTAGTTAACCAGGGTGAGGTTGAACCCATCCTTAAAATTGTGCCAGATGACACCCTTGTTGCTAAAGTTGCGATCACCAACCAGGACATCGGCTTTGTGCAGGAAAATCAGGAAGTTGACGTGCGGATTGACTCCTTCCCCTATAGCGAGTTTGGCGACATTAAAGGTGAACTGATCCGGATTGGTTCAGATGCTCTACCTCCCACTGAACTTACGCCTTTCTACACCTTTCCTGCCGAAATTGAGCTAGACCAGCAAACCCTGAACGTGAACGGGCGGGACATTGCATTGCAGTCAGGAATGTCTGTAACGGTCAACATCAAAGTGCGGCAGCGCACCGTCATGAGTATCTTTACAGAGCTATTTAAGAATAAAGTGGATAGCCTGAGAACGGTACGTTAAACTTTTCAATCACGATTGCGTTCTTAAACTGGGGAGAGGATTTTGTCAGATGCCTCCCCAGTTTTTTCGTTGACGCAGCGTACTAGATTCTGAGAGTTTGAGAGCTTTCTCAGAGTCCTAAATCTTTTTGCAGAAATCGGGCTACTCGTGCGGACTGGCACTAAAGTTAGCTGTATTTCCAGTGCAAGTACGACTGGACAACAGCCCCTATGCCACCCACTTTGCCCCAACAGATTCGGCTGTTTATCAGCTATCGCAGTCAAGACCCTGATCTGAGCCTTGCCCAGCGTTTCTATGAGGCGCTGGAAGCGGCAGGATATGAGTCATTTATGGCAGGGGAAAGCATCCGGCTAGGTGAAAACTGGGCGCAGCGGGTTGATGAAGAACTGGAGCGTGCGGATTATTTTTTGCTGCTGCTGTCGCCCAAGTCTGCCACAAGCGAAATGGTGACGGAGGAGGTGAGACGGGCAAAAGAACTGCGCGATCGCCACCCCAATCATAAACCCGTCATTCTCCCCATTCGCGTCAACTTTCCCTGGGACTCGCCGCTCAACTACGACCTGCGCGGCTACCTCAACCGCATTCAGCAGCGCGAATGGAAAACCGAAGCCGACACCCCCAAAATTCTCCAAGAAATCCTTACCCTCCTAGCAGCAGGCTCCCCCTCACCCCCCACTCCTCCCGAAGCAGACGAAGCCGATCCTCCTCCACCCCCTTACCCCTTAATCTTGTAGGGGTTTTGTGATGCTAGCCAGGATTGTGGGAGTACAGTAGGTAGAGAGCGTGGTAAGCAGAAAAGGGAGAGAGTAGATGTCAGAAATGATGCTTCAGAGTCGGGTTCGACCGCAGGTAAAAAAAGTCTAGAGAAGGCGTATCAACTAGCGGTGTCTAAACCGTGCTTGTCGTTTTCGCAAAGCATGGGCAATAGCTTTCGCCAAACCTTTGCGGGCATATTCGCGCGTCAAGAGATGGATGCCAATCAAATGCTCTCCGGTCATCTGCAAAGCACACTCTCTGGTGTGGAGGCGAGTGAGAGCGAGTATATCATCGCCGCCCAAGACACGACGTATTACAACTATTCTGGGCAGCGGGCGATGGAGGGCTTAGGGGAGATTCAAGGCAAGGTTCGGGGCTTGTTGCAGCATAATGTGCTGCTGCTCGATCAGGTTGGGCTTCCGCTGGGTCTGCTCGCCCAGCAGTATTGGACGCGAAACGGGGGGCAAGACTTACCCCCAGAGGAAAAGGAGAGCAACAAATGGCATAAGGGATTGAGCGCTATCAATGAGCATCTCTGTGCATCGAGCAAGACCATCGTGGCGGTTGAAGACCGAGAAGGCGACATCTTCAGCTTCTTTAGGGCAGAACGTCAGCCGAATGTCGAGTTGCTCGTGCGAGTGCATCAGCCTCGACCCCTGGAAGTGATTGCATCCCAACAACTCCACAAGCTGCCGCAGGTCTATCCTCACCTGGGCGATTATGGTCAGTTGAGCGTCACCGTAGAGCGTCAAAATCGAGCGGTGCAGTTAGTGCTGAATTTGCGAGCGGGCGCTGTCAATGTCTACCCCGATCAAGACTTGAGTTCAAGCCAGCACAAGACGCAGGGGTGGTCGCTGGTGGTCGCCCAAGAGGTTGCTTGTATTGACCTCAACACTCAGCAGGTGATGCCCCCACCTGAAACCCCCGCCGTGTGGTATCTGTTGAGTTCCCTGCCCACTGACTCACTAGAGCAGGTTCAACGGATTGTTCACTTTTATGCCTTACGCTGGCGCATCGAACGCTTTCACTACACGCTCAAGTCCGGTGCCCTGAATGTCGAAACCTGGCAGTTTGATGATATCCATACGCTGATCAATTCCCTCGCCTTTTATTCAGTGGTCGCTTGGCGATTGCTGGCATTGACTTATGCCATTCGAGCAGACCCAACCCAACCTGCTTATGCCCTCTTTGACTCCTCTGAACTGCTGCTATTGCAAACGTTCACCTCCAAGCCTATTGTCTCGTTAGGGGATGCGGTTTTAGCCCTAGCACGAGTGGTGGGCTTTGCTCCCTCTAAAAAGCAACCGTTCCCTGGGGTCAAAGTCCTCGCTACAGCCCTCGAACGATTTGCCTTTGCCTCTATCGGCTTTCAGTCCGCCATAAAACCCCTACAAGATTAGCTCCCAAGTAGGGAGAAGGGGAGCAAGAGTGGCTCGAAGTCCCTCTTCTGCTCTGGGCGAGGGATTTAGGGTGAGGGGGTTTGGAAAAGTCGCACATCGCGTTTCCTTCTGTTGCTCATACCAGTCAAACGCCTTGTCAAACTCAGCCTGCGCCTCGCCCCGAAATACGACTAGCAAACTCATGTATCTGCCTTTGCTCTAGAGAGAGCTTGAGCCTTAATTTCTTGCCAGGAAACAACCGCTTGGGGATTGCTTTCATAATCTGAAAGACGGCGTGATAGCTCAAGCTGTTGGGCTTCGGCTAGCTCAAGCTGTTCTGGTTCTGCACTGATGCTGTCCCAGATCGCTTGAACGAGACGGATGCGATCGTCAACGCTCAGGGTTTTGACCTGTGCCAGGGTTGTCGTTAAATCCATCGGTCATCCCTCTCAAATGGAATCTGCTAACAATCTGCATTCTAAGAGGCGATCGCCAGTTCAAGGGTGGCAGCAAGGTCTGCGACTTCTTCGAGAAGTTGCAGACCTGATAGCGCAAGAGGGCGATCGCCCACCACTCCACCGTGCTAACTTATAAGCCATGAAAACAACCACCGTTCACTTACCCGACGAGGAAAATTTAGCCTTGGAGCAGCTTCGCTTCAGACTGGATGCTCTCAAGCTGAACTGAGCGGAGGGGCGATCGCTACTCCCCTCGATTCCTCCGCTCCTGCTTAATCTTTTGAACCCGTGCTAAAGCTTCAGCAAAGTGAGCCGCATCCTGGAGATCTTCAGGCTTGCCATGAGCCACAACAGGTTCAGCCGCCAGTCGATCCATATAAGCGTGAAAAGCGGCTTCATCATCTCGATGGTCAAGCAGATAGGCTCTCAATTCTTCCCGACTCATCTCATCAAAATTAGGTTGAGTCATGCGTAATTCCATTCGCCATTGCGATCGATGAGGATTTCGGTTTCTTCACCCGCCAGTACAAATATTTGACCAGTACGCTGATCTAAGCGAACCATGAAAATAGGGAGGTAAAGACTGGTTAACCTTTGACATAATTCAAAACACTTTAGAACTTGCTCTTGCGTAGGCAGAGTGAATTCCTCCCTGGTTCTTTTACTTTACTCTTACTGCACTATTGCTGTCCTTTTATTTCAGCAACACACAGCAGAAAGTCAACTCCCAAAATCTGCGACTTCTTCGAGAAGTTGCAGACCTGATAGCGCAAGAGGGCGATCGCCCCCATTCCATCGTGCTAACCTGTAGACCATGAAAACAACCCCCGTTCACTTACCCGACGAGGCAAATTTGGCATTAGAGCAGCTTGCGCTTCAGACTGGGCGCTCTCAGGTTGAAATGGTTCAAGAGGGGCGATCGCCAGAAGCTATTATGATGAGTCCATCACGCTATATTTAGAAGCACAACTGGAAGAGGGCGATCGCTTCCATCCCCATCTTTATGGATCTGAACGTTATCCTCATCCAGCTTGTTAGCTTTTCCTGCATTTTGCTGCTGCTGCGGGCTTCGCGTCTGCCTCGTGGCTGGGTGATCGTTGCAGCCATCATTCTGCTGGTGCTAGCTGGGGCCTATTACTTCGCGCCTGCCTGGGCTGGTTTCATCAGTGGCGGGCTGTGGGCACTGCTGATTTTGCTGCCGATTGTCGGGTTTGCTCAGGTCAATCGTCTCGTCTCTCAGGAAAGGTACAGTCAGGCTCGTGGGCTGGCTATGGGGCTGCGCTGGCTTCACCCCGCCGACGGTTTGTTTGAATATCCGCACCTGCTGCGCGGCATGGAGCTAGGTCATCAAGGCAGGTTAGAAGAAGCAACCCGTATTTTTGACCGCTACGGCTCTGCCAAAACCCTCATGGGGCGAACTGCCATAGCGCTGCTTTATCGAGTGAGTGCCCGCTGGGATGAGTTGCTGATCTGGGTTGAGCATCACTTTCCGCAAAAAGTGCTGAGCGAATCTACGCTGGCGGTCTACTATTTACGCGCTCTAGGGGAGACGGGAAAGCTGGAGCAGTTGATTCAAGAATTGGAGCAGTTTGAGCAGCGATCGCCCCGACGCACCGATCCTGTCACGCTAAATCTGGTGAGAATGTTTGCTCTGGCGTTTGGTGGTCAGCCGAAACAGGTGCAGCAGGTCTTTGAGGATGCTCTGGCAACGCACCCACCCAACATCCGTGAGTTTTGGCTGGCGACGGCTGAGCTGGCAGCGGGAAATGAATCTGAGGCAAAGAAGCGACTGGTGGCACTGAGCGATCGCAGTGACGCAGTTTTGAGAAATGCGATCGCCTGGAGACTGTCCCATCCACCCGCTGATCGTGAACAGGCGCTCAGCCAAACTTCAAAGCAAATTCTTGCACGTCTCGCAACGGATATTCAGCAAGAATCGAAGTACGGCGGCACAGCATTCCTTAAGAGCAAAGCTTACGCGACCTATGCTCTGATTGCAGCAAATCTAGCCGTCTTTGCAGTGGAAATTTGGCAGGGCGGCAGCGAAGATCTGGATACGCTCTATCAACTGGGCGCATTAGTGCCAGCGGTTGTCTTTGCGGGGGAATGGTGGCGATTGCTCACTGCTACTTTTCTGCACTACGGCATTGCCCATTTACTAATGAATATGGTCGGGCTATGTTTTCTCGGCACGATCGCGGAATCTTCTCTGGGCAGTAAAAAATTTCTACTAGCTTATTTCTTCAGCGGTGTAGGTTCGATGTTAGCCGTCTCAATCATAGCGATTAGATTAGGCTCCTCAGATCAAATTGTTGTCGGTGCATCGGGTGCAATCATGGGACTGTTGGGGGCGATCGGGGCAATTTTGCTGCAAGGCTGGTATCGAGACAAAGCCAGAGTCGCCGCAAAACGCCTGCGAACCGTTTTGTTTATCATTGGTCTACAGATTGTGTTTGACCTGGCAACCCCGCAGGTAAGCTTTGTCGGACATATTTCAGGATTAGTATTGGGGTTTTTGGTGGGTAGTCTTTTGGCGATCGCCCCTCCCAAACCAAAACCTAGCGTAGAACCGTTTTGAGCAAAAAAGAGGTAAGTCATGACTGAACCTCAGTGGCAAGTCCAACCCGTTGTTGAACTGCCGACTGCCTTTGTGCAAGCGGTCAATCAGTGTGCGGCTGGGCTGTCAGGCTATGCGGCTCAACTGCTCTGGCAGCGTGGCATTCGAGATCCTGAGCAGGTAGCAGGCTTTGTCAGCCCTGACCTATATCAACCAACCAGCCCCTTTGAGTTTGGGCAGGAAATGCATCGGTCAGTTGAGCGGCTGCGGCAGGCTTACGAACAGGAAGAGGCGATCGCTATCTGGGGAGACTTTGACGCAGACGGCATCACCGCCACCGCTGTACTGTGGGACGGCTTGGGGCAATTCTTTCCGCAAAACAAACAGCTAAGCTACTTCATTCCCAATCGCCTGACCGAATCTCACGGCTTATCGATTCATGGAATTGACGCTCTGGCAACGCAAAATTGCCGCCTGATCGTGACCTGCGACACGGGCAGCACCAACCTCCTCGAACTTGAACACGCCAAAAACCTGGGAATCGATGTGATTGTCACCGATCACCATACTTTGCCGAGCGATCGCCCTCCTGTCACCGCCATCATCAACCCCCGCTATTTTCCCCCAGAGCATCCCCTAGCGCACCTCTCTGGTGTAGCAGTTGGCTACAAGCTGATCGAGGCACTTTACCAAACACTCCCCGCCCCCGATCGTCCATTAGAAGGATTGTTAGATTTGGTGGCGATCGGACTGATTGCCGACCTGGTTCAACTAATGGGAGACTGTCGCTATCTGGCGCAACGGGGTATTGAGCAGCTTCAAAAGAACACTCAAGGGACTCCGGCTCGTCCTGGAATTGCCCGTCTACTGGAACTCTGTAAGCGCAGTGGCGATCGCCCCACCGATATTTCCTTTGGCATCGGCCCTCGCATCAACGCCATCAGCCGAATTCACGGAGATGCCCGCTTTGGGGTGGAACTGCTCACCAGCCAGGACGCAGAGCGCTGTCGCTACCTGGCAGAAGAAACCGAGCTAGCCAACGCCCGCCGCAAAGCGCTGCAAAAAGACGTGATGCAGCAGGTGACTGCCCGTTTAGCGCAGGTTGACCTGTCTACCACCAGCGTGATTGTACTCGCTGATCCCCAATGGCCAGTTGGCGTGTTGGGCTTAGTCGCAGGGCAGATTGCTCAAACTTACGGTCGCCCTACGATTCTTTTGACAACTGAATCGGCTGATTTAGAAGTAGCTGCATCGGAAGGGGCGATCGCACGGGGATCAGCCCGCTCCGTCAATCAAATCGACCTGTACCAACTGGTTAAGGAACAGTCGCATCTGCTAACCAGTTTTGGTGGGCATCCCTACGCGGCAGGACTAAGCCTACCCGTTCAAAATCTTCCCCTGTTTACCGAAGCGATTAACCGTCAGTTTCGACAGCAGTTTGGCAGCGAATCCATTTCTAGTGTGATTCGGGCTGACCTGACCGTAACCGTTGTGGAACTGGGCAAAGACCTGTTTCGGGAACTCAAGCTGCTGGAACCTTACGGTATGGGGAACCCCATTCCCAGGCTGCTGCTGCAAAACTGCTGGTTCAAAAATGTTAGAAATCAAAATATTAAGGACTGGAAAGGGCGAAAGATTCGCTACATCAAAACTGAGTTTGATATCTGTGATGATTCCTCCAGCCAGGGCTTTCCAGGAATTTGGTGGGAGCATTACCGAGACGAAATTCCTCTGGGGCGGTGTGATGCGATCGCTGAACTAGACTACAACACCTACAAAAAGCAGTACGAGATCCGCCTGATTGCCCTTCGCCCTCAGACTGCCGATAGCCCGATTACCGCAACTCCAGCAAACTGGATTTTAGACTGGCGACAGGGAGAAGCCTTGCAGGAACTCGAACCGGAAGATAACCCCCTCCAAATGACGCACTGCCCCAGCAGTTGGGCTGAAATGCAGTCGTGGTTTCGCAGAGCGCTCCAGAAAACCGCAAGTTGGCGATCGCCTACCCCCCTCCCAGCCAAAACTCGCCCTCCCAAATCTGGCAGCAGCTCGTCGGAATTGCCAAATACCTTAGCCGCACCGGGAAAACCGCTACCCGCAAGCAGCTTCATGAGAAATTGGGAATTGGCGATCGCAGTCTTCAGCTTGGGTTCAAATGCCTGAAAGTTTTAGGATTTGAGGTGACTTCCTCAGAGCAGGGTTTTTGGATTGGTTGGCAGCAAGCAGAGGGGGCGATCGCCTCAGATCAGCAGATGACTGAAGTGACCGCCCAATTTCTCTCAGCCGTTCAAGAAGAGCAATTTCGCCAGCAGTATTTCTACGAAATTCCCCTTTCTGTGATTCAGTTTGTCGCTCAGCAAGCTGAGCGTAACCATTAGCGCGACGTGCAAGTATTCCAGAAATCTGGAGTTCCTGTGGAGCAGGCACCTTGCCTGCTTGATTTGGACGGGCAAGATGCCCATCCCACATGAGGGTGGAAGAAGCTGCACAACCAGCGTCAGTCTCAGGCTGTATAGCTGTAGCTGGTGATCGCATCCAGCGTCATTTGCAGTTCATCAGCTGCCAGTCGCAGGTCATCCCGATTGCGGAATTTATCTAGCCGATGCAGTACCTTACCGCCTGTAAATACGATGACGGTGGGTAAATTCGTCAGCCGATAGGCGTTGGCTAGCCGCAAATTTTCGTCTGCATTAATGCTGACTAACTTGATCTCAGACCCACATTCGGTCTGACACTTCATTAGCATCGGATTAATCAGGCGACACAGACCGCACCAGGGGGCCCAAAAATTAACTAAAACAGGAGTCGGGGCATTTAAAACTTCTTCTTTAAATGTTTTTTCGCTAACCGCTAGCACCATGATCCCTCTAAATTTCTTGTTTAAAGTCTGCTTTGGGATCATGCTACCAGCCTATGCTCCCCGTCGCACGGATCAAAATTGGATGTGCCCACCAAAGTAACAGCACAAAAGCCGCTACACCCAGATATGCAGGACGCAAAAACTCTTTCATATCAAGGGTTTGCCGTCCTTGAAAAATTGCCAGAAATGGCACAATCGAAGTTCGAGATTTTAAGGTTTCAAAAGATTCACCATAGCGGGCTTGTAGACGGCGATCGCCATGCCACACGCCAAATAGATGATGCAGGATCAACCCCGCCGACGTGACCAGCATAAACGTCGTTCCCAGCCACAGCGCATGGGCGACACACCAGATCACCTGCCCGACCATCTGCGGGTGACGGGTAATCCGAATGATCCCCGTTTCAAACAGATGCACCTGGGGCTTTTGAACTGCCGCGATTTCCAGCAGATTAAACGTTGCCGGATAGAGGAAAACAAAAGAAATTGCCGAGAGCGTCCACACCGCAATTTCTACACCAGGAATGCCCTGCAACTGCCAAAGCTGTAACCCGTCATAGCGGTGATTCATGAAGTAGATGATCAAAACTGTCGCCAGGGGCAAGCTCACCAGCGCAAAAAAAACGCGGTAAAAGCCTTGCACCAACTAGCTTCTCAGCACGAGGACGCAACGCCGCCAAACCGCTGTGGGCGATCGCAAACCCAAACAATAGACCCAACATCACAAAATGACTGGGCGTTAGCCATTCATCAGACATAGCAACTAACAGACCCCTAGCAGCAATTTACCAAGCACTAACCCATGTAAACCCTGCGAAAGTGCCCGCCCGGAGGGTGGGCACTTTCGTCAATAAAAACAATAAAAACAGGACTGCTATATACTCTAAAACAATAAATCGATGTCTAGCTGCATCAGATCGACGGTGTAGAGATTGCCTTTCTCCCCATCCCAGGTAGCGATGAGCAAATTGCTTGGGTCAAATGGGGCGATCGCCGTAATGTGACCTGGGCCATCAATCCGACTAATTTGCTGACCTTCACGGTCTAGAAGTACGATTTGCCCCTTGTTATCTGCCAGAATGTAGCCCCAACGGGTCGCCAGCAAAAGCTCAGGCACAATTTCAACGCCCAGCCGCGCAATCCTAAAGGGTTTTAGGTCAATCAGCAATATAGACTGAGGATTTTGCAGATCCGTCGCCAGCAGTTGATAGGGAACGGCCGTCGGAATCGCTTGCCCGATTGGGACAGGCAAAATTAGAGAACCGAGGCGATCGCCCCGTCGAGTAAACCCTTCAATTAAGGTCGCAGAATGCTGCTCTGGCTTTGTGAATGGCGACATTGTTCTGGACGGCAAGCCAGAAGCAACCGCAACATGACGAGAATCCAGCGCAATCAGCTTAATTGTGGAAGGATGCCCCTTCAGGGTTAGCTTAATTGGCCGCGCAGACGGCTTGAATCCAGGCTCTACTTCAGAAAACCGCCAAAACTCCAAAATATTTACCTCCGCATCAAGAGGTGTCGTCAGGGTGGCCAACCAATTTCCCTTTGCCGCCGCAACAAAATCCTGACCTGGCATTGCCACCAACTGCGGAGTCGGATGAGCCGCCAGATTAAACAAAGGCAAGAAATAAACCGCCTCAGCCGTGACCGCAAAACAGCCTTGAGAACACAGCCATAAATTTCGCACGGGTGAAGGCAAAACCGTATGCCAGGTTTGGCGCAAATCGCCCGCCCCGGTTAAAGTTTCGGCAGGCAGCAGTTGATGAGCAACCTGACTGCCTGTTGTCCAGCACAGATTTGCTAGGGGAATAGAGTGCGATCGCTGCAACGGTGTATTGGTCTGCGGAGCCAGCGTTAAATGGGCGATCGCGTGCGGCAATGGCTCACACTGCTGAAAGCGAAATTCGCAAACGGGAGCAGGTCTTTTGGGTTGCAGCAATGGCACATTTGCCTGAGATTCCAGCGAAGAGCCAAACCCCTGCTCCACCGCCACAATCTGCAAGGCAGACAGCATCTCAGCCGCCGAGCGAAACCGCCGCGCCGAAAGCTTTTGCAATGAAGTAATCAAAATCGGCTGCCACGCCGGAGGAATCGAGTCAGGCAACTTTAAGGGATGATTCAGATGGGCCGACATTAGCTCTGCTGGCGTACCCGAAAACGGGCGATGTCCGGTAATTAGTTCAAACAGCAAAATGCCGACTGAGTAAAGATCAGAAGCAGGTGAATACTGCCCATAAAACCGCTCTGGAGCCATGTAAGCAGGTGAACCTGTATTTCCCATTCCCCGCTCAACCAATTCTTGATTCAGCCGAGCAATGCCAAAATCAGAAATTCGAGCCGTCCAGCCCGATGGCTGTAAATTCAGCAAAATATTCTCTGGCTTAATGTCACAGTGAACAATGCCGCGACTGTGGGCATGATCTAGCCCCGCCAAAATGTCAGCCACCAGCTTCAGGCTTTGAGGCAAATTGAGGAAGCTGTCTCCTGACATCAGGTTGCGAAGGGTGCCGCCCTCGCAATAGTCCATCACCAGGTAGCGTCCTGTGCGAGTGTGTTCTAGCGCTTGGCAGGTGACAATATTTTTGTGCTGCAAGCTCAGCAAAAATCGCAGTTCACGCAAAAACTTGTGCGTCGGAAAGCGCTGATGCTCCAGATTTTTCAGCGCCACCAGACGACCCGTTTGGCGATGAACGGCGCAAAAAACCCGACCAAATTGCCCTTGCCCCACCAGTCCGAGGAGCCGATACTTCGATTGCTTTAACTCACTTCCAACTTGGCTGGGCACGACGACGACAAACTTCCATAGCTTGGTCTATAGAACCTAACAAAATTAGTGGGAATTTGGTCTAAGTTTTTAGATATAGCAGTCCTAAATCAGTTGTAGGAAGAGTAGTTGTGAGAGGCGCACCCCGGAGGGGTGCGCCTCTCACAACCCATTTAGGATGGCTACATAGCGGTGGCCATTTATGGCGGTAGCCATAGCTAGGCAAATTGAATATGCAAATCTGGCTCATTTCATTCTTTGCAAAGCTTTTGTAGAGCAAGGGGCTTAAGCCCCTTATTGCACCAGGATTTATTCTGAATATCAACTAGAAATCTGCTGCATTATCGCCTCATGATCCAGGTTCGTAACTAGAGTTTCCGCAGGCTCTAATCGCTTGGTCAAGCCAATCACAAATCGATTACAGTCAGATCCAAGAGATTCACAGGTTGTCTGGATGCAGTGCAGCTCTCGCCCCGTCAGTTGGCTAAAGAAAGCGCTCAAAATTCCGGCTTCTAGGAAGCAGACGGGCTGCTTCCCTTGAGGAGCCAGTTTAGCAAAGGGAGAATTCCAAACTTTGATGACTAAAAAACCGCGATGCTGATAGCTTTGGTCAAGCTCAATTTTGCCCCAGCCGTGAGTGATCCAGCATTGTTGCAGGGCTTGGAGAAATTCGACCATTGGCATATCGGCAGGTGAGACGCTGTAGTAGTCTGTCAGTTGCTCACAAAAACGAACGTAGAAATTTTTGCCCCACCAGCGACCGCAGTTAAATAACACCAAGCACGAGGCTTGCCCTGTTTCCTTATCTAGTCCAGCGTAGATGCCTTGAATTAGAGTCTCAGGGACAGCAAGCAGGCGATCGCCCTGACGGTTTTCCAGCAAGCCCAACTCCAGATCACCCCGCACATAGGCATCAGTTGCGAAGTAATTGCTGGGAATACGGTTATTTGTAAGTAAGTCAGCAACGGAAATCATGTTTTCGGGGGTGGAGAGTGAAATGACAAATAACAAAATCTAACGCCTGGTGTCGGCGCTTGCGGGTTGCTGTAGAGTATTTTGGGCTAGCAGCAGCATGGAACCTAGTAGGGCTAGATGTCTGGGGTTGAGGGCTTGCTTGAGGCGCTGATTGAGGAGTCGATATAGTACTGCATCAATGGAACGGGTGTCGTAGACCTGAACAGTTAGGCTCAACCAGCCTAATAACCTTTCTTGAACAAAGGCTTCGTCGTTGAGCAGCATCCCCATCGCACAATAGCGCAACATTAGCAGCGCATTTTTGATGCTGCGTTCGAGCATCTCAACTTTTTCTTGGGGCAGTTCTAGTTGAAGCTGGTCTGCGACGGACTGCATAATCTTGAGTTCGCGATCGCGCAAGTTGCGATAGGCTTCTAGCCGTTCAGGGAGAGAGTCTACGTATTCACCCAGAAGGCTCAGTTCCTCTGGCTTGAGGTAGCGATTTTCTGCTTCGTCGAAGATGGTTTCGAGTTGTGGGTGCATGGGGCCTGGAACGCGCCGGCAGATCCGAGCGCTGGTGTGAATGTCGGCAATAGTGTACCCCAGAGCTTAGCTCTGGGATTTGTCGGGGGCTTTGGCCGGTGTCTGATCCAGCAGGACATGGGCCAGTTCGCGCACAAGATCGTGGCGCCCATCCGCAGCAAGGGCGCGTAAGCCCTGGGTCGCTGGTGCAACAGTCGGTTGGTGAGCTGATTGGCCAACTGCCGTAGCACTTCCTGTGGATCTTGGCCGGCTGCCAGCATGCGCTGGGCCTGATTCAGGCTGGCATCGCGCAGCTCACTGGCCTGGCGCCGGTAATCCTGCACAATTTCCGTGGCTTGGCGTTGTTCCAGCCAACGTAGGAATTCACTGGTCTCGCTATTGACGATCAGTTCGGCGTCCTGGGCCGCACGCTGGCGCTGGTCCAGGCTATTGCGGATTACTTCCTGCAGGTCGTCAATGGTGTAGAGGAAAAACGTCGTCCAGTTCAGCCACGTCGGCGGCAATATCTCGCGGCACAGCGATGTCCACCATCAGA
>JAAUQZ010000057.1 GCA_012033355.1 Leptolyngbyaceae cyanobacterium RM1_406_9 | reverse complement strand
AAAGCTCACCTGTCCTTAGAAGATCAGTTTGAAGGGGAAGAAAGCCAAACTTGCCCCAAAAATGCGGGCGTTAATCGCTCGACGGTGATTCGTTTCTTTCAAAGGGAAAATTTGGCCTTTAGCACGTTTGAAGGAATTTGTACTGCCCTTGAGCTGGACTGGAGGGAGGTTGGCGAAGACCCATCAACCTATCCCACCTCAAGTCCTACCTCAAAGCCAGTAGCCGGAGCTAGAGGAGCTACTGGTATAGATCGTATCGTTGAAGAAATCCGGGCCTGCACTCGGTCGCGCCTTCAGCATGACTGTGCGGCGATGCAGCTCTTTGTGTTAAAGACTGATATTAGCATCAACGAGATTTATGTCAATATCGATCTGCTGCGGCAGCACCATTCAGAAGACGACAATATTGTTGATGAAGAGAGCCTGCAAGGGGAGATAGATGTAGACAACTTTGACCGATTTGGTTTCCGGGTGCCAAATAGTCAACGGCTTTCGGGTGAGCAGGTAGCCCGAAATTACGAGCGATTGCTGGTTTTTGGTAAACCTGGTTCTGGCAAAACCGTCTATTTGCAGTGGTTGGCGACTCGTTGCTGTGAGGGTGCCCTTTTCCCCAATCTGGTTCCAGTTTTCCTCTCGTTTAAGGATGTTGCAGAAGCGGAGAACCGTCCTAGTTTACAGGCTTATATCGAGCAGTACTTTACCTGGTGCCAGGTTCCCAATCCGATCGCCGTAGCAGACCAGCTATTAACCAGTGGACGTATCTTGCTATTGATTGATGGGCTAGATGAAGTCCAGGAAACGGATCGCAATCGCGTTCAGAGGCAAATTCAGGAATTTACTAGACGGTTTCATCGATGTCGGTATGTGTTTAGTTGCAGACCTCCCCTACGTCTCCAGCTACCTCGTTTTGAGCAAGTTTTAATTGCTGACTTTAAGCGTTCTCAGATTGCCGACTTTGCTCAAAAATGGTTTCAGGCAATTCTCAAGCAGGATAGAGGCAAGCAGTTTATGGATCGCCTGAGCAGCAGTGTTGCACTTGCTGAACTGGCCCGCACGCCGCTGCTGTTAACTCTGCTTTGCAGGGTGTTTGAAGCAGATGGGCAGTTTCCCCGTAGCCGCTCAGACCTTTATCGCAGAGGTTTTGAGATTCTTCTATCAGAATGGGATGACTTTCGTAATATTGCGCGAAACAACCCCTATCGATATTTAAAGACCAGGGAAAAGGAGGCTTTACTCAGTCGGATTGCCACTAAATTTTTTATTCAGCAGAAGATTCTGTTTTGGCGACGGGACGTTGAGTTAATTATTGAAGATTTCTTTCATCACACTTACAAGCTAGAGCGTTTACGAATCCCGACGAAGAGCGTTTTGGATGCCATTGAGTTACAGCATGGCTTGATTGTGAGTCGGGCTTCAAATTATTGTTCTTTTTCGCATTTAACGTTTCAGGAGTATTTAACAGCAAGTCGGTTAGTTACTAAGAGGGTATTCTCTCAAGGCTCCAAAGATAAGGACAAGATTTACCAGCACGTGATGGAGCATCGCTGGCGCTTTGTATTTGAGCTAATCGCTGAGCTGCTTGATCAGCCAGATATCGATCGGTTTCTGTTGGATATCAAGCAAGTACTTGACCAGTTGGTAGAAGCCCATCAAAAGATTTATATTTTTTTGGAGTGGTTGAATGATTTTGTCGAGGAAGTTGCTCACGAAGTAAGCACAGAACATTTGTATAAGCAGACGTTGCTGCGTGCCTGGTATTTTGTATTCACGCTCGAAGATCCTGGTCCGGCCGCCAAGATCAATCAGATGTCGAGGAAATCTCTAGAGTTTCCGGACTATTTTGTGGCGACTAGCGCTATTTCTAGTCATCAACTCAATTTTCATGTGTTGTTTTATCGGGCACTCCATGCTGACGATATTCAATGTGATATCTTTTTGAGCGCGTTAAAGAGAATTCAAGATGAAGCGAGAGATGGTGATGCACAGGTAGCCTATTCTGTGGAAGAAATGCTGTTTCAAATTCAGCAGCAGCAGGCTAACTACCAAAATAAGTTTGTTTGGTGGGAGTCGTGCCGTCCCTATTGGCAGCAACGATTGCGAGAACTGATGCGGGTACGGCTCAAGTTGCGCTCTGACTGGAATTTTGATGAGGAGGAGAAGGCGCTGTTGATTAATTACTACAACACGACACGACTGCTGGCTGAATGTATGAATCGTTCGCAAAAGCGATCTGAGGAAATTTACAATTTCATCGCAGAAAATTTGCTGAGAGTTAACAAAGTTTTGGGAAGCTGAATGTAGTAGGAGGGATGAGGGATGAGGGATACGCGGCAGAGCCTTAGTGAGAAAGGTTTGCCGCTTATTCCTGTGTTAACTCATCTTTGTACTGGGCGTTGCTTAACTAGTAGATTTCGGCTCAAATTTGCCAACCGTTTAAAGTGTGAGCGGTCTCGCTCACGCGGGCAAGATGTCCGCACTATGGTAGCCAAACTTCCGCCACTCTGTACTAAGTATGAATAGTGCGTGGAGGCTGAGCCTCCACGCACTATTCATAACTAAAACCAGCAATCCCTTATATGTACTGCCGGATTTGGTGCCAGTCTGAAATCTATTTGGACTCTTTCTGCTTTCGGGTGAACAGGCCGCCTAAGCCTACAGCGATCGCCAAGCCTACCACGCCAGCAGGTTCAGGGACGGAAACCGCACCGGAATTAACTCTGCCCAGAAAGGTATCAAAAATCAAAGTGTAGTCTCGTGTGCGTTCTTCGATTAGTCCTGGAAAGATCTCTTCAATGAATTCCAGGTTATCCGTTGCCGGATCGTGCCAGGTGCGACCATCTGGAACTCTTGGATCGCTCGTTTGAGTGTAGCCGTCTAAGTCGCCAATTTCCCAGTTGGTTGCTTCTGCTGCCAACACGGGCACAACTGGGTCAAATGCCTCCAAGTCGCTACAGCAGCCCGTTCCAGCAGGATAGGCAGGATTTAAGCCAGGGTTCGTTTCAGCCGCAATGCCAAGTTCTTGAGCAATTTCTAGGGCTATGTCGCGATATCGTCCCAGACTAGAACGGTTAGCTGCCGATGGACCGGCATTAAGGTAAAGTTTGTCCCCAAAAATTAAGCTATCGAGATTGATCATCACAATAGTATTGTCAATTTCGTCTTCGCTCATGTTTTCGACGTAGTATTCTGCGCCAATTAGCCCAACTTCTTCTGCGCCAAATAGGATGAACTTGAAACTGTGTCTGATATCCTCATAGGCACTTACACGTTGAGCTAGCTCTAGCAAAACGCCTACTCCTGATGAGTTGTCGTTGGTGCCCTGTAAGTTAGACCGGTCTAACGTGGCGCTACTGGGGGCAGTGTCATAATGTGCGCCGATGATAACTTGTTTCCCTGAAGTACCCGATCTTTCTGCAATGATGTTTACTTCGTCGTAAGTTTCGCCTGCTCGTTCAAAGCTGAATGGCTGCTCGGTTGGCTCATAGCCAAAGTCCTGTAATCGTTGATTGAGGTAGGTTACAGTTTCTTCTCCCTTTTCACTACCAATGCTTCGACCTGCGAGGTTTAGCGACAGATATCTAGTTTCTTCTAAAGCTGTTGCGCCATAGGTGAGTTCTATGGCGTTAGCAACTGATGGTAGTGTGACTGAAGCGGCGATCGCCACCAGACTCCACCCTAATTTTTGAACTACTCGTGTCAT
This sequence comes from Leptolyngbyaceae cyanobacterium RM1_406_9, assembly GCA_012033355.1. Classification (GTDB taxonomy): domain Bacteria; phylum Cyanobacteriota; class Cyanobacteriia; order Elainellales; family Elainellaceae; genus JAAUTN01. The sequence continues at coordinate 19,721 of JAAUQZ010000057.1, read as the reverse complement.
ATCCAACTCCATATGATTTGCTTCTGTAACGAAATATTTCGCTCGAAGGCAACATTTCCAAACAGCCATATTTGTCCGGTCTACAGAGTAATTTTGTTACGAGTGAGACAAAACTCACCTTCTTGATAAAAGCTTCATGCACTGCATTAACTACAGCGGTGAAGGAAACGGTGAAAGAAACGGTGAAGGGCACCCCTCTCTCCTCTTTACCCCTCCTTCAAAAACTTAGGTTTGTAGAACCAATTATATAAAGCTTAGATGAAGCCAATTCGGCAGTGCATCTGAAGCCATTCTCCTTCCGTATCCCTAGCACAACGATACAAAAGCCCGTGAATTTACGGTCTTCTACAAGTCGTTTCCATGTTCTTCTAAACAAGATCATCACTTAATGCGGAAGGTTCCCATGAAACTGAACAGGCTCAGCACATTCATTACTGCTACGACAGTGACAACGTTAGTTGGTTTATTTGGCGCTGTCACCCCTGCGTTGGCGGCGACCGTTCAACTGATTGGTTTGACTGACAGTAACTCACTGGTTCTGTTTAATCCTGATGATCCCACAAGAACCCGCAGTGTAGCGGTAACGGGCGTTGAGGGAAATTTGCTAGGAATTGATGTTCGTCCAGCAAATGGGCTGCTCTATGGCATCACCGATACAAATGATATCTACACAATCGATTTTAGAACGGGTGCAGCAAGCAAAGTGAGTTCGCTGTCTCCGATTGAGTTTGAGGGAGGAAACCAGTCAGGGTTTGACTTTAACCCTGTACCCGATCGCCTGCGGTTAGTGGGCAGCAACGATCAGAATCTTCGGATCAATGTTGATACGGGGGCGATCGCCGATCGATTCCCCGATACTCCAGGTTTCCAGCCCGACGGAAATTTAGCTTACGACGACGAGGATTCTAACGCTGGCGTTAACCCTAACATCACGGCTGCGGCTTACACCAACTCTTTCGCACCGTCTCCCGACCCTACTCGGATGACTCAACTGTTTGGAATTGACTCTGCTTTAGACGTGCTGGTGCTGCAAAATCCTCCTAACGATGGCACATTGATGACCATTGGTTCCCTAGGGGTTGACTTTGATGTTGTAGGCGGATTTGATATCCTGTCCGATGGCATGGGTGGCAACGTGGCTTACGCGGCTTCCAACTCCACGCTTTATAACATCAACTTGTCCGACGGTAGTGCCAACACTCTTGGTGTAATTGGCGATGAATCCGTTCAACTGGTTGGTTTAGCCGCTACCACCGTTCCTGAACCTGCAACGGGTGCAGCTTCACTGTTGGGATTGGCTGGCTTGTTCTTTGTGAAAAGAGTAACTCGCAAGGCATAAGTGGAGTGGCGATCGCCCCACTGAACGTGCATCAGGTGAGAATAAGGGTCCTACAGCAGTTTTCACTGGCGTAAAGTACAAATCCCGGTAGGGGCAAACGCCGTTTGCCCCTACTTTGGGTTTATCCACTTGAGAGACGCTGTAAGCTTTAATTCGCAGCAACTTGATTCAACACGTCTTGCAGCTTAGTGCGAAACTCACCTTTAGGGTGTCCCCCTTTAACTTCGCCCAAAATCTTAAACTCACCTTCTGGTGAATCACAAATCAAGTAAGTGGGCCAGCCCATTTCTGCCTTGTCAGGATATTGAGTGAGTAAAATCTTGCGATATTTGCGATAGGTTGCCGTGTCCTGCATCTTCACGCTGACAAACTGTAGCCCTAACTCTTCTACTACCTTCTGGTCGTAAAAGGACATTTTGTGACAAATGCCGCAGTCTTCTGAGGAAAATTTAATCACTGTTAGATCCATAATGCCTTGCTCCGAAGCTTACAAACGAATCAACTTTTGCCTTACGGCGGTTTCACTAGCGTAAACCAAAGGTAGGGGCGAACATCCGTTTGTCCCTACCTTTGGTTACTTGAGAGACGCTATAATCAAGATTGGCAAGGATTGCTGAGCATCGCAACCAAATTTAGTAAAGTGCTACATTCGGCCACATTTAGCCGACTGGAATAGGTATAAAGAAATGGGTGCGAATCAGATAAAAATGAGTCCCTGCCGCATAGCTAAAGTGACAGCTTCAGTGCGACTGGAAGCGTTGAGCTTAGAGAAAATCGAGCTAATGTGAAACTTGACGGTGTGTTCAGAAATGTTAAGTTGACGGGCGATCGCCTTGTTACTCAGTCCCGTTGCCAGCAGTTGCAGAACCTCAACTTCGCGGAGAGTGAGAGGAGCATCCAGGTCATCGGCACAGACGGGTTCGTTCGATTCGGGTAGTTCCTGGAGCAGAACGTCCGACGCATCAGGATGTAGGACAACCAGACCGGCTGCGATCGCCTCAACGGTGAGAACCATCCCGGCTGTTGTGATATCCATTGGCAGGATGGCGCGAACACCCCACTTCAAAAGCGTCGCGGCAGAGTAAGATTCAGTAGGCGTAACCAAAAGTGCGATCGCCACTTCTTGAGGGGTGAGTATTTTGAAGTGAGCACCCGTCAGTAGGGCAAACTCCAGGATCACTACATCAGCGGCGCGAGACTGAAAGCATTGTTCCAGTATGGTCAGGTCAGCCGTGCGTCCAACCACTTGAATCGCTGGCTCATGCATCAACATCGCCTCAAGCCCCGCCTGCATGATGAGTGAGTGAGCCACAATCAGAACCCGAATCACTGGAACATCCTCAAAAGTAGGGCTAGCGTTCACCAACGGTTAGCGTCAGTTCGATTAGCTGTCCGCCCCGAATAAGTTGTGCCGCAATAGGTTGACCGACCTGCTCAGAGCGGAGAGGCGATCGCAGCGCTTGCATACTGGCGATCGCTTCTCCTCCCAATGTTAGTAAAATATCCCCAATGAGGATTCCAGCGCGATCGGCAGGGCTGTCCGCCTCCACACTCACGATTAACACACCTACTTCTTGACTGAGGTTAAGCGACTGTTTTAACTGGGCAGTTAACTCTACAGGCTGTAGCCCCACCCCCAAATATCCTCTTGTCACTCGTCCTCGCTCTAGCAACTGATCCACCACGCGATTTACAGTGGTAATAGGAATGGTGATGGCAAAGCGACCGTGCGAATGTGTAGTGTTGATTCCCAAAACGCGCCCCTGAGTGTCGAGTAGCGGACTGCCCGAAAATCCGGGAAACGGTCGAATATCTGGACGAATCAGGCGATCGATGCGCCCGCCTGTCCAACTTTGCCACTCCCCACCCACCGATGCCAGAATACCGCTGCTAGCCTGAATGTTTCCATCATCTGAACGTCCAATCGCTAGCACGAGATGCCCAACCCGCAGGGTATCCAGGTTGCCCATCTGGGCGATTGGCAGATCGGGCGCATCTACGCGCAGGACTGCAATATCCGTTCCCGGATCTGTTCCCACGATGCCCGCAGACAACGCTTCACCGTCTGGAGTCAACAGCGCCATCTCCCCTCTACAGCGCACTGCGTCTACAGTAGTAACCACAATCCCCGAACGCCAGTGAACCCCGCTGATTGTAAAGCGTCTTGCTGGCAAGGTGACAATCATCGAAGCGGCATAGGCGATCGCTTCTGCCAGTTCATCCGAAAAAGCTGATAAGGTTGTCATGGCATTTCTCTAACGCTTTCCTTTAGAATGCCAAACTACTCTCGCTATCAGCATCAGGCAAATTGGTAGCACACCCCTGGAAAAATGGCTAGGAAAGACCTCCTAGCACTACGTTTAGTGGCAGAAATGCATTGTTTTGACGTGTTCGCACTCCTCATCCCAAACATTTACAAATACGTCATAAAGTCATTTACACTTGGGCGGCGGAAGTTAGACAGTTTGGGGTATGCACGTGGCACCATACATAAATAACACCGTTTCAACAAAGAAGGGACTACAGATGGAGGAACCCCTTAAAATATAGGATGCCCTTTTACCTGTAATCCCTTCTTTTTAGAAAAGCTAGATTATGTCAATAGTTGCCACTTAAACGATTGAATCAACTACGAAATTAGCGCTGGTAAGAGTGGGTACAGCCCCAAGTACTTTTTCAAATGTGGCAATTAGCCCACCGCCTTCACCGAGACCATTCACGATCCCTGGCAAACTCGTACCATTGGCATCGTAAAAAAGGTTGCCGCTTTCCGTGCTGTAGATCAGGCGAGTTAGCGGGCTGGGCAGAAGATCCAATGCACCCCCTAGTGCAACTGCATCACTGTTAACAACTACCAGTTTGCTAGCGTTTAAGACTGAACCAACTATTTGATCGAGTAGCCCAAAGGCAGTTTGATTTAGAGCGATAATATCATTGCTCGGATCGAAATCCGTAATGATATCTCCGCCTGTTTCCAACAGAGCGAAAGTATCCACTCCAGCACCACCTGTGAGAGTGTCAATTCCTACTCCGCCAATCAGTTTGTCGTCCCCAACCCCACCAAAGAGAGCATCGTTTCCATCACCACCAAACAGAATATTGTTAGCAGCGTTACCAGTAATTGTGTTCGCTAAGTCATTGCCCATACCCTTGATGGCATTGCCGACTAGAAGTAGGTTTTCCACCTGCTCAGTCAAAGTGTAATCAGCAAGGCTAGACTTAACCAGATCAATGCCCTCTGCTATGCCTTCAACTACTAAGTCTCCTGCATCGCTGACGAGGTAGGTGTCATTACCAAGCCCACCAATGAGTTTGTCTACCCCTGCTGCGCCGTCTAGAATGTTGTTACCTGCATTGCCGATGATAGTGTTAGACAGGTCATTTCCGGTACCGGTGGAGTTTTGAGTCCCTGTAAATTCTAAATACTCAATATGATCGGCGAGTCTGTAATTGGCTAAAGCTGTTCTAACTCGGTCAATTCCCCCGTTTGCGAGTTCAATCGTAACGTCTGCAATGTCATCGACCAGGTAAGTATCATCACCTGTTTTGCCCATTAATATGTCTGCGCCTGCACCGCCATTCAACACGTTGTGACCGCTATTTCCAGTGATGCTGTTGGCAAGGCTGTTTCCGGTGCCGTCGAGGTTTTGGGTGCCTGTCAGAATTAGATTTTCTGTATGACTACGCAATGTATAGCTGATTGAGGAGCGAACAGTGTCAATTCCTTGATTTGCTGCTTCTACGACTCGATCTTTGATGTTATCAACGAGGTAAGTATCGTTGCCTACTCCTCCGATTAATACATCTTCACCTGTTCCGCCGTCCAGAATGTCATTACCAGTGCCACCCATTAGACGATCTTTTCCGGCTAGACCCCTGAGCAAATTGTTGCCAGTGTTTCCAACTAGATAGTTGTTGAGTCCGTTGCCTGCTCCTTGAATTGATTGTCTACCCTTGAGAACGAGGCGTTCAATGTGGTTGCCCAATCTGTAGGTGACGAATGTCTGTACTGTATCAACTCCCTGGTTAGCTAATTCGATAGTGCGATCGCCACGATGGTCAACAATATAAGTGTCGTTACCCAATCCACCTAAGAGAGCATCTTGACCTTTGCCGCCATCGAGCAGATCATTTCCTTTTTCCCCAGTCAGGCGATCGTTACCGCTAAATCCTTGAAGGGAGTCGTGGCGCTGAGTGCCTTTGAGGGTGTTTCGATTGGAGTTACCTTTGATACGAGCCATAAAATTAAGCAGGAATTAGAAACTTCGTATTCAAGGTAATGAAGCTGACCATGTTTCAATAACCGGAAAACCACTGGACTTTTTACTCCTCACTCCTTCAAGACAGTTCTTACTTACAAAATTGAGGTATAAATTCATACTCTAATTAGTCAACGCCGAAGTTTTACTTAGGAGCATAGGAAGGTTCGTATGGACTAACGTTTTCTGCGCTGATCTGAGATCTCAGTCAAACGATGGAGTAAGGAACTGAAGCACGAAAGCTATCCTAATCATTGCTTCATATTTCTTGATGTTCTTGAAAGGCAGCTTTGTTTGCCTTGTCAGCCTTCTTCTCGTTCTAGGGGTAAAGCTATGATTGTGAATCTGAAGCAGGATGGGTGGCAGGTTATTTACCACCGTGCCCATGCGCTGTTGGCGGCTCAATTGGCAGGACAATGGCGGCGAAAGGATGCACCTCCACGCCTATATGAAACTGTGGCGGCAATTTCTCACCATGATGATTTGGAGCGTGAATGGGAAGGAAATGAGCTAACCGAAGCAGGTATGCCGCTGGACTTTACGCTTGAACAGGGAACCTCGGTCAAGAAGTTGGCTGAGCAAATCGCCAGTGCATGCTATCGAGGGCGTTGGGTGACGCTGATGACTTCTATGCACATTAGCCGCCTGACAGAACCTAGCCGGGGGACATCAAAAGAGCTAGATAAGTTCTTGGATGAGCAGCTTGAGCTACAGCAGCGGTATCAGCAGGAGCTAGAAATTCCTCAAGAGGATATAGATGTGGCTTATGCATTTATGCAGTGGTGCGATCGCTCTCACTCATCCTTTGTCAGCAACAGCTCCCCGAAGATGAGCGGGCGCTGGAAGTGAGTAAAGGACCAGACGGCAAACGATATGATGTAGTCCAGTTCCGCGATGATCGAGTTACGGTAAGACCCTGGCCTTTTGAGGATGATGAGTTTACGATCAATATAGAAGCCTGTAAACTCTCACAAGTGAAGTTTAATAGCAGCGCTGAACTGGCTGAAGCCCTTCAAGACGCACCTGTCGAGATTCTGGAGTGGACGTTTGAGAAGCGCTAGCATCAGTCCTTAATGAAGTCATTCTCAAATGAGGCGCTTCATCCCCTAACTCACTCCTTACTGCTACATACTCTCGGCTTCCGTAACTCAAGTTAAAGCTTGCGATAGATAGACGAATCGATAGTTTGAGTCCAAAATTGCCCTAAGTCATTAAATCGCTTCGCTCTAGTTGATAGGTGGTCAGGAACTATGGTCAATACTTTCACCCGTACTCCTTTTAAGGCAGGAGTAGGTTTGCTGTTAGCAATGATTTTGCTGGTAATTGCAACGGGCTGTGGGCCTGAATCTCCTGAAGCTGAGGAAGGCGGTGGTTTGGGCGGTTCGGGTGAGGAGGTTGAGCAAGAGGAAATTGAGGAAGGAGAAGGAGAGGAAGAGGAAGACGGAGAGGAGGAAGGAGAGGATTAACCGAGGGTCGTTTTCTCAGGAAGTACTTGACCAACTCAGTCTGTGGTCTGTTTGGACGTGACATTCAGCAACTGAACATGGGATGAGTTCTGATTTGTGGCAGACTAAGAAAACTGGTTAAGAAAAGATTATGACTACAGTGAGGAAGCGCCGCAGACACGTCTGGCTTACCGAAATAGACGATTTGATTCGCGGTGCCTGCGGCGGCTTTTTATTTGGCATTCCGCTGCTTTATACAATGGAGGTTTGGTGGATTGGCTCAGTTGTTGAACCGCCGCTGATGCTAGTGCGATCGCTATTACTTACCTTGTTGTATTCCTGCTCAACCGCACGGCTGGGTTTCGCAAAATCGAAAAAAACCGAGCGGTTGACGCTGCTAGAGATAGTGTTGAAGCTATTTCGGTTGGCATCGTTTGCGCTACGGTGATGCTGGTTTTGCTGCACGAAATTAGCTTTAGCATTCCCCTGGATGAGGCTTTGGGTAAAGTGCTGTTTGAGAGTTTGCCATTTACGCTGGGTGTGGCGCTGGCGAATCAGGTTCTCAATGGCGATCGCGGGGGCTATGGCAATCGGCGGCGGCACACGAGCGAAATTAATGCCACGCTTAGCGATGTTGGAGCAACCTTGATTGGCGCAGCGGTGATTGCGTTGAATATTGCTCCTACGGATGAAGTTGTTATGTTGGCGAGTGCCTTCTCTGGCGGAAGGTTACTTGCCATCATTGCGGCTTCGCTGATTATCTCCTATGGGATTGTGTTTCAGTCGGGGTTTGCCGATCAGCAAAAGCGAATGCAGCAGCAGGGAATTTTTCAGCGCCCGATGAGCGAAACGTTAGCCTCCTACCTGGTGTCGCTAGCAGCAGCAGCATTCATGCTGTGGTTTTTCAACAGCTTAGTTTTAACGATCCCTGGACTCTGTGGCTGCGATACACGCTGATTTTGGGACTGCCTGCCACCATCGGTGGTGCAGCGGGAAGGTTAGCGGTATGACTCAAATGGATCGAACAACCCACTCCCCAGAACAGCAGCCCTCTGAAGCGCCGCAGCAGCGGCCTCCGCGATCGCCAGCCGAACAGATTTCATTTGGCATTGCCTCTCTACTTTTGGCTGGAATTGTTGCGCTAGTCGGTTACGTCTGGTTTGACGAAAGAACGGATCTGCCCCCTGACATCACAATTTCTAATCAAGGAACGATACGTGAAGCATCGGGACAATTTTACGTGCCGTTTAAAGTAGAAAACATTGGTGGCGGCACTGCCGAGTCAGTTCAGGTGATCGCCGAACTTCGTATCAACGGCGAGGTTGAAGAATCAGGCGAACAGCAAATCGACTTTCTCTCTGGCGGCGAGACAGAGGAAGGAGCTTTTGTCTTTAGCCGTAATCCGCAGGAGGGGGAGCTGGTGCTGCGGGTTGCGAGCTATAAGTTGCCGTGAGGGGAGAGTGGGTGGCAGGTGGTAGGTAGTAGGTAGGGAGATTCAGCTTATCCCCACCTACCACTAAACTTTCACTCTTCAACCTGCTCGACTGGTGAACGGTAGCCTCGCTCAAAGGCAAAGCGGATGAGCTGGGAGCGGTTTTCCAGGTGAAGTTTGCTGAGGATGTTGCTGAGGTGGGTTTGGACGGTGCGAGGGCTGACGAACAGGCGATCGCCAATCTGCTTGTTGGTAAAGCCCTGGATGACTTCCCAAAAAACTTTTTCCTCGGCGGGCGTTAGCGGTAGGGGGGTAGGAGTTGCCGTGTTAGACGGTTCAGCCGCAGCTTCTGCATGCTGCATCAGCCGCACGATTTCTGAATGAATTCGGCGCGATCGCTCTAACTGAGCTTCGATTTTGGCAACTAGTTCACGCGGTTCAAAGGGCTTTACCAGGTAGTCGTCTGCCCCCATTTTGTGACCCTGAATGCGATCGTCTACGTCCTTTCGACTCGACAGGAAGATAAACGGCACTAACTGCCCAGAGCGGGTGTTTCGCAAACGGCGACAAAACTCCAGCCCGTCCATTTCTGGCATCATCACATCAGAAACGACCAAATCGGGCAGGTTTTGCTCAAACAGATCCATCGCCTCAACACCAGAACTGGCATTTTGAACCGAGTATCCCCGGTTTTCCAGATAGCGGATTAAGGCAGTTCTTAACGTGATGTCATCATCAACAATGAGAATTTTCTTCATCCAGATTCACAGAGCTGTTACAGCACAAAGCAATGGATATTAATCTTATCCTTCCCTATCTTAGGATCACGAATTAGATAGAACTCTTACTTTTTTGAAATAAGAGCGCAATACCGTCTTGCTAAAAATCTGAATTTTGATTCAATTCATGACCTTTAGGTAAGTCCACATCGTACAAGCCTAGTCTCCTAACTAAAATTAGAATCATCGAAATCAGAATTTCTAAATTTTCTTGTAAAGAGACTTTAAAGTCGTTAAATTAATTTTTTGTAAAAGTACTGCTTTAGCTTCGTGGCTCAACAGACAAAGCCATAAGGGAGTGAAAGAATCAAGCCTAACACCCTTGTGGTGCAGGAAGTCTGTTAATCTTCCAGGAAAACGACAGAATCGCTAGCAAGCAGGAGTTGCTGCATCCATGTACGAAAAAATTGTCCCCCCCCCTGTCGGATCGCGGATTGCCTTTGAGAACGGCGAACCCATTGTGCCAGACGACCCAATTATTCCGTTTATCCGAGGAGACGGGACGGGGGTAGACATCTGGACTGCTGCTCAGCGGGTGTTTGATGCGGCGGTGAAGCAGGCATATGGCGGTCAGCGGCAGATTGTTTGGTTTAAGGTCTACGCTGGAGATGAAGCCTGTGAGGTGTACGGCACTTACCAGTATTTGCCCGAAGATACGCTAAACGCCATTCGAGAGTATGGAGTGGCGATAAAAGGGCCGTTGACTACGCCGATTGGCGGCGGCATCCGATCGCTCAATGTAGCGTTACGGCAGATTCACGATCTTTATGCCTGCGTTCGCCCTTGCAAATATTACGCAGGTACGCCTTCTCCCCACAAAAGCCCGGAAAAGCTAGATGTAATCGTTTATCGGGAAAATACGGAAGATATTTATCTGGGAATTGAGTGGCGGCAAGGGAGTGAAGTGGGCGATCGCTGATCAAGCTGCTCAACGAAGACCTGATTCCGGCGACTCCTGAACACGGCAAAAAGAGAATTCCCTTAGACTCTGGCATTGGCATTAAGCCCATCAGCAAAACGGGTTCTCAGCGATTGGTGCGTCGCGCCATGAAACACGCTCTGCGGCTGCCTAAAGCTAAACAAATGGTGACGCTGGTACATAAGGGCAACATTATGAAATACACCGAAGGGGCGTTTCGAGACTGGGGCTATGAGCTGGTGACGACTGAATTTCGAGCGGACTGCGTGACTGAGCGAGAATCGTGGATTTTGGGCAACAAAGAGCGCAACCCGGATTTGAGCGTGGAGGACAACGCTCGTCAAATTGAACCGGGCTATGATGCCTTGACTGCCGAAAAGAGAGCCGACATCTGCAAGGAAGTGCAGGCGGTGCTGGATGCGATTTGGGCAACTCACGGGAACGGGCAGTGGAAAGAAAAAATTATGGTGAATGACCGAATTGCGGACAGCATCTTTCAGCAGATTCAGACGCGCCCTGATGAATATTCCATTTTAGCGACCATGAACCTGAATGGAGATTACCTCTCCGATGCGGCGGCGGCGATCGTGGGTGGGCTAGGAATGGGACCCGGTGCAAATATTGGTGACAACTGCGCCATTTTTGAAGCGACTCACGGCACGGCTCCTAAACACGCAGGGCTGGATCGCATCAATCCCGGTTCTGTGATTTTGTCGGGCGTAATGATGCTGGAGTTTATGGGCTGGCAGGAGGCGGCTGACCTGATCAAACAAGGAATCGGAGCGGCAATTTCTCACCGCGAAGTCACCTACGATCTGGCTCGTCTCATGGAGCCTCCGGTAGACCCTCCGCTGAAATGTTCAGAGTTTGCAGAGGCGATCGTCAAACACTTTGGCGGCAAGTAGCGTAGCTTTTGAGGCTGCTGTGTACCTATAAGAATCGTGTAGGGTACATTAGGCAACGCCGTAACGCACCGTTGCCATGATCTCGGTGCGTTACGCTATCGCTAACAGCACCCTACAAAAATGTCGTCACAAAAATGTCATTCCTTTCATTACCAGGTTAATAACTGAGAAAATAAGCAATCCCACTCGTGCGGAGCGCAGTTTCCCTGAGCTTCTGTGACAGAGAATGTGACGTTACGGGCTTGGGGGTGAGAGAGTGCATTGACACAGACAGAGGCGACATTTTCACGGCTGATTTTGCTGTCTTGGTCAGGGATATTGGGTGTGAAGAGGAGCGATCGCCTCCCCGTTTCATCGGTTAACGTGGCGGGACGCACGATCGCATAGGCAATTCCGCTCTGGCGGAGGCTTTCCTCATCAGCATGGGGAGCCTCCGCCGGACTAACCAGAACAAACTGCGGCAGATCCGCAGCTCGGTAGGTTTTGATAAATTTCACCTGAAGCTGAAACGCGCCGGGTGAAAAGTGCGGATTGAGCGCACCGTCATACTCAAACTTGCTGAGCATGAGTTGAAAGGCATAAACCTGGCTAGAGTCAAACGGCTGAGCGCCTTGCACCGTCTTAGCTCGAAACACCGGAACCAGCGCCGCAAAAGGAACCCGGATGAGCATTTGAGCGTTTGGCACCGTGTCAAATGAATAGCTGTAGGCAAGGCTGTCCCAGCCCGATTCGCTTCGCAGCAAAAGCTTGTAGCGGTTCCCATCTCCCTTGACGCACAGCTCAATTCCTTCAGCTTGAGATAGGTCAAGCGGCGGCTCAAAGTTGCGAGTGCGAATGGAGACAAAGCCGCCAGAGTTTGCCGTGGAAACGGTGCCCGAAAACGCCGCGCCGTCAACGCCTAACCGAATGCTACTTTGACTTACGCCGCCCATCACAACATCATCAAGTGCGCCCCAAACCTCCTTGAGATCGCTGGTGGGGTTCGTGAAATCAAAAATCAGTTGCCCTGGACGATTTAGCGAATCGGCGGCGTTGATCAGGTGGGTGAGAGAACGATTTACCTCATCCGCACAAATAATGGCGCTCACGCCTGTCAAGATCTCGGAAACTGCTTTGGGGTCATCCAGATCTGCCTGGACGGGTTCTATCTGATTTTGGGATGGGGTGGGGACTTCTTCGGTCGGTGTAAAGAGCGATCGCACTCGATAGCCTTGATCGACCAACTGCTGCACTACCTGCTGACCTAGATTTCCAGATGCGCCTACGACCAGGATGCTGCCCAATTTGGGATCAGTTAGAAAACTAGACGCGCTTCCCGTCGAGGTGCCGTAGGAGATAGCGGAACGATCGATTTTGGGGTCAGGACGGCTACCCAACCACTGCTGAAACCAATCGATGCTGCTTAGAAAAGGAATCGCTCCAAAGTAAGACAGCGTTTTGACAAATCGCCCCAAATCCCAGCTAGAAGAATTTTGTTGGCTCATAGCGTCACCCACTTCACTGTTTTTATCTTAAGGAAACTTGCGATCGCCTTTCCTCTAGCGCGAGTGGTGCATCTGCGAGAATTTGCCATCTGTGATTTAGCTAGCAGCCTACCCTTTAAAAATTGTGTAAAGATACGTGTAGATCACGACCGTCAGGCAAAAATACTTAGCAGGCGGTCATCCCTTGAGGAATTGACCATGAGTAAGCAAAAGCGCCCTCAAATCGTGATCATTGGAGCGGGGTTTGGTGGGCTGTCGGCGGTGCAAAGTCTTGCCAGTCCAGCGGTTGATGTATTGCTAATTGATCGAAACAATTACCATACCTTCAGTCCTATGCTCTATCAGGTTGCGACGGCTGAACTGGGAGCAGAGCAGATTGCTTACCCGATTCGCAATGTTCTACGTAAGTTGCCAAATGTTCGATTTTTGCAGGCTGAGGTCGAGCAAGTCAATTTTGATCAGCGAGTGGTAGCAACCGATCGCACCGCAATTGTTTACGACTTTTTAATTTTGGCAACAGGGAGCATCACCCAGCTTTTGAAAGTGCCAGGGGCGGCGGAATATGCCTTTCGACTAGACAATTTGAGGCAGGCGATCGCCCTTCGCAACCACATCTTGCGCTGCTTTGAGCAAGCCGCCTGTGAGCCAAACCCAGAGCGCAGAAGGCAGCTATTGACCTTTGCCATCATTGGCGGCGGGCCAACCGGCATTGAGCTAGCAGGCGCTTTAGTGGAATTGATTCATAGTTCCTTAAAGCGAGACTACCCCGGTTTAGATTTTCGTCAGGTGAAAGTGCTGCTGGTGCAGTCAGGCAGTCGTCTGTTGGCTGATATGCCAGTGCGATCGCAGCGCTACACCCAGCGCCAGCTTCACAAGATGGGCGTGAAGGTGCTGCTGGATGCAAGGGTTAATCGCATTACTCCCGGTGCTGTGCATTTGCAGGATGGCCGGACAATTCTCACTGCAAGCCCAGTCTGGACGGTCGGCGTACAGGCTCATTCTCTTTTAGAGCAATGGGGGTTGCCGACAGCCGATAAGGGCAAGGTGACGGTTTTGCCGACGCTTCAGGTGCCCGACTACCCAGAAGTTTATGGCGTTGGCGATCTTGCCCTGTTGAAGGAGAGCGGACAGCCATTACCAATGGTGGCTCCTGCTGCGATTCAGCAGGGAAGGGCAGCGGCAAAAAATATTCAGCGGCAGCTCAAAGGAAAGCAACCCGTTCCGTTTAGGTATTGGAACAAGGGAACGATCGCCATGATTGGGCGAAACGCGGCGGCGGCTCAAATTAGCAAATTAACGTTCACCGGATTTCCGGCGTGGCTGCTGTGGTTAGGCGTTCACCTGGTTTATCTGCCGGGTTTCCGTAACCGTTTACAGGTTTTGATCGATTGGCTGTGGGACTACTTTTTGCGCGATCGCCCTGCTCGGTTTGTGTTGCCGCAAGGGGCGATCGCTGAAAGCCCAACGCCATTATTTGAATCAGGCTCAGTTCATCAAGTTCACGATAGACAAAGCGCTTAGAGGTAAGCCAATGGATTTTCAAAAAATTATTCCACTCATTGCCCGCACCTTTTTGGCATTAATCTTCATCCGATCGGGTGTAGGAAAAGCACTAGATTTTAGCGGGACGCAAGAGCAAATCGCAGGCGCTGGGCTACCCCTGGCGGTGCTGCTAGCAGCGGGTGCAATTGTGTTTGAGCTAGTCGGGGCGGCTCTGGTGCTGCTGGGCTACAAGGCCAAGTGGGGCGCACTGCTGCTCATTCTTTTTTTGATTCCAGCCACGCTCGTCTTTCATACCAACTTTGCAGAAGCAATGCAGGTGACGCAGTTTTTCAAAAACCTGGCAATTTTGGGTGGCTTGCTGATGGTGACGGCCTTTGGCTCAGGGCCATTGAGCTTAGACAATCAGACCTCCTCACGCCGCAGGTTTGGAGGAATGTGAACCAAGATGTTTGAATTGCAACAGACTTCGTAAAGGCATAGCATTCGGTCAATACTGGAAGACCTGAGAACTCTCTCAAATACCGTGTCTCTACACAGTTGGGTGACAGCTCTCTGTTCGATTGAAATTGCGGATTGAATAACCTGGGGGGTGGGTGTCTCACCCGCCCGGACAGGCAAGATGCCCATCCCACAGAATGTACAGTTTATTTATCCAGTCCTTGACAAATCTTCTGAGGGGGATCTTAGCTGCGCTCAATCCCCGCCCTCACAGGTGCCGCTGGCTGAGCGTAGCCGAAGCCAACGACAGAAAATCAGCCCTTCACAAGCTTGTCCTCTAAGTCAGCTTCAAGCTAAAACTGCCTCAGCAGAAAGCATCTGCTTCAGATTTTCTGGGCGCATGAAGCTTAAATAGTGATGGGCGATCGCAGGCGGCAGCAGTTCGATCATCAGCGTATTTTCGACCCATAGCTCAACCACCTCAAAAAAACCGTCCCGATTGCAGTGGAGCGATCGCCATTTCGTAGGCAAATGTACTGAAATAACAGATTTTTTCACAATTTCACTCTACTGGGGGATTTATCTCTATCTGGGTAGATCACCCGATTGGATGAAGCTAAATTCGTTAAAATCTCAAGGCAATAGCCTACAGCGGTTTCGCTGGGCTGTTGTGTGGTGTTTGCTCTAGTCCGAACGGTTTCAGTGACTCAAAATCCTCGCCAAGCGGCATTTCTTGCGCTCCGATCAGTCCATCGGGGAGCCTTTGCAGATATAGCGTTAGACCGCGCCTTACAGCAGTTGGAGTTAGCTCCTCCAGATCGCCGTTTGGTGACTGAGGTGGTCTATGGCAGCGTCAGACGACAAAAAACATTAGATACTTTGATCGACCAGTTAGCAAAGCGGCGATCGTATCAGCAGCCGCCTGATTTACGCGCCATTTTGCATTTAGGGTTGTACCAACTGCGCTATCTCGACCAGATTCCGGCAGCGGCGGCGGTCAATACAACCGTTGATCTGGCAAAGCAAAATGGCTTTGAGAAGCTGGCAGGGTTTGTCAACGGGCTGCTGCGCCAATATCTGCGGTTAGCGGAGACAGACGACCCACTACAGCTACCCGACGACCCGGTTAGCCGACTGGCAGTGCAGCACAGCTATCCAGATTGGATTGTTCAGGTTTGGCTAGAGCAACTGGGTTTGGAGGAAACAGAACAGCTCTGTGAATGGCTAAACCGATCGCCCCACATTGACTTGAGAATCAATCCGCTCCAATCTTCGCTGGAGCAGGTTGAAGCGGCACTGCAAGCAGCAGGGATTAGAACTGGGGCGATCGCCACCCTGCCCCAATCCTTGAGGCTGCTCGACAATCCTGGCTCGATTCAAAAGCTACCTGGATTTCGGGAAGGCTGGTGGACGGTGCAAGACAGCAGCGCCCAACTCGTGGGTCATCTGCTCGACCCGCAGCCGGGGGAAACCATTATTGATGGCTGTGCGGCTCCCGGCGGTAAAACGACCCACATTGCCGAGCTGATGGGCGATCGCGGCATCGTTTGGGGGTGCGATCGCTACGCCTCGCGCTTAAAAAAACTGCGCCAAAATGCAGAACGGCTCAACCTAAACTGCATTCAAACCTGCGCTGGAGATAGCCGCCAGTTTACCCAATTCACCCAGCAGGCAGATCGCGTACTGCTCGATGTTCCCTGTTCTGGGCTGGGCACCCTACACCGTCACGCTGATGCCCGCTGGCGACAAACCCCAGAAACCGTAAAGGAGTTAGCTCAACTGCAAACCGAACTGCTCGATCAGGCAGCAACCTGGGTGAAGCCCGGAGGGGTTTTAGTCTATTCCACCTGCACGCTGCATCCGGCAGAGAATGAGGCGATCGCCCAGTCTTTTCTATCGCGCCACTCAGATTGGAGCATTCAGCCCCCGTCTAACCCTCCCGGCGATACTTTTGTTACGCCCGAAGGATGGCTCAAAGTTTGGTGTCATCAGCACGACATGGACGGCTTCTTCATCGCCCGTTTTCATAAAGCTGGCGAATAACAGTCTTAACAGTCAATAGCACGGTAAACTCAAAGCGTTACAAGTTGAGGAGTTTGGCCTCAGCACACGGAGATTAAAGCTTGGGCGTAGAACTTCGCAGTTACGTGTATTTAGACAGTTTGCAGCCGCAGCACGCTGCCTACATCGGTACAGTCGCCCTAGGGTTTTTGCCCTTGCCGGGAGACGCTTCCCTTTGGGTTGAAATTTCCCCTGGCGTTGAAATCAACCGGATCACAGACGTAGCCTTAAAAGCTGCTGTTGTACGTCCAGGAGTGCAGTTTGTCGAACGGTTGTATGGACTGCTAGAGGTACATTCTAACCGTCAAGGTGAAACCCGCGCCGCAGGGAAGGCAATCCTGGAGGCATTGGGCGTACAGGAGCGCGATCGCCTCAAACCGTCTGTCGTGTCCAGCCAAATTATTCGCAACATTGACGCTCACCAGGCACAGTTGATTAATCGTAACCGTCGGGGACAAATGCTTTTGGCAGGGCAAACGCTGTATGTGCTAGAAGTTCAGCCCGCTGCCTACGCAGCATTAGCCGCAAATGAAGCAGAAAAAGCAGCCCTGATCAACATCCTTCAGGTGCAGGCAGTCGGCAGCTTTGGGCGGCTTTACCTGGGGGGTGAGGAGCGGGATATCTTGGCAGGCTCTCAGGCGCGATCGCCGCAATGGAAAATGTTTTTGGGCAAGAAACCCCAATTGGTGGGCGCAAGGAATGAGGCTTCCCAATGGCAAAGCTTGAACATCTATCGCTCCTTCAGAGTGCCAAATGGATGCAATGGAGGAGTCAGAATCCTCAGATTCAACCCGATCTGAGCGAAGCAAACTTAAAGGGTGCAAATTTGGAAGGGGTCAACCTGAGCAATGCCAGTCTAAGTCGAGCCGTCCTCAGTGGCGCTCACCTAACCGCCGCCGACCTCAGCAAGGCAAACCTCAGCAACGCTGACCTGCAAGCAGCAGAACTAAGTGAGACAAATCTCTGCCTGGCTGAACTGGTGGTTGTTGATCTAAGGGGAGCCATGCTCAAGAATGCTGACCTGAGCGGAGCTAACCTGATTGGGGCTGACTTACGCGGAGCAACCCTCAACCGAGCAGACCTGACCAGCGCCAACCTGATTGGCACCAACTTGAGCAACACCCGCCTCCGCTGGGCTGACCTGACCGGGGCAAAATTGGCAAAGGCAAATCTCAGTCAAGCCGATTTCTACCAGGCAAACCTCAGCAAGGCAAACCTCAGTCATGCAACCCTCTACCAGGCACAATTTGTTGGAGCCTCATTGTACTGGGCTGACCTGACGCAGGCTGACCTGGGGGAGTCCTACCTCAGCCGTACCTACCTCTTCAGCGCCAATCTCCAGGGAGCTTCTCTGCGGGGAACCGATTTGCGATGGGCAAACCTGAGCAAAGCAAACCTGGAGGGCGTTGACTTAAGCGCAGCCAAACTCAAAGGCACCAATTTGAGCAGAGCGAATCTCAGCTATGCAAACCTTACTAACACAGATCTCAGTTACGCTGACCTAACCCGAACCAATCTCCGCGGGACAATAATGCCCGATGGCAGTATTCATAGTTAGTTTAGGACAGGCTAGGAACTGTCTACTGCTTGCCCCAGATTAAGGGGGCTTTCAGTATAGGCTAAAGACAGTAGGTGGAAAGCTGGGAATTGTGGCGATACCTTGAAAGATTTAGCCCAGCAGCATGAGAACTTACGCACTCGCTGTTCAACAAGGCGCTCAAGCCCCTTGCTACTGTGACTGCTTAGTCAGTGTTCTGTTTGCGTAGGCTCTAGGCATTTTCCGTGAATTAACACTGTGCGGAACTGATGATCTTCAAAAATTGTCCTCAACCTTAGTAGTAACCATTACTAGCCCTTTCCCCGTAGTGCCCGTCGTTCAACAAAACGGTCATGAGTCAGAGTTTAAGTTTGAATCGATTCATCAATTTATTTCTGCACACCCCCATTCTATTTAGTAAGGTAATGCTTCTACGAAGACATTCCCCCTCCGTGAGGCTGTCCGTTCCAGTGGGAATGGCTGCTCTTTTGTTTTTAGCAAATGGGGCGATCGCCGCTCCCCATCCTGAGAATCCAAGCTCTAATGTCACTGCCCAAATTCCGGCAAACGCCAGAGTCGTCTACGTCAACCCTACCCTGGGGACAGATGGTCCCAGCGCGGGCAGCGAGTCGGCTCCCTTTCGCACAATTAGCTACGCCATGCAGCAAGCGCAACCCAACACAGTCATACAGCTTGCACCTGGCAGCTACACCCGTGATACAGGCGAAGTATTTCCTATTGTTGTCCGGCCGAACGTCATTCTGCGCGGTGACGAATCTACTAAGGGACAAACCGTACTCATTATTGGCAGCGGCAGTTATGCCAGCCCCAGTTTTGCCGTCCAGAACGTAACGATTCGAGCAGAATCAGATAGCTCTATCCGGGGTGTGACCGTGACTAACCCCAACAGTCGCGGCACCGCAATTTGGGTAGAGTCTACAAATCCCAGCATTCGCGACAGCACCCTTTCCAATAGCCTGCGGGATGGCATCTTTGTCACAGGCACGGCTGCTCCCACGATTGAAGGCAATGTCTTCACAGGCAATCAGGGGAATGGCGTTTCGGTTGCCCGTACTGCTCGGGGCGAAATTCGCGGCAACGTTTTCCAAAATACTGGGTTTGGAATTGCAATTGGCGGCGATTCGGCTCCTAGAGTAGAAGGGAATCAGGTTGTCCAAAACGTAGACGGAGTCGTAGTCTCCAATAATGCTCGTCCTGTGCTACGAAATAACGTGATCGAGAGCAACACCCGCGATGGTGTGGTGGCGATCGCCAACGCTCAGCCCGATTTGGGTAACGCCGAAAGTTCCGGAGAAAACTTGATTCGCAACAACGGCCGCTACGATCTCTACAACGCCACTCGCAGCAATACCATCCTGGCAGTCGGCAATCAGATCGACCCCGCCCAGATTTCTGGCCCCGTTGATTTTGTCGCGACTACAGTTGCAGGCGCATCTAGATTTCCAGACGTAACAGGACATTGGGCTGCTGCTTACATTGAAGCACTGGCCGAAAGGAACGTAATTGGCGGTTTCCCCGATGGCACCTACCGCCCTAACGAACCTGTCACTCGTGTTCAGTTTGCCGCAATTGTCAATGCTGCCTTTTCCCCTACCCCAG
>JAAUQZ010000056.1 GCA_012033355.1 Leptolyngbyaceae cyanobacterium RM1_406_9 | reverse complement strand
TTTTGCGGCAGCGAGGGGTGCAGATGGCGATCATCAAACTTGGTAAACAGGGGCGCACTCTGCCAAACTGCATCAGAAACCTTCTTGGTTCCGGCTTTCCCAGTAGAAGTAGTAGATACTGTTGCAGCCGGAGATGCATTTAATGGTGGCTTGGCCGCTGCTCTGGCACAAGATTTCCCCATTCAAAAAGCTGTCACTTGGGGAGCCGCAGTGGCCGCACTCTCTGTCACTAAAGCCGGAGCGCAAACTTCATTGCCCAATTTGCAGGAACTTGAGCAATTTTTGAATGGTTCGTTGCGGCTGCCCTAAAAGGTATTTTGCAGAAAAAGCTGATTCAGCGGAATGTCCCTATTAGAAAATGCAACTGGAGCGAGCATTGTGTTGGCGGGCCGCATTGTTTCTTGCTGATAACCAGCTTGAGTCGGTTCCCGGAAAACGTACACTCGTCGAGCGTTCACATCCAAAATCCAATAGTCTAAAATCCTAGCTTTGGCATAGATAAGTGCTTTTTGCTGACGGTCATTTAGCAGAGTAGAGTCTGCTACTTCAACAATCAAATAAATGTCGGCAGGAGTTGGATGGCGATCGCCATACTCATTTGAATCAATCCGCACAACAGCAATATCTGGCTCTGGCTCCGATTTAGGACTCAAAGTGATTGGAAGCTGCATTCTCACATAAGCAATATCTTCTAGCAGCCGATCCAGATAACGGCAGGCTCGTTGCGTGGTTGCAACATGGGGCGGCAATTGAGGATTTATCTCGACAATCTGGCCTTCCAATAGCTCAACGCGATCGCCTTCAGTTAAGATCCCAGTTTCAATCATGCGATGATATTCGTCAACAGACCACAACCGAACTTTGGCAACTGACATAAATTAGCTCCGTCTAGATGGCTCATTCCTCAAACTCTATGCTGTAACTCAATTAAACAAGCAAATTGCTTTACTTGGGCGTTTAGGTAAAAGAATCAGTTCATTCCACAGTTTGCCTCCTCAACCTGTGTTTGAACCTGAAGTTTAATTGAACTCAGATGGTTTTGGTGTGGATGAAGCTGTAACAGATACTAGGTTTTTATTAATCCAGTTGATGTCAAAAATAAGCTGGTAGATGCGATTGTGAACGGTGAGACGATCGTGGTGTTTGATTACGAGTCCAGATAACAGGAGTTCTGTTTGTTCCTGGGTGTCTGCTTCGGGAATTTCTGCTTGATGCCAAACTTTTTGGTAGAGGGTGAGCAGTTCAATGGCGCGAAGGTTGTCTTTGAGGAGCGATCGCGAATGGTTCTCAGATGCTCAGGCTCGTCATTAAATTCCCAGTTCTCGATAATGTGAGTTTGCACTAACTCTTCGATCCAGACAGCTTCTTGATTTATAGGAATTTCGGATTGAGAGTTACGAATTAGCCGACAAACTTTTTGAGTTAAAAACGGTTGTCCATTGGTCCAGCCAATTACTTCTCGCAGAACGGCCTGTGGATTTTTTACTTTTTCTGCTAAGCCTTGCAGCAGGGGTTGCGCTTCGTGAAGCTGAAAGTCTTTGAGCGGAATTGCCTGACCGATATTGAACGGGGTGCGGCTCTTGTCATGAGTCAGTTGTGAAGGGGTAGCAACGCCAAATAGAGCAAACGTGAGTCGCCCATAGTTGTCATGGTCAGCGCGTTTGTTATAGCAGGCGCGGAGCAGGACAAAAAAGTCATCAATCTCAAAGTCGAGGTTAATTACACTGTCGATTTCATCGATGAAAATGACAATTTTTTCGGGAATGTGAGTCAGTAGGATGTCGTGGAAGAATTCTCCTAAACGCTGAACGGGCGATAGAAAGCTGCGATCGCGCCACCAGTCCCGAATATTCACCCGGTCCAATAAATTAAAATTGCTAGCAAGAGAATAAATAAATCCTGCGTACCACTGCTCAGCGGTGAGTCGGCGATTGCCAATCTCGGAAATATCAATGGCTGCACAGGCAAAGCCCTCCGCCTGCAAGCGGCGCATGATCTGCACTCGCAGGCTAGATTTACCCATTTGACGGGCATTAAACACATAGCAAAACTCACCGCGCTTGAGTCCGGCGTAGAGGTAGCGATCGCCCTGTCGCACTACATAAGTCGGGGCATCTAACGGTAAACTGCCGCCTACCTGATAATCGTAAGTAACTGCGTCCTCCGCACTCCTGAGTAGTGCATTTTCAATCATTAACTCAGCTTGTGTTGCCTTAAGAATTTGCAGCGTTTCAGATAGCTCCTGCGTTCGTTCAATTACCTTTTCTTCCAGAATTTCCTTTTGCCGCTTCTGGTCGGTGATGTCTTCAATAATGCCTTCGTAATAGAGTAAGTGACCGTCCTCGTTTCGCACCGCCCGTGCATTTTCTTCTACCCAAATGATGCTGCCATCCTTGCGATAGCTTTGATATACCCTATTTTTCACTTCTCCGGTGTCCGCCATTTGCTGCCGAAACGCCTGCCGCCCTACCGGATCAACATAAAGTTGCTGTTCAATATTAGTCACACTAACAATCATTTCATCAGGTGAAATGTAGCCATACATCCTTGCCATTGCAGGGTTAACGCGAATAAAGATGCCGTGTGGTGTGGACTGGTAAATGCCTTCCAGCGCATTCTCAAAAATGCCCCGATAGTTTTCCTCCGCGATCTGGAGCGCTGCTTCTGCCCGTTTTTGCTCTGTGATGTTACGAATAATCATTAACACCTCATCCTGACCCGTAACGACCATTCGCACTTCCTCATACTGCAAATGTCCGTCAATCGACAACTGCTGCTCGTAGACCTGCATTGCCCCAGTTTGCAGCGTTCTTTGGATATAGTGCATCCGCCGCTGCGCTTCCACAGGCGGCAGTGATTCATAAACAGTTGTTCCAATCTGAAACTGATCGCTGCCGTGAATTGCCAGTCGATTTCTACCCTGAATATCGCGGTAGGTGCCATCCCGACTGACCCGAATCAGCAAATCTGGCATGGCTGCAATCAAAGCTCGATTGTTTGCCTCACTCTGCTGAAGCGCCCACTCAGACTGCTTGCGCTGGGTCATATCCCGAACAATGACCAGTACTTCGTTTGGGTTAAGGGGAATCAGTCGCGCCTCTTCATAGTGATAGTCTTCTTCTAATTCCAGTTCATATTCATAAACTTGCAGTTCTCCTGTTGTCAGGGCTTGTTGAACGTAGTGCATTCGCTCCTGGGCAATGTTGCGGGGCATCAGGTCGTGGATGTTTACGCCAACATGAAAGCTATCTTCTTTGAGTGTTCGAGTCGTTTTACCAGGAATAATTCCTAGATAGGTGCCATCACTGTGAATTCGCATGAGTAAGTCAGGAATAGCACTGACGATCGCCTGGTTTGTTTGCTGTGCTTGCCTCAACTCTTCCTGGGCCCGCTGCCGTTCAGTAATATCAATGCCAACAACGACAATTGCTGCCCCCTGCTGATATTTCTGAGCGGCAAACAGGTAATAGCGTTCCTCACCATTTACCTGAATTGGAATTTCCTCTGAGACGGCACTGGTGGAACCGTTCAGAAAATCCTGTATGAAAGTGATGTAGTTAGGACTGTTGCCAACGACTCCAATCGGGTTGCCAATAATTGCTTCAGGTGCCAGGTGTAAGCTTTGAGCCAGGTAAGAATTGATACCTAAATAGATCCCATCTGAAGCAATCCAGGAAATCGCTCCGGGAACGGCATTGAGGACGGCTTCAAGCTGCTCATTGGCATTGGCTAACTCATCTTTTGTTTTCTGTAAGTCTGCGTTGCGCGTCTCCAGGGCAATGAAGGAGTCTTGAAGCTGGCTTGCCATCTGGTTAAAGGACTGAGCCAACTCACCTAACTCATCCGTGCGATTGATTTCGACAGGTTCGCTCCAGTCTCCTTTGGCAATATCTTTAGCGGCTGCGTTGAGGCGCAGAATCGGTTTTGTCACCCAGCGGGCAGTCAGGATGCCAACGCCAATAGCTGTGATGAGTGAGAGGACGTAAAGGATAAAAGTGGCGCGAGTATTTTCCTGAATTTTGCCCATGAAATCGGCTTCGGGAACGACAACTACAATCAGCCAATCGATGCCGCGCCCATCCTGAAAGGGCAAGACTTGCACTAACTGTTGCCGTCCGTCTAGCTTGTAGTTAAGCTGCTCTGCCTGCTGAATGGCGTTGAAGTCCTGAAAACGCTCCTGTAAGTAGGTGGCGGTGCCGCGAATGAGCGAATCGGTACTCTCGGTCGCGAGGCGATATTTTACCTCGTCTCCTTGCTCTTCTATCAGTGTTTCTTGAGTGGAGGTGGCAACGAGAGTGCCAGAACGCTCCATGATAAAGGTTTCTCCCGATCGCCCCACATTCAACGTTTGCAAAAAAGCACTCATTTCTGCGGGCAAAATGAAGTCCGTCGCACAGACTCCAATCAGTTGATTGCTGCGATTGTAAACGGGAGTACTAGCGGTGATGGTAGGCAATTGGGTATCAAAATCCAGATAGATTTCGCTCCAGGAGGCATTTCGACGCGCTTTGGCTACTCTGTACCAGGGCCGCACACGAGCATCGTATTTGTTGTTTCCAACCCCCTGCAAAGTGGTGCGATCGCCCACATTGTTTAAGTTGTAATAATGCCCCAGATATCCTGTTTGCTGGTTATAGGTGATCAGTTGCAAAGAGCGATCGTTCTCGTTGCGCCCCACACCCAGTAGCGATCCATCTTGTTCGCTAGCGCAATAGATTAAGTTAGTGTTGGGGTAAATTTTGGCTTGTTCCCACAGTTGATTAAATCCTTCAGCCTGAAGAATGTTGATATCCTCCTCTACCAGAGCGCTGGCGTTAACCCGATTCAGTGAGTGAGGAATGTCTACATAGGACTGAAGCTGTTGCTCAATTCGGGCAGTAATTTCATGACGAAGCTGAGAGGACAGGTCTTGTACTGTCTCCTGTCCGTTGCGAAAGGATAAATATCCAACCAGCCCGATTGCTCCGGCTAGCTGTAGCACAAAAGGAACGATCAGAATCGATCGCAGCGATGATGAACGCAATCTCATGTAGGAACCTTCTCCGTGAGGCGATCGCGAAAGTATTCGGCATAAAGCGCACAGCTTGGAACAGCCTGATTCCCTTGAAGATGCACCAAACCTAAGCTTTGTAACTGAAACGCCTGAACCAGGCTCAACTCGACTGGTTTTGTTGCTGCAACTACCTGAGCAAAAGCAATCGCTAACTCTGGATGCTGTTGGAGATACCAGAGCTGTCGCTGGAGGTGATCGCCGTAAATGCCAGTGGCGATCGCAGACGGCTGTAACACCTGCTCTAATGTGACATCCTGATGCCAAATGTGATAGAGCGCAACCTGAATTAAATAAGGAAAGCCGCCTACCAAATTCATCAAAAGACCCGTTTGTTCTTCTGTCCAGTGCAGTCTGTGTCGCTCTGCTAAATCCTGAACCTGTTGCCCTGTAAACGCTTTAAGCTCAATGGGTAAACCTACATTAAATGGAGATGAGTTTACATTTAACGGAATGTAAACTTCGGTTGAGTGGGCTACTACCAGTCGCAACTGCTTCCAGATGTCACGATTCTTGGCTTCTTCGTGCCAGGTTCGCAACAGTCCAAAAAACTCATCTGCTAGATCAGGATACTCAAACAGGCGATCGACATCATCCAGCGCTAGAACCAGCGGCTGTACGATTTGAGGTAACAAATATTGCTCAAAATAAATCTTGCAGCTAATCTTACTGCCAAACAAATCGTCCCAATATTCATTCAGTCGCCTGGGAAGCTGTAGCCCCAACCCTACGTTGGCACAAAACCATTGCAGAAACGGGTCCAGATCGCAAAAAATATCCTTATCTGCTAGTTGAAAGCTGAGCGATACCGTTTGGCAGTCTTGCTGAGCCGCCTGACGCAGAATTCTGCTCATCAGCGACGTTTTTCCCATACGCCGGGGCGCTTTGATCCGAATCAACCCGCCGGGTTGCAAGACCGTCTTATAACACTCGGCTTCGATTACTGCCCGCTCCACGTAAAAAGTTGAATCCAGGGGCACTTGCCCTCCCGGTACATCTGGCACCTGTAGCCCTGACTCTTCCCCTTCGGGTCCGTCAGGCTCCCCTTCTTGAGCCTCCGGGTGGAAATAGTCACTTGCCTCTAGCGTCAGCTTAAAGGCTCTAAATCCTACCTTTAGAGTCTGTTTATCTACGCCTGCTTCACAAGCCAGCATTTTCATCAGCGTATCGACCGCTAAGCCCGTGCGTTCACTCAGCGCCTCTAGCGTGTAGCGATGTCCGGCATTTTCTTCAAATTCTGCATCAGATTTTGCTTGCTGAAATCGCTCCAACCCCTTCGGCGTGAGGATCACGCCACGTCTACGCTTACGTTTTGGCTGCCCAGTCTGCATCATGGTGGTACGGTGGAGTTAGGCACACTTATATCAGTATTTACACTAAGTATTCATCATTTTCAATAAAAGTTGGCTTTTCTTCAGGATCTATACAATCTTGCTAGGTTTTGCGGACTGTCTGTAGTAATCCTCTTTGATTGGTGAAAAAAATGATTCGTGAAAGTGCCCGCCCGGAGGGCGGGCACTTTCACGAATCATTTAGGATCGCTATATCTACATAAAAGTAGACCTGATAAAAGCAAATAGGCTTTACTGACCTCTGCACAAACCCAGTCTAGGTGAAATCACACAATGGGGTGAGCCTTGTTCTGAGATAAGCAAAATTCTTCCTGACTTAAGCTAACGGATTTTGTTTAGGCTGCGGACTCTAAGACTGGAAAGCCAGGAGAAATAGGGCGATCGCCATTTTCTTGATCAAACCGCTTAAGTTATCGCTTAAAAGCCCAAACCTGGATTGTTGAATGCAGGCTTAAAAGCCACACTAGATTCAACTTCAGGGACAGCTTGAATCAAACATTCCTTCAGCTGACCCTCGAAGATAAGACTTCTGCTAGCTTCTTGGCTTAGCAATGCCCCCAACTCACCAAGTATATTCAGGAGAACTATCATGACACTCACTTATCGCGGTGCAACCTACAGTTTGTCTGCTGCTGGTCTCATTATTGATCGTGAAATGACAGGTTACTATCGCGGCATCAGCTATCAGATTCGCCCCTATCCAGCAATGCCTCAGATTACCCAAGAATTAAAATATCGCGGTGTTGCTTACAGCCTAAGTGCGTTTCGTCGCGGTAGCTCCACCGATGGCGATATGTCTTGGAAACCTGCGATCGCCTAACCCATCCGGATTTGAACTGGGGCGGCTACAGACAAAGGTTTTTTTGCGTCGCTCGCCCCTTTCCCTTGCTCTCAACGTCCCAACTGATTAAGGAGCAAAACAAATGCACCGCCCCTCACGCTATCAGGAAGTGTCTGCTACTTCTCAACCTAATCCTACTGGGCAACTTGATCTGCATGGCAGCATTCTCGGAACCTCCATTCTCGTCCTGCCGCTCCTAATTGTGCTAGGAGGCATTTTTCGCAAAAGGCATCGAGCCTCAATCTTGCGGAAACAAGTTGAATTCCTGGAACAACTGTGGCACATCAACTTAACCAGGGATGATTGTCATTAGTTGTGGGTCATTGGTCATCGGTTCTCAGTGGTCAACTTAGCAACCGATGACCAGCAACCCAATGTAAGCCTCCTCACTGTCTAAACAGCCCCACTCACCTTGCCGTGTAAATCTATGAACAACTTATTATTTCGCTCACATTGGACAGCTTTGATTGCTCGGTTAGAAACGTTACCTTTTCTCTGGATTGTGCTGACGCTCACTCTACTTGAAACGCTTGGAGAGGGAGTGTTAGCTATTCCGGTGGCGATCGCCAAACTCGGCATTTGGGCAGGAGTTGGAGTTACGCTGGTGTTGGCTGCAATCAATGGATTGATTGTGGGGGCGATCGCCCGTACTGCTCAAAACAGTTCGGTTCGCTCTGAAGATGCTTATCTGGGAGTTCTCACAGTTCCTCTATTGACCAGCTTATTTGTGCATGGAATGGTGATCTGGCAATATCCTACAGGTTTCCTGCTAGGTGCCCCTGTAAGTTTGTTAATGTTGGCTATCCCACTGGTGCTGATTCGTCAGGGTATTTTTAATGCCAGAACGGTATTAGAACTGCGGCAAGACATACGAGCAGACCGACAAAGCACGTTTGCCCTTACCTCCAATGGCCGACCTCTCGCCGCTCAGGTTTGTTTAAGCTATGCCAGGGGTGCAATTCACCTACAAACTTCTGCTGGCACAGTTTTTAACGCCCCATCGCTGCACTTTGCCTCGTTTTTACTGCCAACTCGCTCTACTCGTGAATTGCGTGTGTCTGCCCATCAAATTACCGAAAATGGCAGATATGAAGGGCTACCCGCCTTGCTTGAGATTAACAATGGGGGTGAAACTAAACAGTTTGATTTGAACCTCACAAACGGACGGGTACTACTGCCGCTGACGGGTAAGATGTGCAGTCTAAAAGTTATCTTTACGCAAGATGCTGACGTTAAAGTTACCCAGTGTGTTGATAGACATCCTGCCCAACAGACCAACTACCAACTTAAAAATGAGTCCTTCTTATCGAATGTTGCTTAGGTCGATAGAACTATACGCACTCATCTGTTAACAAGGGGCTTAAGCCCCTTGTTAATTTGGAATTTATATAGCAGTCCTAAATCAGTTGTAAGAAGAGTAGGTTGTGAGAGGCGCACCCCTCCGGGGTGCGCCTCTCACAATCCATTTAGGATGGCTATAGAACTGGTTTAAATTTGAAGGGTAATGGCTTCAAATTTGTGTAGGATTGGTTGATAGGGGCTGGGGGTGAGGGGCTAGAGCAAGGTGGTAAAGCGAGATGGTCAGGGTGTTGTCCTTGAAGTAGTAAATCTGCTCTAGTGAGTTGCCTTGCTGGGTAAGGGTAAGGTGGAGGCGATCGCTCGGATTGTAAATAAACACATCGCCGAACTCCTGTTTGGGCACCTGCACCTGATCCACTGTGGCTTCAGTGAGGAGCAACAGTTTTGTATTAGGTTGAAGCCGATGGGCGATCGGCATAATTCCGCCAAAAGGCATATCAGAAATGACGAGCGGATGGTGAGAGTGATTAATTTGTTCGGCAACCTCTACGTCAAATTCTGACCAGCCCCACCAGGTAGTTGCTTGCAGGGTGACTGCATTAGAGAGAATACTGCTGGAGAGTAGCACTACTGTAACCCATTGCCACAGCCGCAGTTGAGCAATGTTTGTGGTGTTGCGAACAATGTGAGACGTGAGCAGGTAAGCAACGGTGAGATGAATTCCTAAGTAGCAAATCAGGAAGTAGCGATCGACCGTAGAACGCCGACCTGCTGTGATCAGATCAGGCAGCAGGAATGTGGTAAGGGTAATGCCCATCAGCGCAAACAGCAGTATCCAAACTTGCCTGGTGTGACGTTGAAGGTAGTAGACTGCACTAGCAACCAGCAGTAAAATGACTGCCGGCAGACCAAGCAATGGGATATTCAGGAAAGAGGATTGGACGGAGATAAAGGCGTGACAGAGATTCAGGCTCCAGCTTTTCACCAGTTCTGAAAAGGGTAATGGCACTTTTGCCCAATTGGTCGTGAGAATGAGTCGCTCTCGACTGATCCACATAATCCGCAGCCAGGGAAGAAAACTGAGAGTGGCAAGTGACGCGCTGACTAAATAGGCGATCGCCCCTTTCGTTAACTGAAATCGCTGCATGGTCAAAACATATAGCCCATGTGCAATTAACACCAGTGCAGAAAATAAGTGACAGTAGAGGGCTGCAATCATGGCGATCGCATAAATCCCCCAACGGGTTGCTGACTTTTGCCGCATTGCCCGCAACAAAGCGACGCAAGTCGTTAAAATCAGCAAAATCCATAAGCTATAGGGTCTTGCTTCCTGGGCATAGCGAATGTAAATCGGCGCAGTTGCCATCAGCGCCATGGCCATCCAGCCAACCAGCGGCAGGGCAAACAGTTCTACACAAAGCCAGTACATCATGGGTAATGACAGAATGCTGAACAGTGCAGACAAACTTCGCAGCGACAAAATAGAACTGCCAAACAGCTTTGCCCAGGCTCTCACCATCACAAAGTACAGCGGCGGATGCTGGGAATCTTCTTCGGCTAAACGTTGAATGGTGGCGATCGCCCCATTCTCAGGAGACACCTGTTGATAGGGACGCAATGCTTCTACATCAATGATTTGCCCATTAAAAAGCTGCATCACCTCTTCAATCTTGAACCCCGAAATTCGCAAGGAGGTGTAGGTTTCATCATGCCAATAGGGTTTTTGGTCAAGATTAACCAGACGAAAAAGAATCCCAAAAACTATCACAATCGCCAACGCAAGCTTCAATCCCCGAATCCAGGACTGTTCATATTTCATCATTGAATTGCCCTCCGCAGGTTGGCAAGATTATGTGAGTTTTGCTGAGTTACATCTGGGTGCTAGATGTGGTGACGTTTTTCCAGCCAAATTCGAGCTGCTGCTTCAGAGTCGAAATAGTTTCGTGTTGCTGTCGTCGGATCGTAAATTTCCAAATACGATCTGCCCCGATGATCGATTTTCCAGTTGACTTGAAGATCGGTCGAATGTCGTAGCGGGTTGCCTAACAGTTGCCGAACCCAGTTGAATCTGGTGTTTTTAACGAAACCTCGGCAGACCTCGATTGCACTAGTAACCATATAAACCTCGTGATTGTTTGACATTTCATTTGACATTTCAATGGGGCAATAGCAATAAGTCACGTTGAGGTTTGATAGAAGCAGGATTGCTGCAACAGGCTTATGACAACCTCAGCAGCAAGGCGACCCGTTTGTAATGAACCGTTGCTAGACGATATTGCAGTGGGGCAACGCTTCGTAAGATGAGTTGAGGGGTTCAATCCTGGCTCAGGGAAGACAGCCTTTGAGTAGATCGTTAGCTTAGTTTGAAAGGCTGTAACAGTGGTTTTGCAATAACCTCAGTAAGCTCTAAGGTATGGTCATCTCTTATCTTCACTAACTGAATCTAAGCTGATTTTTCGTTTGTGATCGCCATATTTGCCAGAAAGGACTTCAATGCTTGAGGATGCATAAATGAGAGATAACGAGGGGCGATCGCAGGCGGCAACAGTTCGATCAGCAGTTGGTTTTCTATCCAAAGCTCAATTACCTCAAAATAGCCCTCACGATCGCAACGCACCACGCGCCAACCCTCACGCTGGGCGATCGCTCGAATCTTCTCTTCACTCACCGGAACAGAAATTGCAGCATGAGTTGCCGTGTAAGCAGACGGATTCGGGTTGCTCTCAAATTGGGCTGCTTCGTTTCCCCTTCCCGGAACCAGTTCAGTTCCTCGTGGCAGGAGTTCAATCAGTGTTCCATGCATATCCAACGGTAGCACTATATAGCTACCCTCGTGAGTAGGGAAAGGAGCAACTTCTCCCTGCCACAGTTCTGCTAAAACTTGAGCGACGTGCAGCGGATTGTAAACTGCGATCGAAATGTGATGAATCATGATTAGAAAATGTGAGAAGGTGATTTTGTATGGTGAATTTGCAGCACTCACTCAGCATAAAAAATCTCACTCTCTCTGTCGGTCAGAGAAAGTGAGATCAAAAGTCAGAAAAAGTCACCTGATGAGCCGCCCTGGAATCAATTCCGGGCTAACAGCTTAAGTCCGTCAAAACGGACTCAAATTCCTACTAGAAGTCGTTCCAACTCGTTTTAACGAGTTTTAGCTTTGAGCCTGAGATTGATCTCAAGGCGCTAGTGCAATGTTTTTATTGAGCGTGTTGATGGTGCGGTTCTTCTGAGGCTACAGGGAGAAGCCCATCGGCAATCGCCTCTTCCATATTTGCCCCTTCTGTATGGGTATTGCTCAATCTAGCTCCGACTAAGTTTCTCGCAAATTTACCTGACTGAGATTCGCTTCGGTGATGTAAGCCTCCGTCAAGTCAGTTTGCTCAAGATTGGCCTGAGTTAGATTTGCGCCAACCAAATCAACGCCTTGCAGACTAGCCCCTTGCAGGTTAGCGCCACTTAGATCTGCACGGGTCAGGTTACGGCCCTGGCACTCTTTGGTGGTTAATAGCCGCTCGACATCATCAGCGTTTGGAGAAGGAATAGAGACTCCTTGTGATTCAGCCTGAACGGAATTTGAGCTTTGTTCTGCTTGAGAGGTTGGCTCTACTTGAGATGAGCAGGATGAAATCAAAATGAGCAATATTGCTCCAGTTGCGATCGCTCTTAATTGCATGATCTTTTGCTTCCAGGATGAATGCGTCACTTTCTCCAAAATCAACTTTCAATTCAGCAAAGCTGAAAAGATAACAGGAAGGGCTTTGGAAGGATAAATTGGAATAAACACTTTTGTCCTAAAATTCTGCTTTCAACAGCCACATCAGCAAAGTTTCTTAGGAGGAAGATTTTATTTCCAGGCTGTTACGAACTGATAGCTGTTACGAACTGATAAAATTCCCCTAATCTTAGAAGGACTGTTCCTCTTTCCGCATCTAAGCCGAGTCAAAGAGGCAACAGACAACTTTCGTAAAGGATCTATTGGTAAGGTAGAAGCTTTTCAAGCTTTATCATTTCTAATACTCTACTTATCTCGGTTTGCGCGTTTTGTCCTAAGTGTTGCGCTAACTTTACATAAGCTTTAAGCTAGGAGTCGAGAGTTTGTGTATGATAACCCGCAGAATCAAAGCTGGCTGAAGCGCTGAGCATCCTGCTCTGTCTGCGTCTCGGCTTTTTTGTTCATTAGTAGAACTATTTGCTCAATTCCGTTGCTCCCAGGAAAAGCCAGGAGAAGTGACTCATAACGCATTCCCGCTCCTTCAGTAGTCTCGCGGTTACAGTCGAGCATCCTTGTAAAGGAATCATGAAGGCATAAGGCTCTGATAATCAGTCACACTGATAAGTCTGGACTGGTTGTATAGAAGATGATAATCAGTTCCCAAAAAACACGGATGCTGATTCTTTAACTTGAATAGATTAACGAGATGTGTAGTCAATCTAGGTCATTTCCGGAGTCAATTTTTCTGTATCTAGATTAAAAGCCGTTTTGAACTTCAGGCTTTAAGTACGACTATAGAGATTCACCGTTGTTATTTGGATTTCGAGCAAACTATTAAGCTAAGCCTTTTCAATTTATGTTTGCTCTTTCAGGATTTATCGATTCCGTTTTTCATTTCTACATTTTAGATTCCTAAAGCTTAAAAAGAGTTCCTGGAATGCCCCCTTCTCAACCGCTTGACACTCGACTAGGTTGCTCAATTGGCGATCGCCAGCGCTATCTCCTGACCGAACTGATCAGCAATGGCGGCATGGGGGATGTGTTTTTGGCGACAGATGCGCTGTTGGGACAGCAGGTTGCGCTAAAAGTTCTAAACGAGCGGCTTGCTGTAGGAGAGCTAAGAAAGCGATTTGAGCAAGAAGTCGCAGTGATTGCGGCACTCAGAAGCAATCATATCGTTCAGGTAATGGACTATGGGGTAACGGCAGAGGGAAACCCCTTTTATGTGATGGAGTATCTGCACGGGCAGACGTTGGGGCAGCTTTTGCGCCGAGAAAAACGACTGCCCGTTCACAGAGCCGCCAACATCGTTCATCAAGTTTGTTCTGGATTATTTTTGGCTCATCAGGGTGTGCAGCTCCGCCAGGAGAGAGGAGTGGAGCGGGTCAAAGTCGTGCATCGGGACCTAAAGCCAGACAACATTTTTTTGGTGACAACCACACTTGGAGAACTGGTTAAAATCCTGGATTTTGGAATTGCTAAGATTCGCAGCGATCGCCCTGAACAAACTCACGCAACAGAGATGTTTTTGGGAACCTTTCGCTATGCGGCCCCAGAGCAGCACGGCATGGAGAAAAATCTGGATGAGCGGGCAGATATCTACAGCCTGGGGATCATTCTTTATGAAATGCTGTCTGGCTCTGACCCCTACAGTTTTGATCCCGAAAATCAAATCCAGCATCGCTTGACCGGAGTAGAGTGGGCAGTAGCTCACTTAACTAAGTCGCCCGTGCCGCTACGACAGCAACCCCAGTGCGGCAATCTTTCTGCGGCGATCGAAGCGGTGGTGATGAAGTGTTTAGAAAAAGCTCCGGCAGACCGTTTTGCAACTGTGATGGAGCTAAATCAGGTGTTTCGAGCCGCGATTCAGAATGGCGATCGCATTCCCACAGCGGCTAAACCCTCCAAAACCTGCAAGTTAGCCGAAGCAGAGCCAACCGTAGCGGTTAGCGCCCCGCTTCCTACCCCCGCACCCACTGCCTCTACAAATGTTAGCCCACTGTCTCGGTTTGCTCTGATGTTAACTGGAGCAGGAATTACAGCGGCTCTGCTACTGGCAGCAGGAAGCTATGCGGTGTGGTCACCATTATTAGGAATTAATGAATATCCTGCCTCTGAAACAGCTAACTCACCCACACCAACCGAAGCGATTGCCCTGGAATCTCAGTCTGGGGCTGTCCAATCCCTCCCTGGGCACACAGATACTATTTGGGCAGTCGCTATTAGCCCCGACGGGCAAACCTTAGCCAGCGCCAGCTTTGACCGAACCATCAAGTTTTGGAACCTGGCAACCGGAGAACTGCTAAAAACGGTAAATGCTCACTCAGATGCAGTGCGGGCGATCGCCTATACTCCTGATGGTAAAACTCTTGCCAGCGGCAGTGGCGACAAAACCATCCAGGTTTGGGATTTGCAAACTCAAACGCTAGTCCGCACGCTCTCCGGTCATTCCGGCCCGATCTGGTCGATCGCCATTAGCCCCAATGGGCAAACCCTGGCTAGCGGCAGCTATGACGGCACGATCAAACTGTGGAATTTGCAAACGGGAGAGTTGCGGCAAACCCTGACCGATCACTACGACTCAATCTGGTCAGTCGCCATTAGTCCAGATGGCAGCACTCTAGCAAGCTGTAGCTATGATGGCAGTATTAAGCTCTGGAACCTCCAGGACGGGAAGTTGCTCCGTACCCTTTCTGGACACACTGATGCGGTGCGGGCGATCGCCCTTAGCCCCGACGGAAAACATCTGGTGAGCGGCAGTTGGGATAAAACTGCTAAAGTTTGGGATTTGCAAACCGGACAGGTGCTTCACACCCTGGAAGGTCATGAAGACCGCGTGTTAGCAGTTGCTATTAGCCCCGACGGAAACGCGATCGCCACTGGCAGCACCGATCGCACCCTCAAAATCTGGGATGTGCAAAGTGGAGAACTGGTGCGATCGCTCAACGGTCACTCAGACTGGGTGCTCGCACTCACCTTTGACCCCAATGGAAGAACCTTAGTGAGTGGTAGCAAAGATCAAACCATTAAAGTTTGGGATTGGCGCTAGGTTATCTCAATCTCGTCTCCAGGTTTCATCTGGAGATACCTGTATCGAGGCTCTGCCTCGTCGAAAGTGTGGGAAGCAGAGCCTCAAAGAGGCATTACGAGGTTCCGCCTCGTAACGAGAATTCGACTTCATCTCTCATCCTTCATCCCTACTGCTATCAGCCGCCCATCAATTGCCGCTAAACCCACAAAAATCAGTACCATGCCTGCAAAAGCATTCCACTCTAGCCGCTCACCCAGCACCAATACACCCAGCAGTAGCGCACTGAGGGGAATCAAAAAAGTGACTAACAGCAGGTTTGTTGCTCCGGCGATCGCCAGAATGTAAAAGTAAAGCAGATAGGCGATCGCCGTACTCAATAATCCCAGTGCCAACAGTGCGCCCAGACTCATCCAATCAGGATTGGTTGTCCAGGGACGTTCTAGCACTAATGCTAATGGCGTTATCATGACTGCGGTTCCACTCACCATCCCAGCAGCGGCAACCGTAGCCGGAAGTTGCCGAAATCGCCGCCCGTAAATGCCTGCACAGGCATAGGAAAAAGCAGCTAACAGCACCGCAAACTGCCCCAATCCTGTTAGCTGCAAGCCGCCCAGAACTTCTGTACCCACTAAAACTGCTACGCCACAAAAGCCACAAATGACTCCCAGCATACGATTAACGGTCAACCGTTCATCAGGCGTGAGGAAATGGGCTAACACAACGGCAAATACTGGCGTAGTGGCATTGAGAATCGCGGCAAGGCTGCTGTCAATATGCATTTGTCCCCAGCTAATCAGGCTGAAGGGGATCAGATTGTTCAACGCACCCATCACCAAAAACTCACGCCAAACTTTGAATGAAGTGGGCATTCGGTGTCCTTGAAAATAAGCAAAGGTGGTGAGAGCGATCGCCGCTAACATCACTCGTCCCAATACTACCGTGAGCGGCTGTAGATCTTTAAGCGTGAGTTCTATAAAAAAGAAAGAACCTCCCCACAATACAGACAAAAGAATGAGTGAAAACCACGCTTCAGCAGTCATGGTGAGTTTGGAAGTTTGTTTCACGGCGATCGCCCCTTTTCTTCAGCACAACCACAGCATAAAACCGTTGCCAGAGAAAAGTCTGGCTGTTTTCGGACGTGAGTGTCTAGATCCAAAAGACAAAAAATAACCCCGGTCACATAACCAGGGCTAAAAAGAAGTTTCTAATTCCATATTTTTATCGTTACTCAAAAACTTCCCTCTGGCATTTCCAAATTGCTGAGTTAACTTCCGTCAAGCTGCTTATTTTTAAGAATTTCTTGCTACCGCCTGCCCCAAGCTTGCCCTACGCTCATCTCGATCGAGGCTTGGGGCTGTCAGGGTTGTCGGCGATCGCCTAGATGAGTTCTCACTATTTCTCCAAACTGTTTAAACAATCCACAGGTATTACAGCCAGTATGTAATTCACTGTCGGGTAGAGCGGGCAAAGGAATTGTTAAAGCGGGGAGTGGCGATCGCCGATGTCGCCACTCAAATTGGTTTCGTTTTTGATGCGCTGGACGGTTCCCAGAGTGCGAATTGATCAGTTGCTCAACTTGGGCTGGAAGTTTTTGCTACCTGTATCTCTGGTTAACTTGCTAGTTACAGCCGGGTTAAAACTTACCTTCCCAGTTGCTTTTGGTGGCTAATCTACTCTCTTATGGAGAGCATTGGCTACTTTCTATCCCTAATTGTTTTGAGTGGTAGAGCATTGCCTGTGCCACTCAAAATCATTTCAGACTAAAGGCAATCCCTGTTTGAAATAGCGCAAAAGTAAGCTTTAACAGCTAAACGAAAGTTTTACAGAATGTGTGCGAGGTAAACAATTTTTTCTGTGAATTTGTTGCAGCATTAGATAGCTTAAATGCCTTCACGTAAAGGATTGCAGCTTTCCTAGCTGTGCCTGCATAGGGAAATTAACACAGTGTGTTGAGAATGATTTCCAACAGAAAAAAGGGTGACGTTGACGCTTTGAATGAACCTAGATACATTGAGGAGTAGAGAATAAAAACAGCATCAACCGATTGATAGGGGGAATAGAGTCATGGCTACAGTTGAAGGAGTTTTGCAATCCTTTGAGCAGATGCGCGGAAATCCAATTGCGCTAGAGCTACACGTAACAACTGCTGTTTGCGAAGGGTTAAATATTGTTCTGTCAAGTTTTCAAGCGCTGTATTTGCAATATCAAAAGCATCATTTTGTGGTTGAAGGAGCCGAGTTCTATTCACTTCACGAGTTCTTTCAAGAGAGCTACGGAGAGGTGGAAGATCACGTCCATGAGATTGGCGAACGGTTGAATGGATTAGGCGGCGTTCCTGCTGCTAGCTTTACTAAGCTAGCTGAGCTATGCTGCTTTACTCCTGAAGCAGACGGGGTTTTTTCCTGTCGGCAAATGGTCGAGCATGATTTGGCGGCTGAGCAAGCGGTAATTCAAGTGATTCGCCGTCAAGCTGGACAGGCTGAGAGCCTGGGCGATCGCGCTACCCGCTACCTCTACGAAAAAATCCTACTGGAGACAGAAGATCGGGCTTTCCACCTCGACCACTTTCTGGCCCACGATAGCCTCACCCCAGCCTTTATGCTGGCAAATGGCAGCAACTAAATTTTGAACGATTGATTTTAGCAACTTAAGTTTGAGCGCGGGGAATTAGACCTTCGCGCTCAAACTTATTGCCACTCCACCATATCAACGCAGGTTTAGAAACGGGTGATACAGAAGTTACTGTCGCTAGCGATACAGTATGATCAATCAGACATTTTTCGTAACAAAGCCCTGTTACGGGTCTGTGTCGAGTTGAACAGCTAGCTTGGAACAGTCAAACGGTTGAATCTTTCTACTGCCTACTTACTAGTTTCTCACGGGAGCCGAGATCCCCGTCCTCAAGTTGCCATAGAAGAATTGGCACGGTTGGTGCGCGATCGCCTGACCACTGAAATTCCTGTGCTGGAAGAAACGCAACCTGCCCCGGTTCGTTTGCCTTTTGGCAAAGTCAAACTACAGGTTCCCCGTCATCCGTTACGGCGGGTGATGAAATCATCGCCGCTTGTGGGTACTGCCGTCCTGGAGCTAGCTCCCTTGCCGCTGCACCAGCAAATTCAACGGTTTGGCGATCGCGCCCGGAGCGCAGGCTACAGCCAGGTCAAAATTTTGCCGCTGTTTTTGTTGCCCGGTGTCCATGTGATGGAAGATATTCCGGCTGAACTGGCGATCGCCCAAAATGCTTTAGGGGAAAGCATTCACCTCAGCCTATGCGCCCATCTGGGTAGTCATCCTCGGCTCAAAACCCTGCTTACCCTTTCAGCCAAAACACCGCCAGAAGTTGCCAAAGTGCTGATTTCTCACGGCAGTCGTCGCCCTGGAGGAAATCAGCCCGTAGAAGCGATCGCCCAACACCTGAGGGCAGCCCCCGCCTACTGGTCTGTTCCTCCCAGCTTGGAGTCGCAGGTCGCCGCGCTGGTCGAAATGGGTCATGAGGCGATCGCTATCCTGCCTTACTTTTTGTTTAGCGGAGGCATTACAGATGCGATCGCCCGATATGTTCCTCACCTTGCCCAGCGATTTCCCCACACCCACCTCTACTTAGAGAACCCAATCGGGTCTAATGCTGAACTCGCTGACATTGCAGTAGAACTGCTACTTCCGTAAACTTTCCCTTCCTCTTCCCCTCCCATGCATTACACTCCAGGCAAAGTCTACCTCGTTGGAGCTGGGCCAGGCGACCCCGGACTCTTCACCCTGAAAGGAAAAACCCTGCTGGAATGTGCCGATGTCGTAGTTTATGATGCACTGGTGAGTCCACCGATTTTGGCAATGATTGGGTCACAAGCCGAGCGAATCAGCGCAGGCAAACGACGCGGAAGACATTCGCTGATCCAAGAAGAAATTACTCAGCTTTTGATTGACAAAGCTCAAACTCACGCGATTGTGGTGCGACTAAAGGGCGGCGATCCGTTTGTGTTTGGGCGGGGCGGCGAAGAAATGGAAGATCTGATTAAGGCGGGCATATCCGTAGAAGTAGTACCTGGCGTAACGTCTGGAATTGCCGCTCCTGCCTATGCCGGGATTCCCTTGACACATCGCTTGCACAGTTCTTCGGTAACCTTTGTGACGGGGCATGAGTCCGCTGGAAAGTATCGTCCAGCGGTGAACTGGGGGGCGATCGCTCACGGTTCTGAAACGATTGTGATCTACATGGGCATTCACAATTTGCCCTACATCGTCGAACAGCTTCACTCAGCGGGTTTATCACTCACGACACCGATCGCCCTGGTGCGTTGGGGAACTCGTCCTGAGCAAGAAGAGTTAATTGGCACCCTGGAAACCATCGTGCAGCAAATTGAGCAAACGGGCTTTGAGGCTCCGGCGATCGCTGTCATCGGTTCAGTAGTGAACCTACACACGGTCCTGTAAAGCAGTAGACTTTAGACTAAAGACTCCACCTTCTTTCGTCAAATTAAGGAAGAAATTGCCCTAGTTATCCTGTTCCTAGCTTTTAGTTAGGAATGCGATTCTAGAGGCTCTACACCCAATTGCAGCTAGAGGAGGTAGAGCCCCGAAGGTTTCTATCAACTTGACCAATTTCAAAAGCTCCGACACTCAATATCCACCAACCCAAGTGGCTAATTTGCCCACAGTCAAACCAGGTTAAAGTATAAACTACATAGGTTACTGCTATTGCTTCTAATCCTGTACCAAACCTTGCAACCACTAAAATTGAGAACCCCAGCAATATCAGATAGGTGCTTGCTCCTAAAATCCCCAAAGATACTAACCAATCTAAAACCAAATTGTGTGCTTTGGTTGCACCACTGTCTACTTTCAAATTTTGCCCATCTACCGTTTGACAGTAAAAATAATATTCATCAAGAGTGATTACTACCGTTTCGCTTGGGCAACTTTGAAAAGCGTCAGCCATAGTGTAACCACTAAACCCCCATCCTATCCAAAGTCTCTTCTCAAATCCTGTCCAAGCCTTACTCCAAAGTCCATGTCTATCTGAAGTGAAATGTTTCAATATAGTTATATGAGACGGGAAAGAGTAATCTTCAAGATTACTGATTCGGCGTGTGGATGTCGCTGAGCTAACGACAGTTAGGCTGATAAAGCTCAGTAATACAAGCACCCATATCATACGACGACTTCCAAACCATCTTAACCAGCACCACACCCACCCTACCAGCATCGCTACAATAGCCCCTCTTACCTCAGTTAGCATAAGCATCGGTACGGACGACCCTATCAATGGGAATGCTATATATTGAGGTATCCAGGAATTCTTTAATGCAACTAATGCTATGACAGAGGAGATAGCGAGAGTGAAAGCAGCATAGCCTCGATGAGAATAAAGCCCAATCGATTGATGATTTTGAAAAACTCCGCTCATTAAGATATGGTCAGTTCCAGTCCACAACTTCCATGAATGAAACGTATAGTCAATCTGCCAATCAAATAATTGTGGAAGAATGCTGAGAGCAACTAGGGTTGAACCAACCAATATCCCTCTAAGTTGCCATTGAAATAGATTAGGATACCATTGCAGCACTAGACTATTTGTGAGAACAAAGCCCGCAATTAGACACCAGTATGAAAGTCCATCAGCCGTAATGTTGTGACCTAGTAAAGAACGAGTAGGTAAGGGACTTAGAAGTGTAGAGAGTGTGCCAAGAAATAAAAAGGTTAGCCAACCTATTGCCTGCCTACACCAATATTGAGTTAGCACAATTCGTTTTCGCTGTTTCCATACAAAAAAGAGGTGAAGAACGGTGATGAGGGCAACAAAAAAGATTTTAGGCTGAGTCCAGATAGTTCCCCGATGCGGGGCTAGTGGATTCAGCGCAATAATGGTAAGCATAAAGAGAAAAGCATATCCCTGAAGGATATGCCTCTTATTGACAGGAAACATATCTGTCCTCATTAACTTATAAAAATATTAGTCTTTAACTTAACAAATACAAATATGTGGCGTATCCAATTCAATCCCGAAACCAATACTGCCTTGTTCTTCACCTTCTGTAATTAAGGTTAAGTGAGCATCCCCCGGATCAGTTGGAGAATACTCACCTACAATATTAAACCTAATAAGGTCCCGGTGGCGGTGGTGTTTGCCTCGGTGGACAAGAGACACCATCAAAACTAAAATTTGGAGAAGTAGGAAAATAAGGAATTGTGTAGATATAAAATCTAGTAAAAGGAAGCGGATCACTAGACGCACCATAAGCTGCTCCGTTTAACCACGCAAATTCGGAATCTATAGAAGGGCTGAGAGCTCTACTGCTGACTGTAGCCAAAGGTGTGCCGTATGTTCTAACCAGAGGTTGGGGCGGTGTATCATCAAACGTTACTAGAGTACTGAAAGCTTATATCCTACCAACAAAAGCTCGCAACGTAACAGTTCCTGCAACAGTCTCATCTCGACGGGAACATGATAAAGTCGCCCTTCCTCCTTCCAAATCTTGAGAAGCGCTTGTTGGATTAGCATATACATCTGTCGTAAACACAAAAGCTTGAAGCAATACATTAATAAGTCCAATACTATAACAGACGAGTGCTGTAAGTTTCCCTTGCATAAGTTACTCCTTGATAGATGCCATGTGAGAAACGATTGCCACATATGAGAGTTACATTCACTAGCTCTCAAAGTTCAGAAAAAGGTGATAAAAGAAATCACATCTCCGTTTAATTAGCTTGCTCAAAAATCGTTCCATCATCCATAACTACTCTCTCTCCAGGT
Organism: Leptolyngbyaceae cyanobacterium RM1_406_9; assembly: GCA_012033355.1. GTDB lineage: Bacteria > Cyanobacteriota > Cyanobacteriia > Elainellales > Elainellaceae > JAAUTN01. The sequence goes on along the minus strand of JAAUQZ010000056.1, from coordinate 1,608 downwards.
GCTAGCCTCCTTCCGTCAGGAAGAACAACTTGCCCTCCACCTTGCTCATTGAGAACAACCCTCGCTCCACTCGGAAAGATAAGTGTGCCATCAGGCAGAACCCGGGTTCCATCATCAGCGACGTATTCTCCCCCATCAAAAGTGACTTCTGTTGGCACAAGCTCAATTTCTCTTGGTGCAGAATTGTCTTCCATAGGATTCGTCATTTCTTCGTCCCTCTGGCAAAGTTCCGTCAAATCAATTACAATTCCCGTATTATCAATCATTCCACAAGGCGTGTCTATTTCCTGCGCTATCAAAACTTCATTAGAAGGCTCCACCTCTATACTCCCATGTTTTTCATCTAATATGCTTGCAAAGGTGACTCTACCACCAACAACAGCTAGCGTCATACCAAACAGAATCAGAAAGAACCTCAGGAAATATTTTCTAATCATCACAGTGTCCCAATCTGCGTACAATAGAAACTGCTTGCACCCTTAACTATAAATCGGACGAGAATTTAAACACAAGGTTGGTGGACTACAAAAAGCATCATCGCCTTCCAACTCAAATCTATCTCTTAAAGCAGGCATCTTTAAGCAAAAAGCCAGTCCTTAAAACCCGCTCATACACATGTTTAATGATAGCTATACCGTTAATGTGAGAAAAACAATCAATGTGCAAAATAAATTAGAATCGAAGTCATCAAAGTCAATGGTGTTACTTTCATTAGTTCACTGTACTTAGTATTCACTATCCTCTATAAAACCTTAACAATCAGTCTAGGCATCAACGCATCTCTATATATCTGAATATAATACTTTACCCCTATAGCTATTGTTTGTTAGATAAAAAACTATTGTCTGGATTGACTAAGATTAATCAAGTTTGGGTAGACAGATTAATAAGCTGATTGGTCTATATATGAATCAATAAGTTGATTGGTCTATAGATTTCTCCCTTTATATTTTTACTGAATCTATTCTATTACTACGCTCAAGTCAAAACGTAATTCTACGAAAAATCAAAGATAACCTATTAATTAATAGCATGGCTAAACGACGAACTTTTCTGTATGGAGCGGCTGGTGCATTAGGCGCTGGTGCTTTTTCTTGGCTTGCTGCTCAGCAAGATGGCTGTACCGCTCAACAGATGTATGAATCGGAGCAAGAATTGGCAGCTATCAGGAACCGCTCTTTTGACGATGATGATGAACAGGCTTCTCTGGGCGATCGCGCCACCGCAAAAGGCTTACTCTACGGAGCAGCCGTTATGGCCAATACACTATCCTCAGATGCCGATTTTGCCGCTTGTGTCGCGCGAGAATGCAACATCTTAGTTGCAGAAAATGATTTGAAATGGAAAGCTCTGCGTCCTGCGCCGGACCAGTTTGATTTTAGTCGGGGCGATCGCCTGCTCGATTTCACCCAGTGTCACGATATGCAGTTTCGCGGACATACATTAGTGTGGCACAACGGGTTGCCAGACTGGTTTGAAAGCACCGTTACAGACGACAATGCAGAACAGTTTTTGCAAACTCACATTCAAACTGTCGTGAGTCACTATGCGGGCAAACTGCACTCCTGGGATGTAGTAAATGAGGCAATTTTACCTGAACACGGACGG
>JAAUQZ010000055.1 GCA_012033355.1 Leptolyngbyaceae cyanobacterium RM1_406_9 | reverse complement strand
CAACAGGGTAGGGTTGAGGGGACAATCTGCCGCCTGTTCAACGAACCCATCCCAGTTAACCAGTAGTTCTTCGATTTCGGCTGTTGGCTCAGCCTGAGATTGCCCACAACAAACCGCTCGATGAATTCCTTCTAAAACTTGCTGTATTGTCTTAGGGTTAAGGGTAAAAAGCCCCAGCAGGGGATGCTTGCGGTCTATTTCTTCCTCGCCGGGAATAGGTTTAGGGTGATTGAGCAGCACTTCCTGGTTATCAGCATCACGAGGCGATCGCCCAGTACGAGGACGATGAGCTAGCACCAGCCCGCAAAACTCACCCGATAGCACCAGCAAAAAGTATTCTCGCCTGAGATTGCTTTCAGCCGCTAAGGGTAGGGTCAGGCTGCCAGCGTGCCCTGTCACGGGGGGAGTAAGGTCGCGCTCCAGCCACTCATCCTCGGATTCGTTAGCTCGTGATTCAGATGACTGTGACTCGTAATTTTGTGGCTCGTGATTCTGCGCTAGTCCATCGTCTGAGTCTGACTGAGGGGTTGGCTCTAGCTCACTGTAGGGCGGATCTTTTGGCTCATCGGCTATTGCCTCAGGTTCCGTGTGGGATAGCTCAAACTCTGTCACGGTACGCTTCTCAAAATCCTCTTGGTGAGAGCTAAGGATATAAATTGAAGAAGGCACACGAGTTAGCTTCTGAAAACGCTCAATCTCAGATTGCCAGGCTTCGCCACGAGGTAGCTTGAGCCACAAGGTTGCAGGAATTTTCTGGTCAAGCAGCAAGTCCATCAAGGTACTGACCAGTGACTTAAAGATAGTAGGGCTAACCTGCAAAGGACGAGGAGCTAACTCTAAGCTATGGGCTAGCTCATAAAGAGAAACGTCCTGGAAGCTGGATGAGTTCATGAATTAACATTCTTCACTTTGAAACTTAGTGGTAAAGATAGATTGAAACCGAGGGATCACTGACTATTAGGGTAAACCTGGTTTAGAGATTTATCCACCATTCTTGAATGTTTGTCCGCTGTTGTAGAAACAGAAAAGACAACGCTGACAAACAAATTTGTGTCCCTTCGAGTTAGAAATCTACCTTTTGAAGATCAATCTGCCTGCTTAATTCCCATCTGCTCAATTCGTTCAGCTAAAGCTGCCTGTGCCTGCTCTCGGTCATCAAAGTGAACTTTTTCGGTGCCTAGAATCTGATAGTCTTCGTGTCCTTTCCGGCAATCAGTACGCCATCTCCAGGCTGAGCCTGCATAATAGCGGTGCGAATCGCCTCAGCGCGATCGCCAATTACCAGCGGCTCTGCTGCCTCAGGAATGCCCGTGAGAATGTCCTGCAAGATGCGCTCCGGGTCTTCAGTGCGAGGATTATCGGAGGTGACGATCGCCCAGTCTGCGAGTTCTGCCGCAATTTTGCCCATCAGGGGACGCTTGGTGCGATCGCGATCGCCCCCACAGCCAAACACACAAATCATTCGAGCTGGAATGAAAGGACGGGCTGCTTTTAGCAAGTTTTCTAAACTGTCTGGCGTGTGAGCATAGTCCACAATCACATTAATGTCTTGCGCCGGAGAAACTTGCACCTGCTCCATGCGTCCGGGAACGCCTGTGAAGCGTGGGAGAGCGTGGGCGATCGCTCCAATTCCACGCCTAAATGCAGCGCTGCCCCAACCGCCGCCAGCAAATTTGACAGGTTAAACTGCCCCACCAGCGGCGACTGAAACGCTATTTCGCCTTTGGGGGTGTGCAAAGTGCCCCTCACGCCATCCGGTTCGTACACCAAACTGCTTGTCCACAAATCCGCCGTTTGCTTCTCAACGCTATAGGTCCAGACTTGCTCAGGCTGCAATTGCTGAATCAGCCGTCGCCCATAGGCATCATCCAGATTCAAAATGGCTCGCCCCTTGAGATAATCCGCCGAAAACAGCAGCGCTTTAGCAGAAAAATAGTCTTCCATGTCACGGTGATAGTCCAGATGATCCTGAGTCAAATTGGTAAACACCGCCACCTCAAACGGACAGCCCAACACCCGCCCCTGCGCCAGCGCATGAGAACTGACCTCCATCACGCCCAGTTTGCAGCCTGCCGCGACTGCCTCCGCCAACTGCTGCTGCAACTCCACCGCAAAAGGAGTCGTGTGAACTGCCGTTTGCTGATAACCTGCCCAACGGGTGTAGAGGGTTCCCATTAAAGCGGTTGGCTGCTGCGCCTGATTGAGCAGAAACTCGATCAGGTGCGTGGTGGTAGTTTTGCCGTTGGTGCCCGTCACCCCAACCAGTTGAAGTTGCTGCGCCGGATAGCCATAAAACGCCGTTGCCACCTGAGCGCAAGCCTGCACCATATCAGCTACGGGAACAACGCAGGCAGTGGAATTTGTCGAGGGCTGCTTTTGGGCGGCTGAGGAAGAGATCAAGGCCGCGATCGCACCAGAGGCGATCGCACCGGGCCAAAACTCACCCCCATCCACCCGCGTTCCCGGCATTCCGATAAATAAGTCCCCTGGCTGGCTAGCATGAGAGTTTGTCGCCAATCCCTTTACCTCAGCATCAAGGGCAGGATGTCCTGATAGTTGAATCGGTTGGGACAGCGTGGCTAATAGCTTTCGTAATTTCATGTCAACAACTCCTCACATCTGCTGCGCCTATTCTGAACTATTTTCTACCCCATATTTCTGTAGCATCTGCTCCACTTGGGCAACTGTAGCGCGAGGAGAAAGGCGGGGAAGGGGAATTGGAGAGTGGAAGTGGGGAGTAGATTCCAGGAATAGAACTGGAATCTCGTATTGGAAGGCTTCAAACCAGTCTTTGCGAGTGGTGATGTCCCGCACCTCTAACTCAAATTGGAGGCTGTGAATTTGCCCTAATTTTTCCTCAAGTCCTTCACACAGATGACATCCGGGCTTGCTGTACAAAATCAACCGCATGACCAATCCCTCCCAAAACAGGTAAACCTCCTTTTCCAATCGGAATACGAGGTTTACCAGCTAAAATGGTTCTTAGAAACACAAACAGCTTACTGAAGAAATGACTAGTTATTCCGTAGAGCGTGAAGGCCGAAATCAGAGCTTTGATTTGAATGGGCTAAACCAAAGATTTGAGACTGCTCATCCTTCAGAAATTCTTGCTTGGTGTGTCGCAAACTTCCCAATCGGGCTGGTGCAGACGAGTGCCTTTAACGTGGATGATTTGATCATTACCGATATTCTCTATCGTCAAATTAACCCCACTCAGCCCATTCCCGTAATTTTCCTGGACACGCTGCATCACTTCCCGCAAACCCTGGAACTGGTTGCCAAGTCTAAAGAAATCTACAGCTTAGATCTGAAAATTTACAAAGTTCCCGATTTAGATAGCCGCGAAGCCTTCGCTGCACAGTATGGTGAGGCGCTTTGGGATGCCGATATTCAGAGATTTCATCACTTGACCAAGATCGAGCCTCTACAGCGCGGACTCAAGGAACTCGACACCCAAGCCTGGATCACAGGTCGCCGTCGCGATCAGGCAACCACCCGCGCTGATATGCCCGTTTTGGAGTTAGACGCAAACCAACGCCTCAAGGTGAATCCGCTTGCTCACTGGACTCGCAAGCAAAGCTGGGCATATGTCGCTGAGCATGATTTAGCCTACAATCCGCTACACGACCAGGGCTATACCAGCATTGGCGATGAACCGATCACCACTCCCGTTGCCGAAGGTGAGGACGAGCGGGCAGGTCGCTGGCGCGGCACAGGCAAGACGGAGTGTGGGATTCATGTTTAGGGATGAGGGATAAGGGGCTAGGGATGAGGGAGGAAGGATGAGGGAGAAAGGAGGAAGGATGCCGATAAACTCCAATCCCTCATCCCTTATCCCTCATCCCTCCTTCTTCCTCCTTCCGCCGTGCTACCGTTGAGCGTAACGCTGTCAACGTATGGCTCGATGGTTAAGATTCTTCATCTTTCGGATATTCATTTGGGTAGCGGGTTCTCGCATGGGCGAATCAATCCGGAGACGGGGTTGAATACGCGGCTTGAGGATTTTGTGAAGACGCTGGGGCTGTGTATTAACCGGGCAATTTCTGAACCTGTTGATTTGGTGCTATTTGGTGGGGATGCGTTTCCCGATGCGACTCCGCCGCCGATTGTGCAGCAGGCGTTTGCGGGACAGTTTCGCCGTTTGATGGATGCCCAAATTCCAACGGTGCTGCTGGTGGGCAATCATGACCAGCACGCTCAGGGGCAGGGGGGCGCAAGTTTATGCATTTACCGCACGTTGGGAATACCGGGGTTTGTGGTGGGCGATCGCCTCGAAACTCATACCATTCAAACCCGCAGTGGAGCAGTGCAAATCATTACGCTGCCCTGGCTCACCCGTTCTACTTTGCTTACCCGTCCTGAAACGGAGGGTTTATCTCTAGCAGAGGTCAACGATTTGCTGATCGATCGGCTGCGGGTTGCCCTGGAGGGAGAAATTCGACGACTTGATCCAGATATTCCAACGGTGCTGCTGGCTCATTTGATGACCGACACGGCAAGGTTTGGGGCAGAGCGGTTTTTGGCCGTCGGCAAGGGGTTTACGGTGCCGATGGCATTGCTCAACCGTCCTTGTTTTGACTATGTGGCGCTGGGTCATGTACATCGCCATCAGATTTTGGCAGAAGAGCCGCCAGTGGTTTATCCAGGCAGCATTGAGCGAGTTGACTTTAGCGAAGAAAAAGAAGAGAAGGGCTATGTGCTAGTTGAGCTAGGGGGCGATCGCACCCACCTGGAGTTTTGCCCTTTACCTGTTCGCTCATTTCGCACCCTGCGAGTTGATTTGTCTGAGGCAGAAGATCCGCAGGCAGTTTTACTTCGGGCGATTGATTCAGAAGCGATCGCCGAGGCAGTGGTGCGTCTGGTCTACCAGCTTCGCTCGGATCAGCTTAGCCAGATTGACAGTGCCGCCCTGCATGAAGCGCTCAGCACCGCTCACACGTACACGATTCACGCCGAATTAGTGAGTCAGCTTGCCCGTCCTCGATTACCCGAACTGGGTGCAGGCGGTAGCATAGACCCCATTGAAGCGCTGCAAGCATATTTGAATAATCAGCCTAATCTTCAGGATATTGCCAGGGAAATGCTGGAGGTGGCCCAGAGCTTGATGCTTAAGGAACAGGCAACCTGGCTAGGTGCGGCTGAGATGGACTTGGCAGAGGATACAGAGATAGGCGATCGCTTCCCAGTTGAATCGGTAGAAGCCCAACTGAGATTGCTTTAATGGAAATGGCTCCAAATTGCCTTATTTAGACAGCCTGCCTCAGATTGCTCAAACCAGCCGTCCTGACCCATGCCCTATTCCATTCAAGCTCAACCGCCCCTAGAGTTTATTCCATCTAAGTTTGATCCGCTGGTATTGGGAACGGTGCGATCGCTGCTTCCAACCTGGCGACGCTGGCAAATCGGCATTACCGATATCGAAGTCAGCAACCTTAAAACGCTGGCAACCCTGTATGAGCAGTTTCAGGACGGCAAAATCCGCTTTCTGATTGCCTTTCGCCACCCCAGCACCAACGACCCCTACAGCATGGCCGATATGCTCTGGCGACAGGTGCCCCAGGTGATGCGGCAGCAAAAAATTCCCGTGAAGGCTCCGATTCATGCACACTTTATCTACGACCGGGGAATTCCTTTATGGGCGGGCGAATTGGTCGGTTGGATCTATTCGCGTCTGGGCGGAACCCCAATTCGGCGGGGTAAGGTCGATTTGATGGGGCTGCGATCGGTGCGGGAACTGTTTGCCAACGGGCAATTTCCGATGGCGGCGGCTCCCGAAGGGGCAACGAACGGACACAACGAAATTGTTAGCCCGATTGAACCGGGAATCGCTCAGTTTGGCTTTTGGTGCATCGAAGATTTACACAAAGCAGGACGAACAGAAAAGGTTTTGATCGTGCCTGTAGGCATTCAATATCGCTATGTGGAGCCGCCCTGGAATCTGGTAGAGCAGTTGTTGAGCAAATTGGAGTTGGAAAGCGGTTTGGTTTCAGCGGATGCGGTCAGCGGGAGCGAGGGCGATTACCCCAAAGGGGGAACGGCTTCGCACCGCCAAACCTTTCTCTATCGCAGGCTCTACCGACTGGGCGAACATCTGCTAGCGCTGATGGAGCAGTTTTACAAAAAGTTTTACGGTCAATCGCTCTCAATGGCGACAGCCGCCGCCGATTCTCCAGACGCTACTCCCCTTAGCCCCAACGAACAGCTTGCCCAGCGTCTCCAGGCGTTGCTGAATGCCGCCCTTAGCGTCGCAGAGCAGTTTTTTAATTTGCCGCCTAAAGGAAATTTGAGCGATCGCTGTCGTCGTCTAGAGCAGGCAGGCTGGGATCGAATTTACCGAGAAGACCTGAAGCAAATCGAAGCCCTTTCTCCGGTTGAGCGAGGACTGGCTGACCGCGTTGCGGAAGAAGCTGACCTGCGGCTGTGGCATATGCGGTTGGTGGAAACCTTTGTTAGCGTCACGGGTCACTACGTCGCCGAAAAGCAAACCATCGAGCGGTTTGCCGAAACTACGCTGTTGCTGTGGGACATGGTGACCCGCATCAAAGGTAAATCACCCTTTCCGCGTCCAAAGCTAGGACAACAGCGCGTCAAAATGACCATTGGTGAACCGATTTCCGTTTCAGATCACTGGGAAGCCTATCAGTCTAGCCGTCGTCAGGCAGTCGCTAACCTGACTAAAGAATTGCAGATCGTGATGGAAGAAGCGATCGCCGATCAGTCTAGGACTCTAGGTTAAACGTTAGCGGCAGCTCAATTTGAAAAGTTGAGCCTCTGCCCAAAATGCTGTCAACGCTGAGCTTGCCTCGGTGAGCGGTGACGATTTGCTGGGCGATCGCCAGCCCCAGCCCAAAGCCACCCGTCTGCCGCGATCGCTCCTTATCCACCCGATAAAACCGCTCAAAAAGGTGCGGCAAATCCTCAGCCGGAATGCCCACGCCGTTATCTTCAACTTGAATCATTGCGCGATGACCCGTAACCGACAGCCGCAGTTGCACTTCGCCACCAGCCGGGGTGTATTTGCAGGCATTGTTGAGCAAGCAGGCGATCGCCTGACGCAGCAAGTAAGGCTCTGCATTGACCATGACAGGTTCAGCAGGCAAATCATGCGTCAGGTGGAGCGGCTGGGCGATCGCCTGGGCAGCAAATTCGTCTGTCAATCCCCGCAAAAGCGGTGTCAGGTCAACGCACTCCAGCGACTCAGACACAAACGTTCCCTGATAGCGAGCCAGCAGCAGCAAACTACTCACCAGGCTGCTCATTGATTCTGCCAAGTTTGCAACGTTTTGCAGCCGCCACTGCTGTTCCGCTGCATCAGCCATCAGCCCGACCTGAGCGTTATTGAGAATAGCTGTTAGCGGTGCCCGCAGCTCATGGGATGCATCGGCAGTGAAGCGCTCTAACTGCTGATGGGTTTGACGAATGGGCAGCATCGCCACCCCACCTAGCAGCCAGCTAGACCAGCTAATTAGCCCGACACTAACCGGGACTGCCAGCGCCACGAATAGCCGAAATTCGTTTAGCTTGACCTCTACCGTCGTGAGCGGGGTCGCAACCTGTAAATAGCCAAGGAGTGAGCCGCCTCGGTAAATTGGCATCGTCAGTTGACGCAGCCGCTCAAACATCAAGGGGTTGTTGTCCTGCAAAATTTCTACAGTTTGAAAACCGGGTTCATGCAACAGCCGATCAGCCGTTGGCACTCCAAAAAACTGCACGAGTTGCCCTTCGTCGTCATACCACCGGGCATAAACGAGAGAACTGTTAAGTGGCACGGTTTGGTCTCCTAGCAACGGCACGTTCTCTAGATCAAGCTGCCACTCGCCTTCCTGAAAATGGTATCGGACGTTAGTAGCCATGACCCGCGTGCGCTGATAAAGGCTGCGGTCTACCGTTGCTAGCTCACTCGCCACTTCTCGGTAGTAGGCCGCGATCGCAAACGCCACTAAGATGCTGCCCATCAAGAAAGTAAACCAGCGGGCTAGGTCGCGGCGGCTGCGGCGGAACATACATCCTCCTGCGCTCTCAGCCGATATCCCACACCATAAACGCTTTCAACCCAGTCGGCTGCGCCTATGCTGTCAAGGCGATGGCGGAGTCTTCGCACGAGTTTAGAGAGCGCGTTGCTTTCAGGTTCGGTGTCCCATTCCCATAGGGCGTGTTCGATTTGGGCGTGGGTGAGAATGCGATTAGGGTGACGAAGGAAATATTCTAAAAGCTGAAACTCTCGTTTAGAGAGCTGGATGATGTTCCCCTGGCGCTCTAGGGTGAGGTTGTCGAGATGAAGCTTCAGATCTGCAAGGTCGAGGGTGTCGCCGTTCCAGAGGGGCGATCGCCGCGCCAGCGCCCGCACTCTCGCCAGCAACTCAACCACGCTGAAAGGCTTCACCAGATAATCATCTGCGCCTGCGTCTAACCCAGTAACGCGATCGGGAATTGCATCCTTAGCAGTGAGAATTAGAACAGGCGACGTTTTTCCTGCTGCTCGATACTGACGACACAAGCTAATCCCGCTAACTCTAGGCAACATCCAGTCCAGGATGAGCAAATCGTATTCTTTCTGAGCAATCAGCCATTGAGCATCGTGTGAATCTTTAATCCCGTCCACTACGTGCAGTGCCCGTGACAGAGCCTTTTGCAAAGGCTCTAGTTGAGTAGGGTCGTCTTCTACCAGTAGAATTCTCATGAGTCTGGCGCACGGTTCGCCTTGATCTTAAAAATTCTGGATAAAGGAAAGGTTAAAACGTGTTTAACACTCCCTGGATAACTATCCTTAGACATAGGTTCCGCCGCGCCGACCGACCGTTTCGTCTGTCTGCGCTCATGCCAGAGTTTTGGCTGCCGCTGCCGCTGCTCGGAATTGGCTTCTGGGTAATTGGAGGTCTAATCACGGAACAACTGCTTGATCACTCGTTTAACCCCGTTACTCCCCTGGGGGATGAGGTGCAGTTCAACATCCAGCCTCCTATCAATCTGGTGGAAATTAGAGCCAGGTTAGACAAGACAAAGGGAATAACCCAAGTTGAAGCAATTCAGGTAGATTTTGAAACTAATTCAGTACCTAGAAGCATTAAGTTTGAGGTGCCGACAACTAATTTTGCAGAAGTGGAAGGGCGATCGCCCAACAGCTAGAAATTTCCCTGGAAACAGTCAGACAACTAGTCAGCTACCGAGTTCTGAACTAGAAGTTAGGATTTGAAATTCAACAAACTGTACAGTTTGTGGAGTGGGCATCTTGTCCATTCATTCGGGTGGGTCAGTCATCCATCCAACAGATTACTTAATCTGTAGTCCCTAGTTACCTTCTCTATTAACCAGATTGGACTTCTGCTGATTCACAAACCGTGACGCATCGCTGTCAAAGCAGGAGACATCGCAGTTGAATCTCTAGACATCACGGTTGAGCCTCTAGATATTACTGCCAAAGCATCAAGCATCACAGTTGAATCGCCAGACATCATTGCTGAAGAGTAAGACATCGCGGTTGACCCTCTAGGCATTCATCGCCGATGAGTGAGACATCACGGTTGACCCTCTAGGCATGATGGTTAAACCTCCAGGCATCACGGTTAAACCTCCAGGCATCACGGTTAAACCTCCAGGCATGATGGTTGACTCTCCAGGCATGATGGTTGACTCTCCAGGCATCATGGTTAAACCTCTAGACATGATGGTTGACCCTCCAGGCATGATGGTTGACCCTCCAGGCATGATGGTTAAACCTCCAGGCATGATGGTTAGGGACAAGCGCAGAAATAAAGTACCTAGTTAGCGATGAATGTCGGTAGGGGCATTGCAATGCAATGCCCCTACGTTGGAATGTTATTTGTTCGCAAGTCCCTTAAACCTCTAGACATCACCACTGAAACATTAAGGATTAGAAATCAAGCAAACTGTACATTCTGTGGAGTGGGCAGCTTACCCGTCCAGGCGGGTGAGACCCCCACCCCACAGGTTAATTTCTGCAATATTCAGCATCGCCAATCGGGTGCTGCTACTATAAGGCGAATAGGTAGGGGCAAAGCCCCCCACCTATTCCGCCCTAATTTGCCTAATTTGATAGGTTCAGCGCCATAAACGGGGCTGAACGATGTACTGTAGGGGCAAAGGTAATGTTAGTACCGGATTAGTAGTTCCAAAGTATCTACCTCCGTTAAACCATGAACAATTTCTCACTCGATGACCTCGCCAAAAAAGATTTTTTTGTCTGCATTGGCGTTTGGCTTGCCCTGGAAGTCGTCAGTTTCATTATTTTTCCTACGTTCAGGCTGATTCAACCGGGCGATCGCTTGCAGTCCTGGTTTCTCATGAGTCTGCCCTTAGGAATCATTGGCGCTTTTATGGTGGGGGCTAGCTCTCGCTATATGGCGATCGCCAACGAACGAGATCCCGGAAATGAAAAGACTCTCCGCATTTGGCTAGGGCAACTCGTCGGCGGATTAGGGCTGGCAGGCGTTGCTTTCCCGCTGCTGATGGTGATTATTGAATTTTTCACGATCATGCTGAGTACCCCAATTCCAACCTCTTAGAGTCTTGTTAAGCTCATTCCTGGCAGATTTGCAGCACCATGCCTTCGCGGGCTAGCTGCACATTGGGAAAATCAACCTGAACTTCTGCCTCAACCTGGTCTAAAAAGTTGTCGTCGTGGGCGGGGTCGTGGTGAAACATGACCATCTGCTTGACGTTGGCGGCGATCGCCACCTCAATCCCCGCTTGCCAGGTTGCAGGCTTTTGCTCGGCTGCATCTGCGCTGGGCGTGTAATAAGCATGATCGGCATAGGCAGCATCATAAATTAGCAGATCTGTATGGTGTGCCAGATAGAGCAAGCTCTGGTCTAGTTTTTCTGACGAATGCTCAGTATCGGTTGCATAGACGACAGAATGTCCGTTCCAGCTAACCCGGTAGCCCAGGGCGCTGTTGGGGCGATTGAGGGCGATCGTTTCCACAATTACGTCGTCTAGCGACAGCATTGAGCCAGGAGAAATATCGTGAAACCGCATCTCAGAACGCATCACCTGAAGCGGCACCGGAAAATTAGGCCGCAGCATTTGGTCGCTGAGGCGCTGCTTGATCGAAGCCCCATTGGGCCCAATGGAGCCATAGATGTCAAACGAATTGCCTGCAATAAAGGCAGGAATAAAAAACGGAAAGCCCTGAATGCGATCCCAGTGGGTGTGCGTAAAGAACAGGTGAGCCGAAACGGGCATCTGCTTCACCAACGTTCTACCTAAAACGCGCAGCCCCGTGCCACCGTCAAAAATTAGTCGCTTGCCCCCGACCTGCATCTCAACACAAACCGTATTGCCGCCATAGCGGACATTCTCGATACCAGGCGTAGGAATGCTGCCCCGAACCCCCCAGAACTGCACCGTGAAAGCCTGGGAAACGCTGGTTTGTGGTGCATTGCTGCTGGCGGGTTGCACACTCTTTACGGGGGAGTCAAAGCCTGACATCTTCAATTGCATTAACCCTTGCTTAGCGGATCATTGTGGTTTGCAGAGTCTTATCAGCAGATTCTACTCATGAGCCAGATTTTTAACTGCCCGATTATTAAAAAATTGAGGCGACACCAGGAACACGCTCGCCAGGGGTGATGTCCTTCATCCGTCTTTACAGAGTGAGTTCATCATCAGACCCTACCTACACTATATTTCGACCGTTCTACCTTTTCCTTGTATATACCAGTACAAAATACTCGCATCGGGAAAATTAATCGGGAATGTCAAGTTTAAATAGCCAAACTACTAGCTCTGAGACTGAATACAAAGCATTCTATGCAATCCATAGAACTTTCTTAGTTTATAGAACTTTCTTAGATACTGGCTAAGGTGATGCAACTGATACCCATTCAATTTGAGTTTGCACATAATGAACCCTGGTGAGACAGGGGGCTTAAGCCCCCTGTTCTACGCAGCTTCACAGAAAATTGGTATGACCTGCATCTTAATACAGCAATGCCTCCAGCAAAACAGGCTAAACCCGGAAGTCGTTTGCTGGAGGGCACTCCTTCATCTAATTTTACTTTTGTCCTGCTTTGATGCAGGCTTCAACGAGTGGAGCAACCTGATCAACGTCTTTCCAACCCAAGATTTCGGTCACTTTTTTCTCTAGATTTTTGTAGGTCCTAAAGAATTCAGCGATTTCCTCCAGCCGATGGGGAGCCACGTCATCTAGAGACTTGACCTGAGCATAGCGGGGGTCTTTGTCAGGCACGCAGAGAATTTTTTCGTCGCGATCGCCTCCATCTACCATTCCAACATTCCAATCGGTCTAGCGGCAATGACACAGCCAGGGAAAGTAGGCTGATCCATCATCACCATGCCATCGAGCGGGTCGCCGTCATCAGCCAGGGTGTTTGGGATAAAGCCATAGTCATAGGGATATTGCACCGAGGCGTAAAGCACCCGATCCAGTGCAAAAGCCTGGAGGTCTTTGTCAAATTCGTACTTGTTTTTGCTGCCTGCCGGAATTTCGATCAGGACGTTGATAATTCCGGGTTTGGGCTGGGGGGGAATGCGCGATAAATCCACAACAGTTCTCCAAGCGAATAGCGTTTTGGGCAGTCAACATTAAATGCCGAACTGCCCCTCGAATAGCATTCTAGGGGATGACGGTTAACCTATAGCAACCTGTTCCTGCCAAAAATTCCCAATCTGCGGGAGTTTGCAGGAATATGACGCTTGCTGATTACGCACCGATTACATCAGTCTCTTGATCGCAGAAGCGGGTAGGTTGACGGTTGCCAAATTTCAACGCTGTCTGAGGAGAAGTGGGCGATCGCAAAGACGGGAATGGTCAAAGTCATGAGCGCTATCAACGTACCGATGATATTGGCTAACCTGTGAGAAGTTCGCCCAGGAGGGTTGTCGGTTCGACTACCAGATTCCATATAGGATGTGAAAAACCAGCTTGAATTGAGTAAGGCTACAGTCAAATGGCACTGACTTAAGCCGCTGCCCTTGCCCTGAACTCAAGTTCGGGCTAAAAGCTCAAGTCCGTTAAAACGGACTGTAACCCCTGTAGAGGGTTGAACCTAACCCGTTTCAACGGGTTTTAGCTTTGAGCCTGAGATTTATCTCAAGGCTTTCAAGTTAGTGCCATTTAGATCTAATCTATGGAGCTATCCCAGCTTTAATGAGAAGTAGGGTAGTTCTGTAGATGATCTTAACAATTTCACAGAAAAATCAAATTTGCTGTGATCTAGATTGCAAATCCATATAACTAAAGATTGAGTTAAACCAGGAGTTGCTACAGTTGCCAGGAGAATTGGCACGGGTTAATTTGCGTGTCATTCTGAAATCACCCGGTAGTCGAATTAGCAACTTCTTAGAGTTGGCTATTCTAGGGTGTGTAGTATTCGTTTCGCATAGTCCTTACAAGCTGCTGCTATGCTCTCACAAATTGTTCGTCCGATGGTTCGCACTCAGATTCGGCTGCTGGCAAACAGTCAGGCAACCCGTTCTACCCTGGTTAGCACGATTGCCCAGTGGCTCGGCTTTTTGGGGGTGCGGGCGCAAGTCACCCAAATTGATGCTGTTTCCAATCAAATTTCGGTTTCGCTGACGGTGGGCAAGCCCGAAGCCTGTGACACGCACGACTGGCAGCAGATTTTGCACAACCTGAAGCAGCACAAGGCAGAAGAACCTACGCCTGCTCAGGCACAGATGACCTCACAGCAGCAAAGCAAATTGCAGCGGCTGCTGGCTTATGTGATTCAGATAGGCGGCTCAGAGCAGCCCGACTGGGATAAGCTCTATCCGCAGCTTCAAACTCTAGGCTTTGAGGAATCGACCCTATTGGGCATTCGCTCGGCGCTGAAGGTGCCCCAGTCGCTCGATCAACTGATGGAGGGGTTAGATTCGGATGTGGCGGCGATCGCCCTTCCCAAAGCCGTCAGCATTGCCCTACTCGATCGTCAGGTGAATCCGTCGGAAGATAAAGCTTTATCTACTTTGCTAGAAGCGATGAAGCAGCCTGCTTCTGCTCAAAGCTAAGTTCACCCACCTCGTTACTAAGCTGGAGCTTGGCAGCGAGGTCAAATTGAATGAACTGCACTGCTTGTGGGATAGGCATCTTGCCCATCCGGGCAGGTGAGACACCCACCCCACAGAGTATTGGGTTTCTGCCTTACTTAAAGTAGATCAGCAGGTTCAGCCCTGGAATCGTGCGTGAAAGCGTCCACAGCAGCAGCGCGATGTAGAGAATGCCCAGAAGCCACTGATACCAAGCGAGAGCGGTAATTAGTCCGGGCAGATGTTCGTCACGCAGGCGGATGTCGTTAAAGCCAAATTTGAGCAGGTTGTTGAGGCTAAAGTCAAAGTAGTTGAGCCAGTTCCAGCGGCGATCCCAGAGGATGGGCATATAGCGATCGCGGAAAAACACAAATCGCGGCATATTCGGCAGTCTGCCGATCAGCAGGCGAAACTGCCGCAAGCTGCCGTCTTCAACAAAATAGCTGCGATCCATCAGGTCGTGATAGCGTCCCCGCTGATAGATCAAAAACAGTAGGGTTGCAGGCACAGGAATAATCACGATCGCCAAACAGGTCAGCGTCAGCCAGGGCTGCTCGGAAGTGCGGAAAATGGCTGACAGTCCTAGCAGGGAGAGTATGCTAAAGCTGCTGACCGTCCAAATGCTCTCAGATAGAGTTGGCACAATCGGTTTGGGACGAAAGCGCCGCAGCCGATCGATCAGCCAGAACAACGCACCAAAGTAGGCGATCGCACCAGCCCCACCCCCAAAGCTGAGCCAAAAATCGGTGCCATAGCGACTCAACAGCAGCAGCAGGCTGAGTCCCAGCCAGTGCAGCGCATCCAAGCCCCAGCCAACTGGCGAACGAGATTCACTGACGATGACGCGATCGCGCACTCTCACATAGGTTGCCAGATCAATTTCATTCAGCTTTAGCAGGTCGAGAAGATTGCGAAAAGGTTGCTGGGAGCGAGATTGGGCGATCGCCTCTGCCTGCTCGATCGAGAACCCCACTCGCTGAAGTCGTTCCAAAGTAGCCGTATTCAAATTAGTGCCCAACAACTGCTGGCGCAACTGCCGCAGCCGCAGCTTTTCTCGCGTATATTCCACCTGGTTGGCATCGGGGATTTGCTCTAGCTGGCGAAAATTTCGCACCAGATTTCGCAGCAGCGTTTCATTGCCTTGCAGCGTCGGCACCGACAGCACCCGCCCCACCTGCCCCGGATCGCCCAAAATTCTCGCTTCCTCCGAGTTAAACTGAAGCCCAGTGACGTTCAGGTAGGCAGATTTAGCAAAGCTGGCATCGCCAAAATCTGCCTGATCTAAAATATTTGCGCCGCGCAGGTTAACAGGCTGGCTAAACTGAGCGTCTCGAAAGCTAACCAGCTTTTCAAAGGTAGCCTCACTCAGAAATAGAGCGCGTGCAAATTTGCTTCGGTTGAAGAAAACCGAGTCTTGCCAATTGGTCTGAGCAAAGTCAGCGTTGCCTTGCCACTGAATCCGACTAAAGTGAGCCGTTTGCTGAAAAGTTGCCTGACTAAAGTTAGCGGTTGCTCGAAATTCACTGCCCTGAAAGTTGGCAGACTGAAACCGCCCCAGATTAAACCCAGCCCGTTCAAAGAAAATCGTGTTGCGAAATCGGGCTTCGCGCCGAAAGATAGCACCCGTAAAGTTGGCAGGCTGGCTAAACCGCGCCTCTGACCAGTCTGCATCCTGCACAAACTCCGCCCCCGGTGTCTCCACTCGCCCCAGGAAAAAAGCGTTGGTAAAGTTAACAAATCCCTCAAAGCGGGTTTGTACCAGTTTGATCGATCCTCGAAATAGGGTAATTTGCAGTGACGCAGGCTGTCCCTGAATTAATAGTGACCGCGACAGTTGACTCAACTGCGACAACCGACGGCGATCGCGCCTCAACTGCGCCTGTTCTGCCTCGGTCAAAAGCGGCGATAGCTCCTGACTATAGAGCGCGATCGCAACCCCAATTCGCTAATATTCAACTCGCCGCGAATCGTAGAATAGCTCAGGTCTAAGCCCAATGGAGCAGGCAGTTCCCCAGTTGAAGTGTTGCGCGATCGCTGCAACTGCGTCTGAATCAGCCGATAAAACTGATCCCGAAACTCTGCATTCTCAGGACGCAAATCGATCACGACTCGGCGCAAATCCAGAGTTCTCACGCCTTCGTTTTGGAGAGGCGATCGCAACCGTTCTTGCAGTAGCTCCAACGTCAGGGGAGTTTGCTCTGGCTGGGCGATCGCACCCCAGGCAGCTTGCGGCTGTAAAACAAGAACTAAAAAAATTAGAAATAAAATGCTCAGGCTAGCCCGAAACGGATACATTTGGTGGTGTTGAAGGGATCAAAATGCATAGCTAGCCAGGAGGTTCATGATGAGTCTGGATCTGCGCTATTTCAGTTCACTGTCTAGCTTATTACTCGTAGCTGCAACTGTAGCGATCGCTCGGCCAAGTTATGGATGGGGAGCGATCGCCACAGCTTTAGAAATCAGCCAAACCAAAGACAACTTTTATGCTCAGTCACCACCCACTGCGCCTGAAGAAGCAGAGGTCTACTACAATCGTGGACTTGTTCGCTATAGCCAGGGAGACTTAGCGGGAGCAGTTGAGGACTACACTCGCGCCATCGAACTTAACCCTGAAAATGCTCTCATCTACAATAATCGTGGGATTGCTCGCGTTGAGCAGGGAGATTTGGTAGGGGCGATCGCCGATTACACCCGCGCCATCGAAATTGATCCTAACTATGCACTTGCCTATGACAATCGTGGCAATGCTCGTAGAAACCAGGGAGATTTAGCGGGAGCGATCGCTGATCACACCCGCGCCATCGAGCTTAACCCGGAAGACTCGGTTGCCTACGACAATCGTGGTATTGCCCGCTATAACCAGGGGGATATAGCGGGAGCGATCGCCGACTACACTCGTGCCATCGAACTTAACCCGCAGGATGCGAATGTTTATTATAATCGCGGCAATGTTCGCAGAAACCAGGGAGATATAGCGGGAGCGATCGCCGACTACACTCGTGCCATCGAGCTTAACCCGCAGGATGTGGATGCTTTTAATAATCGCGGTGTTGCTTATGTTGAGCAAGGAGATCTCGCAGGAGCAATTGCTGACCTCAGCCGTGTGATTGAACTCAATCCAGAATTTGCTGGTGCCTATTTCAATCGCGGCAATGTTCGCGTTGAGCAGGGAGATTTGGCAGGAGCAATTGCCGATTACACTCAGGTTATTGAACTCAATCCGGAGGTGGTGATCGCCTATGGCTATCGTGGTCTAGCATATCGAGATCTTCAGCAATATCGTGAGGCATTAGCTGATTTCAATCGGGCGATCGAGTTAGGGTTACAGGAAGCTATTCCTTATCGGGATGAAGTGTTGCAGTTGTTAGAAAGGGAGTAGGTGTTTCGACTGCGATCGCCACACAAGAGTAGGTGGATGGGTGAAGAGGGGCGATCGCCAGAATGTTAGACTCTAAAAAAGTATTGCTGAAAATCACATGAAGCGTGATGAAGTGCTAGCTCGTGTGCGATTGCACCGAGATCAACTGATTCAACTGGGTGTCAAATCGCTTGACTTGTTTGGCTCAGTTGCGCGTGATGAAGCACGTTCAGATAGCGATGTAGATTTTTTAGTTGAATTTGAAAAATCAGGCGGACTTTTTCAGCTTTTAAGAGTTAAACATTATTTAGAGGATCTATTAGAATGTCCTGTTGATTTAGGTACTCGACAAGCCTTAAAGGAACACCTAAGAGAACCTGTTCTTCAGGATGCAATTCATGTCTTCTAGAAGTTGGTATAAACGAGTTCAAGACATTTTAGAGGCGATTTCTGGAATTCAACAACGAACAGCCGGAAGAAATTTAGCAGATATTCAAAATGATTGCTACTAAAAGCCATGCCTACTTTACTCCTGAAGAGTATCTAGAGATTGAGCGCATTAGCCCTATTAAACATGAGTACCTTCAAGGGCAGATTGTGGCAATGGCAGGGGCTAGTAAAGCTCATGTGATTATCACGGGTAATCTCTCTGCGTTGATGGTTAACCATTTAAGAGGAACAGGGTGTATCTCCTATGCCACAGATATGAAAATTCGCTTACCTGCGCTAAATCTGTTCTATTATCCCGATCTGGTGGTGACGTGTGATGAACGCGATCGCCTCTCCAATGAAGATTTTATTGTGCATCCTAAATTAATCGTTGAGGTGTTGTCAGACTCAACGGAAGCCTTTGATCGAGGAGATAAATTTGCCAATTATAAATCGATTGTAGAGTTTGAAGAATATATTTTGATTCATCAAAAACAGATTTTAGTTGAACAGTTTCAACGTCAATCAGACAATTTGTGGGTTCCTCAGATTTATCGCCTCGGAGACACGATCGAGTTGATGAGTATTGGGTTTGCCTGCCCAACTGAAGCTCTTTATGAAAACGTTGCACAGTTAATTTAATTGTTCTAACGCTAATAGGCTGGGGGGCGATCGCGCAGAGCAAAAAAGTTAGAGTGCTTGCTGAAATGCCTTAATCGCTTCTACATGATTGGTCATGTTGATGCATTGCAAGAACAACTCCAGATTAATTCCCTTTACTGCCTCACTGCTAGAAATCTTCTCGTACTGTAGAGCGTTGCCCTCACCGCGCAAGTGATAAATCTCTAACACGCCATCTTCCCAAAACCAGACTTCAGAGATCTTAAGGCGTTTGTAAGATTCGAGTTTGTTAATGCCGCCGCTGGTAAACACGATTTCGATCGCTAGGTCAGGACGTGATCGCCCCGGAGCTAGCTTATAAGACTCATCAGCTTCTCGCTTAACATTGCCTGCCTCACTTTCAAGCGTCATTGAACCCGTTGGAGTGAAATCGTATCCTGCTGATAGTAGGTAAAGCTCTAACAATGCAGCAATCCGCTTCTTAACCGTTTCGTGAGGTTCTCCCGGCATTCGTCGAATCTCTAACACACCGTCTAGAAAAGAAAGGCGATAGCCAGGGCGGTCTAACAACTGTTCAACCGCTTTAAATTCTCGCCAGGTCAACCCATCAAATAGTAGAGGTGCTTCTTTTTTAGTAGGGGCGATCGCAGGTGAGATCATACTAAAGACTCCAGTTTGAATGTTTGGGATACAAATTTGAATGCTGGATGTACAAGTTTGAGTATCTGGTGGAAAAGTTGCAGAGAGGTGGAGCGATCGCCCCACCTCTCTAACTTTGCTCTAGCTCGACAGCATTAAAGATTTGGGTATAAATCTCAGAAGTCCGTAAAATCACCACAGAGTAAGTATATTTGTATATTCCTGAAGGTAGATTATCCTGAAACCAGTTTACGAATAGCTCCAGCGAGTTTGACGGACTCTGATTGCCTGGACTAACGCTGTCAGTTCCTTAGCCCTAATCATGCCACCTGAACCTGTAGACCTGTTCTATTCCTATTCTCACAAGGACGAAAAGCTGCGCGATGAGCTTGCCGTGCATTTAACGATGTTGCAGCGGCAAGGGGTGATCAGCACATGGCACGATCGCAACATTAGCGCTGGCTCAGAATGGGCAAAGGAAATTGATCAGAATCTTAATTCTGCCCAGATTATTTTGCTGTTAGTCAGCGCTAACTTTCTAGCCTCTGACTATTGCTACAGCATTGAGATGCAGCGGGCGATCGAGCGCCACGAAGCGGGAGAAGCCTGTGTTATTCCAATTATTTTAAGACCTGTGGAATGGAGCGGTGCGCCCTTTGGCAAATTGCAGGCGCTCCCTAAGAATGCCAGACCCGTGACTGAGTGGAAAGCAAAAGCATTTGTCGATATTGTTCAGGGAATTCAGAAAGCGGCTGAAGAAATTCGGGAGCGATCGCCCCTCCCTGCCCCCTTCCCATCCTCTGCATCTGTCCCACCTTCTAAACTGCTCTTAGAGAATCCAGAAGGGTCGGTTGGGTTGGATTCTCCCCTGTACGTTGAGCGTCCTCCGATTGAGGCGACCTGCTATCAAGAAATTCGGAAGCCGGGAGCCTTGATTTTGGTGAAAGCGCCCCGGCAAATGGGCAAGACTTCCCTGATGCAGCGGACGTTACATCAGGCTCAACAGAATGGGCAGCGATCGGTTTACCTGAATCTGCAATCCATCGATATAGAATTTCTCGACAGCATCGATCAGTTTCTGCAATGGTTTTGTGCCAGTGTTGCGAATGAGCTAGAGCTAGACGATCGCCTGGATCAGCTGTGGAAAGGAGTCGTCGGCAGTAAAAACAAGTGTACAAACTATTTTCAGCGATATTTGCTGCCAACGGTGGGGAAACCGCTGACGCTGGGGCTAGATGAAGTAGATCAGGTGTTTCATCACTTGAAGGTAGCTCAAGGTTTCTTTGGCTTATTACGCTCTTGGCATGAGAAAAGCAAGAATGATCCCACTTGGCAGCAGTTTCGCCTGATCATTGCTCATTCTAGAGAGGTGTACATTCCCCTCAACATTAACCACTCTCCCTTTAATGTGGGAGTGCCAATGGAGTTGCCTACCCTGAACCCGTCTCAAGTGGAAGATTTGGTGCAGCGGCATGGGTTGCCCTGGTCTGCTGAAGCGATCGCCCAATTAATCAACCTGGTAGATGGACACCCTTATCTAGTGCGAAAAGCCCTATTTGAAATTGCGCGTGGAAACTTGACTCTGGAGCAGTTTTTGGCGATCGCCCCCACCGAAGAAGGGCTGTATAGCGATCATCTCCGAAATCATTTGAATAACCTGCACTATGACCCCCAGTTAGCTGAGGCCATGAAACAAGTCGTCACTTCAGAGACACCCGTGCGAGTAGAGTCCAGTGTAGGATTTCGGCTACACAGTATGGGACTGGTGCAGCGACGCAAAAACGATATCGAACCGCTCTGTAACCTGTACCGCATTTACTTCCGCGATCGCCTGGAGGTGGGTTGATGGAATCTGTGCATCCCTTGTCCTTTCCCTATCAGGTTGGCGGCAGTTTGCCCGACAACGCGCCGACCTATGTGACTCGCAAAGCCGACCAGGAATTTTATCAAGGGCTGAAGGCGGGCGAGTTTTGCTATGTCCTCAATTCGCGGCAAATGGGCAAGTCGAGTCTGCGGGTGCAGACCATGCGGCGGTTGCAGCAGGAAGGAGTTGCCTGTGCGCTGCTAGACATTACGGCGATCGGCGCATCAGATACGACTGCTGAACAATGGTATGCCGGGGTGATCGACACGCTGGTGAATGACTTCAAGCTGTATCCCCAATTTGACCTGAACGAGTGGTGGGAAACCCATCATTTGCTGTCTCCCGTGCAGCGATTCAGCAAATTTGTGGAGGAAGTGCTGCTGGAGGCGATCGCCCAGCCCATCGTAATTTTTGTCGATGAAATCGACAGTGTTTTAACGCTGCCCTTCAGCCAAGATGACTTTTTTGCCGTCATTCGCAACTGTTATGACCGTCGAGCCGACCATCCTGCCTATCGCCGCTTGACGTTTGCCCTGATTGGCGTGGCGACTCCCTCAGACTTAATTCAAGACAAACAGCGCACCCCCTTTAATATTGGTCGCGCCATTGAGCTAACGGGTTTTGAACTGGCAGAAGCCACTCCCCTGCTGCCAGGGTTAGCACACTCCAGTCAATCTGAAGCGTTGTTGCAGGCAATTTTGCACTGGACGGGAGGACAGCCCTTTTTGACCCAAAAGCTGTGCCGACTGGTGCAGCAAACAACAGATCAAATTCCCGCAGGCGGTGAAGCGCAGTGGATTGCAGCACTGGTGCAATCCAAAGTCATTGACCAGTGGGAAGCACAAGACCAGCCAGAACATTTGCGAACTATACGCGATCGCCTCTTTCGCAGCAGTCGGCAAAACACCGAACGGCTCCTAGAATATCAGCAGATTGTGCAACAGGGTGAAGCGCTTGCTAGCTTTAACCCAGAGCAAATGGAGCCGCACGTGACCGGACTAGTAGAGCGTCTGCGGTCAACCTGCGATCGCTTCCTCGGCAACAGTCAGCAAAACACAGGCGCATTGCTGGGACTCTATCAACAGATTTTGCAACAGGGTAAAGTTCCAATTGATCACAGCCCCGAACAGATGGAACTACGGCTAACCGGATTGGTAGTACAGCGGCAGGAGCATTTGCAGGTCTACAATCCAATCTATCGAGCCGTGTTTGATTTGCAGTGGGTTGAGGATACCTTTGCCTCAATTCGCCCCTATGCTGAGCAGATTCAAGCCTGGTTAGGCAGCGATCGCGCCGCAGATGAGTACTTGCTGCAAGGGACACAGCTTACCGCCGCATTGGAATGGGCAGAAACCCGCAGCCTCAGCCAGCAAGACTATCAATATCTGGTTGAGAGTCAAACATGGGGATTGCGTCAAGAACTGGCTCAACTGAATACACAATTAGCTGAGCGCAACCAGGCGCTTGTGCAGGTTAACCAGGAGCTAGAAACCGCCCGCCAAGAGTTAAAAGGGGTACGACGGTTTATTCGCTGGGTGATTGGAGTCGGGGTTGGATTGCTGAGTTTGCTGGCGATAGGCATGGGGTTAGCGATTCAGAGAGAGCGTGGGGCGATCGCTCAAGCCAACGAAAAAACTGAACAGGCAGAGCAAGCTGAACAAGAACTGGAAGAGATTCAAGCCGAAAAAGACACATTAGAAGCCCAACAGCAGCAGTTGCAAACTAACAACCGAGCGTTGGATCAGCAAAACAACACCCTGGAGCAAACTAACAGTGAGCTAGCGCAACAAAACCAGCAGGCAACGCAAGAGGTCGCCCAAGCCCAAGCTGCACAACAAACGGCACAACAGCAAGCAGCAGCAGCGCAACAGCAAGTCAATCAAGCACAGGACGAATTAGCTGACACTAAGCAAGATTTGACTCAAGCAGAAGCTGACCGAAAAAGAGCGCAAACCGACGCTGAAGAGGCTCTTAAAGAATCCGAGGCATTGCAAGCCAGTGTCGCTCGGCAACGCCGCAACTTAGAAGACATATTTCCTATCACCGCTGCGGTGTCTACCTTTGCTCAGGGCAATCGAGATGAAGCCATCGTCAATCTCTCTCGAACATTAGACGAGAACCCCGAAAATTTTGCGGCTTGGGTTGTACGAGGAGAATTGCATACTCAAGCTCAAAACTCTGATCTTGCACTACAAGACTTTGATCAAGCCATTGCTTTAGAAGCAGACAACTTCATCGCTCATATTGGACGAGGTAACGCTCTTGCTGCCTCTGGGCAACTGATGGAAGCCGTAGAGTCTTACACCACAGCACTGCAACTTGAACCAGGCAGTGCTGTAGATAACTTGAAGGAAACCTTGAACAGCTTGATTGCGAATCGACTCAGGAGTAGCTCCGTCCAATCCATTAGCTTGAGAGGAGCAATTGCCTCTGGTGCCGATGCAAACTCTGAAGAACGAGCAACCTACAACATTGATCCCACAGTTTCCGCAGACCTTAACTTGACTGATCGAGAAGCTGAAACGATTGACACAGCCAGTACCTTATTACTCGAACACAATTCAAATGATGGATATGCTTTCTACTACCAAGGGGTTTCCCTAATTGTTACAGAGCAGCATTTAGCCGCAATAGAGCAACTTGACCGTGCCTTAGCGCTAGAACCCGGTCTCACAGAGGCATATATTCTTCGCGGCAATGCTCGCAGAAACCAGCAAGATTTTGAGGGGGCGGTCGCGGACTATTCCCAAGCGATCCAACTCAATCCTAACTATGCGGATGCCTATAACAATCGTGGTGCTGCTCGCGCTGACCAGCAATATTTAGAGGAAGCGATCGCGGACTATAACCGTGCCATCCAACTCAATCCT
>JAAUQZ010000368.1 GCA_012033355.1 Leptolyngbyaceae cyanobacterium RM1_406_9 | reverse complement strand
AGAACAGTGGAATGGTAGATGCACCCTGATTTAACTCCCTGGCTCACTTGTTTGAACTAGGGAGTTTTTTGTGCATAGTTCCATTTGAAACGCTGCTCATGAAGCGACGACTTTTGAACTATTGAGTTGAACTTGAGTTGAACTATTTGAATGATTACAGATCAATTACAGCTTCAGCTTTACGAATAATCTTAAGCAGGGTAGATACAAGACCTAACCCTACAATCCCCAAAAATATCCTATTGGAGATGAGGGGTATCACCCCCCACAACTGAAACCTCAACTAGAGGGATTTGTGAAATCCGTAGTGTGTCTCCAATTCAGCGGAAACACGGAATTTTTAAAGATTTAGTAATGAGGATATGAAGCTCACATGAGCCGCAAATTTAGTCTGGCTAATGAATAGACCGGATTTGGGTAGAGGGGTAAAACAGAGCCGCAATCAGCAGCAATAGCTGTATGAACCAGGGAGCAGAGAATAAGCTGAAAATTAGGCTGACGATCGCCACTACGAGAAGGGCGATCGCCACCTCTTCAGAAAACTTCTCAACTTTGTCGTAGAACCGGACTGCTCCAATCGCGGCAACCAATGAAGCGATGAACCACATTTGCTTAACCTAACCGAACGAGATTCATATTTAGTAAGGTACGCTACTTTTTGATCCCCTTTATCGGTCGGTTGACTCACCCGACTGGGCGATTTGACGTTGCCACAGCTACTCGTCCGCCACAGCTAACCCGTCGCGAAGTGGAACAATCTCAAGCAAAATAGAGTATGCACTCAGATAGGGGTGAATTATGCTTGCACACATTCTGGCGCTGACGGTTGGTTTCGGCAGTTTCATGCTCTATGTGTCTGCCTTCTTCTTTCCAGAGGTTCACCGCAAAAACGACTTTGCCTGGAGCGGCGTAGGGATGTTTTATGCCCTCGTGCTGTGGGTTTGTGCGGGACGGATCACGGGCGGCGTGCTGCTGGGGCAGACTGCCAGTGTCGCGCTGTTGGGCTGGTTGGGCTGGCAAACGTTGGCGCTCAGGCGATCGCTAACTCCCCGTGACCAGCAAACTCAGCTACCCGGATCGGCCAAATCTTTGGGCGAAGCGTTCCAGAATGGGCTAAAGCAGCTTCAGACAACGCTGCCGCAGCGATTGCAGAAGTTACCGCTGCTGAATAACCTGCTACAGCCTGTCGCGGGGGTGTTCGCGGCGACCCCTCGCGGGTACTTATCCAAAATTGCTTCCTTCCTCCAAAACCTGCTCAAGCCCAAGCCTAAACCTAAGCGATCGCCCAAAACCCGTTCCGCCCAACCTCGCGCTAATCCGCCTACACCAGCCGCTGACGAAAAAGTTGAGGCTCCAGTCGAAGTGGAAGAAGCGATCGCTGAATTTGAAGATTTAGACGAATTTGAAGATCTAGACGAATTAGAGTCGGCTGCATCATCAGACACACCAACACCCGCCGCCACTGAACTGATTCCTGAAGCAGAGGTTGTATCGGAGGCGAGTTCAGAGGCGATCGCTCCCGAAACTTCTGAAGCTTTAACTGAGGAAATTCAGACCGAGGAAATTCAGACCGAAGAAACTCAGACTGAGGAAATTCAGACGGCTGCCATTTCAGCGGCTGAGTCCTCTGTTGCAGGTACTTCAAAAGTCCTTGAAGAATCAAAAGAACCTGGGAAAACTGAGAACCTGAATGGGGCGATCGCCTCACCAAATGATTCCAGTAGCTAAGCTGTAGGTGTATTTAGCTTGTACTTGCCCCAACCTACTCAACATCCCTAAGGCACTGCAATTCCGCCAGTCCGAGCCGTCATCACCAAAATTCGCTCAATCTGGGTAGGGGTTAAATCAGGGTTAGCACTCAACATCAGCGCTGCCACACCTGCAACGTGAGGGGTTGCCATTGAAGTGCCAGACCAATAATCTTCATAAGCACCACCCGGAACCGTAGAGCGAACTTCAACACCTGGTGCTACTAAAAAAGATAGCGGTTTGCGCCCAGCAGGAGTAGAAAAGCTAGCCACTCTACGCTGAGAGTCGATCGCCCCTACACCAATTCCCAACCGCTTTAACCCAAATAGTGCTGGTTCGATCGGCTGCACGGCTCCCAGGCTATCCCGCTCATTGCCAGAAGCCATCACCGCCACCACGCCCGCCCGACGAGCATCCTTCAGTGCCAATTCAGTTTGGCGCATAGTGGGGTCGCCCGGATAGCTGCCCAGACTCATGCTGATGACCTTTGCGCCGTTTTGCACGGCATAGCGGATGCCAGCCGCAACGTTTGCATCAAACTTCTGAAAAGAATTATCTTCTTCGCTATCAAGTACCCGCACAGGCATAATTTTGGCGGCGTGAGCCACACCCGTAACGCCAAAGCGATTTCGAGTTGCAGCAATCGTGCCCGATATGTGGGTGCCGTGACCATAGGAATCGCTCACATCGTTGCTGTCTTGTCCGGCAAAATTCCAGCCGTGAATATCATCAATGAATCCATTGCGATCGTCGTCCAGCCCATTATTTGGAATTTCGCCCTGGTTTTTCCAAATATTCGCTCTCAGGTCAGGATGGCGAAGGTCAACGCCAGCATCCAGCACTGCAACGGTTACATTTTGCCCTGCATAGCCCTTTGCCCAAACTTCTGGTGCTTTGACTAAATCCAGCCCCCAACTGCTGCCGCCCAGGTCACGCACTGCCTTGAAGGGCTTTTGCCCCACAGCACGGGCAACCGCTGCTGCCGCGTCAACTAACCCATAACCATAGGAAAAATTGAATTTACCGACGGAAGCCGGAAAATTATGCAGACTCAGTTCATAGGAACCTGTTGCGCGAGAAGTGGCGCTGCTGACGCGAATCGCATAGTTTAAGTTAGGTTTGACTGTAAAGGTAAGGCTAGAATCGGTGCCTTGAAGAGTGCTGTTGTTATTGGAAGCAAGGATCTTGTTAGTGCGGGCATCCACGAGTTCCAAGTAAGCATCAAAGCGTGAAGACTGAAGCTCAATGTGAAGCTGTTGCCCTTGCCTCAACCCCAACAGGCGGTACTGATCCAGGTAATAGGACCTTTGCGGGGAAACTGGATCAGAATACAGCGTGTCTTGGTGACTGAGCTTGCCTTTTAACACTACATCTTTGTCGGCTGGTGTTTTGGAGGGAGGAAATTTTATCGCAATGTCCTTCTGGCGACTACGTGAATCGGCCGTGCTGGCAGCGGCATGAAAGGTCTTATTTCTTAAAAAAAGGCTGGAGCGATGTGTCAGTTGACCTGGCTGAAGTAAATGCTGAAGCTGTAAATGAGACTGCAAGCGGCTAGAGGGCATTTCTTGACTTAAAGAATTTGGGTAGGAGCGTAAAAACGAGGACATAATTAGCTTTGCAGTTAAGACGGTTAGCTTCTTGGTTAATTCTTCTACTGCTGAGTTCTACTGCTGATGAATGCCGATTCGTGTTGCAAATTCACATCAAGAAAGTTGAAGCTTGAGGGTCTTCTAGCTCATAATGGTTCGATAACTCGTGCTTTGGATCTTTATACAGTTCGAGTTTTAGTTATTCCCCTAATCTATCCCCCAGCGATCGTGACAGAACCAGGAAGCTATAAAGATACCGTTAACCTGCCTAAAACCCAGTTTGATATGCGGGCTAATGCTGTCAAACGGGAGCCAGAGCTGCAAAAATTTTGGGCAGATCATCAAATTTACGAGAAGCTTTCTCAAAACAATCCAGGGGAGCCATTTATTTTGCATGATGGGCCGCCCTACGCAAACGGGGCGCTGCACATTGGTCATGCAATGAACAAGACACTAAAGGATGTTATCAACAAGTTTCAGTTGCTCAAGGGGCGAAAGGTGCGTTATGTCCCTGGTTGGGACTGTCACGGGCTGCCGATTGAGCTAAAGGTGCTTCAGGCGATGAAGCCAGAGGAGCGGCAAAACCTGACCCCAATCGAGCTGCGCCGTCGGGCTAAGGAATGGGCGTTGGGGCAGCAGCAGCAGCAGTGTGAAAGCTTTATGCGCTATGGCGTTTGGGGCGACTGGGAACATCCTTACCTGACGATGACTCCAGAGTATGAGGCGGCTCAAATCGGCGTATTTGGGCAGATGGTGCTGAAGGGCTACATCTACCGGGGTTTGAAGTCGGTGCATTGGAGTCCCAGTTCGCGCACGG
>JAAUQZ010000367.1 GCA_012033355.1 Leptolyngbyaceae cyanobacterium RM1_406_9 | reverse complement strand
AGCGATCTTGCTGTTCAGCCTGGGAAATGGTTGAAACGGGTAGGGTTTGGTATAGCTGCGGACGCGCAACAGAGCTTCCACCACTTGCCTTTACACTCATTGGATTTCAAAAGCTCCCTATCAATTGGACTGCTTGTAATTACATGAGACTTGCCCAAAGCGTGATTGGATGAATATTTGTCGGTGAATATTTCCAGACTGCTCGTGCGACAAGCGGTTTCCGGTCAAAAATTCACCAAACGACTGCCCAGGGTCAACTTGATCAGTTTTTAGATTAAAACGTTTCGGGGTTACAACAGCGCTTTGTTAAAAAGTGTGTAGCAGTCCCCGTAGAGATTACACAGGTGATCATAGAGGATCGCGGCGTGCAACCTGAGAAAAAATTTAAGTTCTGTTACTTTCTCAAAGTTGACAGGATGGGCGATTCCCAAAAAGGCATTCAACATTCGGTAAACTCTAGATTGCCGCAATTTTGCCCGTCATGTTAGATTCTCAGCTTTCTCAACCGACTTCTGAACCCCCTTCTCAGGCTGCTTCTCAAACCGTTAGTGCCGCCGTTGCCAAACTCTACGACACCTACCCCTTTCCGCCAGAGCCGCTGCTTGATGCTCCGCCTCCGGGCTTTAACTGGCGCTGGAATTGGCTAGCTGCTTACAACTTTTGTACGGGACAGAAGCCCAGAAAGCAGAACATTCGCATTCTGGATGCGGGTTGCGGGACGGGGGTTGGCACAGAGTACTTGGTTCACCTCAATCCCCAGGCGCAGGTTACAGGAATTGACCTGAGTGCGGGCGCGTTGGCAGTGGCAAAAGAGCGGTGTCAAAAGTCGGGCGTTGCGGCAGTAGGCTCTACTGAGACGAGCAGAGTTGAGTTTCACCATCTGAGTCTTTATGATGCTGACCAGCTTGAAGGTGAGTTTGACCTGATCAACTGTGTCGGTGTGCTGCATCATTTGCCTGACCCAATTCGGGGAATTCAATCTCTCGCTAAGAAACTGGCTCCCGGTGGGCTGATGCACATTTTTGTTTACGGTGAGTTGGGTCGCTGGGAAATTAAGCTAATGCAGCAGGCGATCGCCCTCCTCCAGGGCAACCAGCAAGGCGACTACCGCGACGGCGTACAGATCGGGCGAAAAATCTTCTCAGCATTACCGGAGAATAATCGATTGGTCAAGCGAGAGCAAGAGCGCTGGTCACTGGAAAATCAGCGGGATGAATGCTTTGCCGATATGTACGTCCATCCTCAAGAAATTGACTACAACATTGACACGCTGTTTGAGCTGATTGATGCATCGGGGCTGGAGTTTATTGGCTTCTCTAACCCTCGCGTCTGGAATCTGGAGCGGCTGTTGGGCAAAGCACCAGAATTGCTGGAGCGATCGCAAGGGCTAAGCGATCGCCAACGCTATCGCCTGATCGAACTGCTTGACCCCGAAACCATGACTCACTACGAATTTTTCTTAGGGCGAAACCCCTTGCCTAAAAACGACTGGTCATCTGATCAGACGCTTTTAGCCGCAATTCCAGAGCGTAGCCCCTGTATGGACGGGTGGGATAGCCGCTGTTTGTTTAACTATGACTATCAGATTATTAGCCTGACTGAAAATGAGTGGCAGTTTCTTAAAGCGTGCGATCGCAATTCCCAGCAGCCTTCAGAGCAACAAACCGTAGAGCAGATCTTGGCTGAGATTGGTTTGCGGATGGATGGGGTGCGATCGCTACTCGACCAGCAGTTAATTCTGCTTACCCCTGCCTAAGCCCCTTCTAAAGCACAAAACGAGGAAGCAAGTAAAACCACTCCCCACTCCCCAAAAATTCACATAAGTAAAAATAAAAACTGTATATCTTGATACTGTTTTGCGGGAAGCTTCGTTACAATTGGTGAAACTACGGTTTTTCCCACAGCTATAACGCAAACAATACAAATAACAGTAGAGGTCATTTATGGCAGAACTCGCTTGTACTGTTCCTGTCCCTCAAACCCCTCAAGAGTTGGAGCAGGCAATCCGCTATTACACAACGAACGATTTGAGTGAAAATGAACTGTTTTGCCGCTGGCAGGCCATTCGTGATGCCTCCCTAGAACAGCGGCTCCCTGAACCTGAAACGGTAGAATTGGCAGGAGATGACAGCTACTAGGAAGGATGAAGGATGAGGGATGAAGGATGAGAGGTAGGTAGTAGGTGGCATAGGGGGGCATATTCCCTCGTTCCCTCGTTACCAAGCTCCTGCTTGGTAATGCCAGATTGGAGGCTCCTGCTTCCTGCTCGATACAGAGGGAAGCGGGAGTTTCCCAAAAACGATTCCCAAGCTGGAGCTTGGGAACCAGGAATTGCACATCACAATAAATTTCAATAAATGAGGATAAGAGGTGCGTCTCGACGAAACGCACCTTTTTTCTGTGGAACTTCAGCAATAGAGGTAGAGAAATCCGCATCTAGGGAGGTGCGGCAATTTCTTCATGCAAAAGATTTCTAGAATAGAATGCGATCGCATAACGTGTTCTTTAGCACGTATTGATTCTTATATTCCCTCAAAGACCTGAAGTAGACCCATGACAACTATTCTGGAACAGGGCAACATCAGTATTCATACTGAGAATATTTTCCCCATCATCAAAAAATGGCTCTATTCAGACCATGAAATCTTTTTGCGCGAACTAATCTCCAATGCGGTAGATGCCATTCAGAAATTGAGCATGGTGGCTCGTTCTGGTGGATATTCTGGCAATTTGGAACCAGAAATTCAGATTGCGATCGACAAGGAAAAGAAAACGCTGTCAATCTCGGATACGGGCATTGGCATGACCGCCGATGAGGTCAAGAAATATATCAACCAGGTCGCTTTCTCCAGCGCTGAGGAATTTGTTGAGAAGTACAAAAGCAGCGCTGATCAACAAATCATTGGTCACTTTGGTTTGGGTTTTTACTCATCTTTCATGGTGGCTAGCAAAGTTGAAATTGACACGCTGTCTTACCAGGAAGGAGCGCAGGCGGTTCACTGGTCGTGTGACGGTTCGACTCAGTTTGAGCTAAGTGATTCTTCTCGGACGGATCGCGGTACAACGGTCACACTAACGCTGCAAGATGAGGAACTGGAGTATCTAGAAGCATCTCGAATTCGGCAGTTAGTTAAAACTTACTGCGACTTTATGCCCGTCCCCATTAAGTTGGATGGCGAACAAATCAATCAGCAAAAGGCTCCCTGGAAAGAGTCGCCCAATAGCCTGACCAAAGAGGACTATCTGGAGTTTTATCGCTACCTTTATCCGTTTCAGGAAGATCCGCTGCTGTGGGTGCATCTAAACACAGACTATCCGTTTGTGGTGAATGGAATTCTTTATTTTCCAAAACTTAAGCCCGATGTGGATGTCACCAAAGGACAGATCAAACTGTTCTGTAATCAGGTTTTCGTGAGTGATAACTGTGAGGAAGTGATTCCCCGATTCCTGCTGCCGTTGCGAGGGGTAATTGACAGTAGTGATATTCCGCTGAACGTGTCTCGCAGCTTTTTGCAGAACGATCGCACGGTTCGCAGAATCGCCGATTATATTGCTAAGAAAGTGGGCGATCGCCTCAAAGAACTTTACCGCGATGATCGTCAAGAATACATTCGCGGCTGGCAAGACCTCGGCACTTTCGTCAAATTTGGCTCCCTGAACGACGATAAGTTCAGGAAGCAGGTCGAAGATATCCTAATTTACCGCACCACCTGGCAGGGTGAAGCAACTCAGGCATCCACAGATGCGCCCGAAGTGCAGGTACAGTCGGCTGAAGGCGATGCGTGGCAAGACGTTAGCCCGAAGCCCGAAGCGAGTGGAATCCCCTCTGGAATAGCATCCTACACTACGCTCAAAGAGTACCTAGAGCGCAACCAATCGCGTCATGAAAATCGCGTCTTTTACTGCACTGACGAGGTGACTCAGGCGACCTATGTAGAACTCCACAAGAGCCAGGGGCTAGAAGTCCTGTTTATGGACTCCTTCATTGACAGTCACTTTGTTAGCTTTCTAGAGCGAGAGCATCCAGAGGTGAAGTTCTCACGGGTAGATGCTGACCTGGATGAAACGCTGATTGATTCCGACAAATCCAGCGAGATCGTTGACCCAACCACCAATAAAACTCGCGGTGAACAGATTAAGGAACTGTTTCAGCAAGCACTCAACAAACCCAAACTCACTATTCGTACAG
>JAAUQZ010000366.1 GCA_012033355.1 Leptolyngbyaceae cyanobacterium RM1_406_9 | reverse complement strand
GGCTCAGCCGCCCCTCAAAAAATTGGAACCTCAAATAAACGCAGATCCCTAAGGACTATTGGGTTACTGGAACACAGGCAGAGTCATGGCATTTATCCGAATAGAATAGATAGGTCGGGTGTCCAGGTTTTCCAGTACCCTGATTTTGTCGCTCGTGACTCCCTCAAAAATGAAGTGGCAGATCTGTTTTTCTAACTGTATCTCAGTTAACTTTTCATCTGATCATCATCGGTTTAACTAAAAGACAGTCCCCAAAGGCAATGCCCACCCCTACTCAGGAATTCTGACCATGTTGAATACCCGCCCATCCAGCGATGTGCGAGGGCAAGAAGCCGAACTCGAAGTGAGCCACTCCTCCACAACACCCCCTAAGATGGAGGTTCGCGGTTTGTTCAAGACCTTTCAGGTGCAGGGCAAGCCGCTGATGGTGCTGCAAAATATCAGCTTTCAGCTTCGTGCGAGAGAGTTTGTTTGCTTAGTCGGGGCATCCGGCTGCGGCAAATCGACGCTGCTTAACATCGTTGCTGGACTGGACTCCCCAACCGCAGGGCAAGTTTTGGTTGACGGGGAGGGGGTTGCTGGGCCGGGTTCTGACCGAGGAATGGTGTTTCAGGGCTACACGCTTTATCCCTGGCTGACGGTGAGTGAAAATATCGCTTTTGGGCTAAAGCTGCGTCGAATGTCGCGGGCAGAGCAACGGGAGCGAGTGAATTATTACCTGGATGTGGTGGGGTTGACACAGTTTGCTAAAGCTTATCCCAAGCAGCTTTCCGGCGGCATGAAACAGCGGGTGGCGATCGCTCGTGCCCTGGCCAATGAACCCGAAGTTTTGCTGATGGACGAACCCTTTGGCGCACTCGATGCCCAAACCAAAGAGCAAATGCAGCAATTCTTACTTAGATTGTGGAATCAAACCCATACTACTATTTTGATGATTACTCACGATGTTGAAGAAGCAATCTTCTTATCGCAACGGGTGTATGTGATGAGTCGCTGTCCGGGACAGTTGAAGCTCGAAGTCCCGATCGCTCTGTCTACTCAGCGTGAATTGGAGACAAAGTTAACCCCAGAGTTTGTAGAGATCAAGCGCCAGGTTCTACACGCTTTGCGAGAGGACGATTAGGCATCCTTTAGGCTCTTTGTTGCATGAGTGAGTGTGTAGGTCCCAGACAAAAGCGATCGCGCCCCTCTCGTTTTGCCTGATAAAGGGCCTGGTCAGCAATTTCAATCAGGTTTGTAACCTCATCTTCCACACAAGGATTTACTGTTGCAACGCCTACGCTAATCGTTACTTTTTCCTGGTGAGACTGAAGATGAGGAATGGCTAGCGCTCTCACCTGAGCGCAGATTTGCGTTGCAATGTAGGTAGCTCCGGTTGCGTCTGTGTCGGGCAGTAAAACCACAAACTCTTCGCCACCGTAACGAGCAACTAAATCCAACGGGCGACTAGTCACCGCTGAAATGGCTTGAGCGACCTGCTGGAGACAGCGATCGCCCGCCTGGTGCCCGTAGGTATCGTTATAAAGCTTGAAATGGTCAATATCACACAGAATGAGAGAAAGTGGGATTGGGCAGGACTCTATGGTACAAAACTGCGATCGCCGAATACGCCGCTGCTCTTGCTCGAGAGCTTCATCAAAGCGGCGACGATTTGCAACTTGAGTTAAGCCATCTATAGAGACAAGCCGTTGTAAGTCCCGGTTGACCGCTTCGAGCTGCTGTTGCAGTTGAACTTGCTGCCGCTGAAGCTGAGATTGCTGAATTAACCGTCGCACCCGCTGCCGTAAAACTGCCCAGTGAATTGGCTTAGTCACGTAGTCAGCAGCCCCTACTTCAAAGGCATGGTCAACAGATTCTTGATCATCCAGCCCAGTAATCATCAAAATGGGAATGTCTTTTCCTCGAGGTAAAGTTTGCAGCCAGGCACAGCATTCAAAACCATTCAGTTCTGGCATCAGGGCATCAAGTAAGACCAAATCTGGCTGCTGTTGCTCAAATACTGTGAATGCTTCTCTGCCATTTTGCGCTTCTATCGTTTGATAGCCTTCCCTTTCTAAAGAGAGCCGCAACTGCATCCGGGCAAACCGATCATCATCCACAATTAGGATCAGAGGAGTTTTGTGCTGAGTTAGTGCTTTGTTCATTTTCCCTGGTTAAATTCTTGAAGAGCAGTTCTGGCTAGGTGATATTCAGCTTGTAGGCGTGTTACTTTCGTTTTCATGCCTGTTAGATTACCCTCTCGCCCACAGGCTTCTAACGCTTTAGACAGTTCTGCTAGACGAGTTGCGCCAAGTGATGCACTGCTAGACTTGAGCCGATGGGCAGTTTGAAAAACTGTGGTGGCATCAGCGGCTTGGCTAGCTGTGGCGATCGCCTCCACCAGTTTGGAAGATTCTGCTAAATAGCATTCAATCAAAGCAGACATAGCAGATGGATTGTCTCCAATCATGTCCTGCAAAGCCTTCAAAGCCTTTGAGTTTAAAACAGAGATAGATTCAGTTTGAGCATCGGGGGAGTTAGAAGTAGCAGTAAATTGTTCAGTCTGGGCGGGGGAATTCTCAGCCGCACGAGATTTGCATTTGCCAAGAGCAGCTTTTAGTTCTTCTGGGTGAATTGGTTTACTAATGTAGTCATCCATGCCAGCAGCAAGGCACTCTTCGCGATCGCCCTGCATTGCATTTGCAGTCATAGCAACAATCCGGGGGCGTGAATCTGCTGACCACTGCTGGTAGATTTGACGGCTTGCTTCTAGTCCGTCCATATCCGGCATTTGCACATCCATTAACACCAGGTCGTAGGGCTGACGATGTAGTGCTTGCAGAACTTCTAAACCATTGGCAGCAACATCTGCTCGATAGCCCATTCGCTCTAACATCAGCAATGCTACTTTCTGGTTAACCAGATGGTCTTCCGCCAGAAGGATTCGCAGGGGCAGTGTTTCTGCTGACCCATCGCCCAACTGGGTAGCACGAGAGGAATGCTGCTGGGGCTTGATTGGTTTTGCCAACAGTGCATGAGTTAGCACTTCATAGAGATGAGATTGTTTAATGGGTTTGCTTAGACAATCTGTGAAATGAGTCCTGAGCGTTTCAGACTGAGCTTCGGGCTTACCCATTGAGGTCAACATGACAAGCGGTAACTGGTGGCTGCTGGGAATCTGATGAATTTCGGCTGCCAGCGTTATTCCGTCCATTTCTGGCATTTGCATATCTAGAATGGCAACGTCAAAGTGTTCTCCTTGATGTAGCCAATCTAAAGCTTCAACACCAGATCGAGCCGCACGAGTGACCATACCCCAGGTTTCGGCTTGTAGAGTGAGAATTTGCCGATTGATTGGGTTGTCATCCACAATCAACAGTTGCTTTCCAGAGAGTTTGGGCAATAACTCAATCAGTTCTGCTGATTCTGCACCCGTTCTAGATGGGGCAGTGATTGTGAAAAAGAAAGTTGAGCCTGGTGAGAGGGAGGGGTAATGGGTTGAGTGCCAGTGAGGGGAGGGGGTTCCGCCTATGCGTCCCCGGCTTTCAACCCACATGGTGCCACTCATCATTTCACTCAGACGTTTGCTGATGGCTAGTCCCAGTCCAGTTCCTCCATAGTGGCGGGTGGTAGAAGCGTCAACCTGGCTGAAGGCTTTAAACAGGCGATTGAGCGATCGCCAGGAATTCCAATTCCCGTATCTTGAATTGCAAACTGAATTTCATAAACAGGTTCTTTGCAATCTGAAGGGGAGTCGTGAAGTGCAGTAGCCGTCACTGAAACGATCACTTCTCCTGCCTCCGTAAACTTGATTGCATTATTAATAAGATTCACTAGAACTTGCCGCAGACGGGTTACATCTCCCAGGATGACATTGGGCGTATAGGGCGTAATCAGGTAGCCTAGCTCAATTCCTTTTTCGGCTGCTTTGGTTGCTAGCAGATCGATCGCTCCTTCAACGCAATGCCTCAGGTTAAACGGCTGTGTTTCCAGGTCTAGTTTGCCAGACTCGATTTTAGAGAAATCCAGGATGTCATTGATGATGCTTAACAGGGCATCACCACTGGTGCGAATCGTCTCGATAAAATCTCGCTGTCTAACATCAAGCTGAGTGTCTAGCAGTAGCCCGGTCATGCCAATCACCGCATTCATAGGAGTGCGAATCTCATGACTCATCATGGCTAAAAACTCACTTTTAGCTCGATTGGCAAAT
>JAAUQZ010000054.1 GCA_012033355.1 Leptolyngbyaceae cyanobacterium RM1_406_9 | reverse complement strand
CATGGGAATCATCAGGCTTTTGCTCTAATCCTGCTAAGACCTGTTCGATCTGCAAATAGCCTAGCTTAAGGGCAATGTTTATCTCATCTAGCAGCACAGTTCTAAAGTCTGACTGCATGAGTGAGAGGGCTTTTTCCCATGCAGCCTGGGCTTTTTCAATGTCTCGCTGACGATCTTGAGTTTCCCAGGTAAAACCCTCACCCATCGCATAAAATTCCAGCTGGGGTACGTTACCCTCTTTGGCTTCTGTCCAGAGAGCAAGGGCAGCTTTTTCAGCAGGTTCCCAAGCTCCTTTGATAAACTGGACGATCGCCACTCGATATCCATGACCAAGCGATCGCAAGACCATTCCTAACGCAGCCGTCGTTTTGCCTTTGCCGTTGCCCGTATGCACAATGATCAGTCCTTTCTGATTCGTTTTTTCTGCTAACCGCTGTTCTTGAATTTGCTTACGTCGCTGCATCTTGCGCTGATATTGCTCATCGGTCAGTTCCGTAGAGGAACGATCAGAGGAGATCTGGTCGAGCGCTGTTTCTCCACTTGGGCTTTGATCTAATTCGGGGGCGTTTTCCATCGGACTTATTTTTGAAGGCACTTTCTTAGAATCGCGCAAAACCTGGCACTTGTCTGCGGAAAACTGGACTAGAGAAGCTGCTCTTCCAATTCCTCGACCAATTGCGCCATGTCGCCCTGATAATTCTGGTTGATGGCGATCGCCCTCTGCCTCAAATGGGTTGGCACATAGCGCAAATGTACAGGCAAGCCATGCAGCAGCAAAAACTCTGCAAGCTGATCCGAGTCAATATAAATTCCTTCTTGGTGAAGTCGTCGCAAAATTCCCTCAAAGGTGTACCAGGTCTGGGCGGCTGAAATCTGGGTTAAATTTCGCACACTGTTAACTGCCAATAACTGTCAAAGTGAGGAATGCAAAAGAGTCTGGTATGACTGATGCTTCCAAAATTAAAGTGAATGAATCTCAAGAAATCTAGATGGAACCTACAGTCAAAACTGAGCTAACTTAATGCTATAGCAACTTGCAAGCTAGTCCTGTTGAATAGACACTCTTAAAGGAGATGTAAATCAGATGATTCTGAGGATAGCGGCAGGAGGTATTGATGTTAAGGTATAATTGTGTAATGTTGCAAAAGGTTGCATAGAGCGTTGAAACTCCTCGCTTTCACTGGGTATCCCTGGATGCCCCTGTGGTATCTAGAAATGAAACTAAAGCGGAGACGGCGATGTGACCCAGCTCTCTCTTGGGCAGACCGCTGTGAGGGGCCCAGTATCGGCTGATCGACCTGTAACTACAGGCTTGCGGAGTGCATGATTGCACGAGCTATGGCAATAATCAGCGCCGTCTTAGCTCACCCGCAAACTGGGTCGATCAGCTTATCTGCAAACTTGAAAAATTTGGGTAACTGAGTTTTGAGTCTGGGATGGTAGATGTTTCACCTTGTTTCAGGTGGCGATCGCAACTGCCTTGAGCGGGAGCGATTACTGGGAACGCTAGGTTTATTGCCTTGCTCGGTTCAGCATGAATTGGGGCAGTAGGGGCGATCGCACTTACCAAAGCAACCATCCTATTGATCAAAGCTGATTCAGACTTCTTGCAAATGACCTTTTGATTGGCATAAGCAACCTTATCGCCAACCCTTAGCTCTTTGTGAGATCAGACTGGATTTTTGGCTTACCCGATGATGCAATTTGCAATGCGATTCATCCTTCAAAGGCGCACCCTCACCGTTTCACAGTTGATGCTTACCAATTGGGAGTGTACCAATGTCTAAATTGCTCAGCCACAAGATTGCACCTGCTCCAATGCCCAGAGAGATTAGCGTCGTCGATCTGATCGACAGCTACTTCACCGCCTACAACTCGGCCCGCCTACGAGAAATCTGTCACCTGCTCAGCCGTGAGGTTATGCGTGAAGGCGTTACGGTTGGGCTGACCCTATCAGGAGCGATGACCCCCGCTGGGTTTGGCGTATCGATTCTGGCTCCGCTGATTCGCAACGGCATGATTGATTACATCATCAGCACCGGGGCAAATCTGTATCACGATATGCACTATGGTCTGGGATTAGATCTGTTTGCCAGCAATCCCTTTGTAGATGATGTCAAGCTCCGTCAGGAAGGACGGATTCGGATTTATGACATCGTATTTGACTATGATGTGCTGCTTGAAACTGATGCCTTTATCCGCGAACTGCTGCGTTCTGAACCTTTCCAAAAGCGCATGGGAACGGCTGAGTTTCATCACCTGTTGGGTAAATATGTCAGTGAGGTTGAGAAGAGACGCGGCGTGCAGCATCCTTGCCTGCTTTCTACAGCTTACGAATGCGGCGTTCCAATTTACACCTCTTCTCCTGGCGACAGTTCAATTGGCATGAACGTTGCGGCACTGGCTCTGGAAGGCTCTAAGCTGGTGCTTGACCCGTCGCTAGACGTAAATGAGACAGCGGCGATCGCCTACAGTGCCCGTAACTCAGACCTTCCTGGAGTAGAAGGCAAGAGTGCTGCGGTGATTATCGGTGGTGGCAGTCCTAAAAACTTCCTGCTGCAAACCCAACCGCAAATTCACGAAGTTTTGGGGCTGGAAGAACGGGGACACGACTACTTCATTCAAATTACTGATGCCCGTCCTGACACAGGGGGGCTGTCTGGCGCAACCCCTACTGAAGCTGTAAGTTGGGGCAAAGTTGACCCGAATGAGCTACCCAGCACAGTAGTTTGCTACACCGATAGCACAATTGCTCTGCCGATTCTGACGGCTTATGTGAGCAATCAGTGCCCTCCCCGTCCGCTCAAGCGACTCTACGATCGCCGTGAAGAACTGTTAGAACAACTGCGGCAAGACTACATTGCCGTGCAGCAGCAGCCTCAACAGGATTTATCACCCGTTGTCAGCGCATCCATCGCTGCAATGCGTGAACCCGTCGCAACTTACCCCTGCGGTACTCCGATTCACAAGGCTCAGCGCTAGGGATATTGTGGCTGGGGTGAAATCCATGCCAATCTTGTACAAGAATCTGCCGCATCTTTAATTCAAACTGATATTTTCCAGCGTGGGGCATAGTCTTCACGCTGGATTTTTAAGGACAGATGCAGATTGTTGCGGTTCTGATGTCAACAGGACTTACGCACTTCCCCTATGGAACAAGGGGCTTAAGCCTCCTGTTAACGGGGCGATCGCCTAATTTTGCATTCTATTTGCATAAGTTCTGGTCAAGTTCTTCAGTGACAGGAAATTTGCAGGGTTTCCCGAAAATATAATTGAGAGAACGGGGTTTAGGGAGAAATCCCTCAGGGTTTATTTCACAGTTTACTTAGTACAGGCGATCGCCAACCTTCCTGATGATCTGGTATGTCTGAATTTTTAAATGGTTTGTTTGCTTCCGATAGTTTTATTCCACACGGACATTGCTATCTCTGGAAGCCAGAGTTGGTAGGGCTTCATGTAAGTTCTGACCTACTAATTGGGTTTGCCTACTTTGCAATTTCGGTAACGCTCGTTCATCTGGTTCGCAAAATCCAGCTTCCGTTTCATGGAATTTTTCTAGCATTTGGGCTGTTTATTGCAGCCTGCGGCGCAACACATTTTATTGAAGTGTGGACGCTCTGGCATCCAGCTTACTGGCTGGCGGGTGGGGTGAAATGGGTGACGGCGATCGCCTCCGTCATTACCGCTCTCTCACTGCCTCCGCTGATTTCTCAAGTGCAGGGTCTGGTTCGTAGCGCAAAACTAGCTGAGGAGCGCAGGTTTCAACTAGAACTGGCTAACCAGGAGCTAGCTACACTGTACGAACAGCTTAAGCAAATGGATCAGGTCAAAACTCAGTTTTTTGCAAACGTCAGCCATGAGTTGCGAACGCCGCTGACGCTGATACTGGGGCCAACAGAGCGTTTGCTAAGGGAAGATGCCGCCCAGCCCTTTCGCCACAGCTTAGAGAGCATCGACCGCAACGCCCACACCTTGCTGAAATATGTCAACGATTTGCTGGACGTTTCAAAACTGGAGGCAAACCGAACGGGCTTACGCTGGGTTCAGTTTGACCTGGCGCAATTGTTACGGCTGGGTGCTTCACAATTTTGCCCACTGGCAGAAGAACGTCAAATTAATTTTGTCGTTGAAACGCCTTCTACCCTCTTAGCTCAGGGAGATGTCGAAAAGCTACAGCGGGTTTTTCTAAACCTGCTTTCCAATGCGTTTAAGTTTGTGCCAGTCGGTGGAGAGGTGCGCTGTACCTTACAGCTTCAAGAAGCTGAGAGTTCTACGAACTGGGTAGACGAAGCCGCCAGACAAGTCAAAATAACGGTACAAGACAATGGTCCAGGAGTCTTACCAGAACTGCGGCAAATCATTTTTGAGCGCTATCAGCAGGGCGATCGCCAGTCCAGCCAACCCTCCGGCGGAACTGGGTTAGGACTAGCGATCGCCAAAGAGTTTGTCGAACTGCACCAGGGCACCATAGCGGTAGAAGATGCGCCAGGAGGCGGGGCCCGCTTCATTGTCACCCTGCCACTTTTTACGAACGGCACTTCTGGTAACAGCACTTCTAGCGATGGAAAGTCTGCCCAGCACACAGATGCAGCGGTCGAAGTTGGGATAGACCAGGCGATCGCCGACAAACGCTAGCAACTCTGGAAGTCGGCAGTAGTCAAGCGACGCTTGAAACTTCACCAACAGTGTCAGAAGATGCAACCCGTCCGCTGGTGCTGGTTGTAGAAGACAATCCTGACATGAGACAGTTCATCCGTGAAACGCTACAGCCGGAATATCGCGTTGCAGCGGTTCATAACGGTCAGGCTGGTCTAGAGCAGGCGATCGCTCTCCGCCCCGACCTGATTTTGACTGACCTGATGATGCCCCAGATGAGCGGCGACCAACTGGTGAAAGCGCTGCGGATGCATCCAGAGTTAAATAATACGCCCGTCATTCTGTTGAGCGCCAAAGCAGATGATGACCTGAGAACTGATCTGCTGCGGCATGGCGCACAGGATTACTTAATTAAACCTTTCTCCATAGATGAACTGCGGGTACGAGTCTCTAATCAGGTTGCCGTTAAACAATTTCGGGACGTGTTAGAGCATGAACTGACTACCCGCAATCAGGACAC
Source organism: Leptolyngbyaceae cyanobacterium RM1_406_9 (assembly GCA_012033355.1). Classification (GTDB taxonomy): domain Bacteria; phylum Cyanobacteriota; class Cyanobacteriia; order Elainellales; family Elainellaceae; genus JAAUTN01. The sequence goes on along the minus strand of JAAUQZ010000054.1, from coordinate 19,205 downwards.
GATCACCCTGACCAAGAGCATTGCCAATCGACAGCAAGAATTGCAGGCGGCACTGGTTGCCTTACGTCAGAGCGAAGCCCGATTTAGACAGGTTGCCGAGTCAAACATGATTGGCATCATGTTTTGGAATTTGAACGGCTACATCACAGAAGCCAATCAAACCTTTCTGCAAATCACAGGCTATACCGAGGCAGATTTACGGGCAGGAGAGGTGAGCTGGAGAAATATGACGCCCCCGGAATTTCACACTCTAGATGAAAGCGCTATTGCCGATTTGCTCAATTCAGGTAGATTTACGCCCTATGAAAAAGAATACATTCGCAAAAACGGTAGTCGAGTGCCGATTCTAATTGGTGGAGCCTTTCTAGAAGAATCAAGACAGTACGGCGTTTCCTTTGTATTAGACATTACTGAACGAAAACAGGCTGAGTTAGCGCTAAAGCAAGCCCATAACGAATTAGAGCTACGGGTAGAGCAGCGCACGGCAGAACTTTCTAACGCCAAAGCTGCGCTGGTACGAGAACAAGAATTTCTCAACGCAGTACTAGACAATGTAAATGCTGGAATCGTTGCCTGTGATTCTGATGGAGTTTTGACTCTTTTCAATCGGGCGACTAGAGAGTTTCACGGACTGCCAGAACAAGCGTTACCGCCAGAGCAGTGGACAGAGGCGTACAACCTGTTTTTGCCTGACGGACAAACCCCTTTACCCAAGGAGCAGATTCCACTGTTTCGGGCGTTGCAGGGAGAGTATGTGCATAACCAAGAGATGATGATTTTGCCCAGGCAGGGAAGCGCTCGAATGGTGCTAGCGAGTGGGCAGCGATCGCCGACCCACAGGGCAAGAAACTGGGAGCCGTTGTGGTCATGCACGACATTACAGAGCGCAAACAGGCTGAAGCCCAGATTCACGCCCTCAACGCCAAATTAGAACAGCGGGTAATCGAACGCACCGCTCAACTGCAAGCCGCAAATCGAGCAAAGGATGAGTTGCTAGTGCGCGAACAGGCTGCTCGTGCTGATGCAGAAGCCGCAAATCGAATGAAGGACGAGTTTTTAGCTACGCTGTCCCATGAACTGCGGACACCGCTCAATGCCATTCTGGGTTGGGCGCAACTGCTCCGCACCCGCAAGTTCGATCCCGATACGATGAATCGGGCACTGGAAACAATTGAGCGAAATGCGCGATCGCAAACTCAACTAGTCGGCGATATTTTGGATGTATCGCGCATCATTCGCGGCAAGGTGCGACTTAATATTCGGTCGATCAGGCTAAATTCGCTAGTTGAGGCAGCATTAGATTCTGTTCGCCCTGCGGCCGAAGCAAAGATGATCGACTTACAGGCGATTTATGATCCTACGAGTCAGCCAATTTCTGGCGATCCGGAACGCATCCAGCAGGTTATTTGGAATTTGCTGTCTAACGCAATCAAGTTTACTCCTCAAAATGGCAGAGTCGAGGTTCAGCTATTGCAAGGCAGTCGCTCCATTAGTATTCAAGTCAGCGACACAGGCAAAGGCATCAATCCAAAATTTTTGCCCCACGTGTTTGATCGATTTCGACAGGCAGATAGTTCGATTACTCGTTCTCACGGTGGGCTAGGATTGGGACTGGCGATCGTTCGACACCTGGTAGAACTGCACGGCGGCACAGTGCAAGCAGAAAGTGCTGGAGAAGGTCAGGGCGCGACCTTCACTGTCACCTTTCCCCTCGTTTCACCGCCCGATTCAGAAACGGTAGAATCTTCATCATCGTTGGGACAAAAAACAACCTGTCATCCAGATAAGCTAGCCGGACTACGTATCCTGGTTGTGGATGATGAGGCGGACACCCGCGACTTCCTCACTACGCTTCTGGAGCAATCTGGCGCAACAGTAATTGCGCTCGAGTCTACCCGTATGGCGGTCGATTTCCTGACTGGGGCAACTGACCAGATTCCCAATTTGTTGGTCAGCGATATTCATATGCCTGAAGAAGATGGATACGCTTTGATTCGGCAGGTTCGGGCGATCGCCAGCGATCGCAATCTGATTTTGCCGCAGTCGCGCTGACTGCCTGCGCTGGTGTGGAAGATCGCACCCAACTGTTGCTAGCGGGTTTCCAAATTCACGTTCCCAAACCGATTGACGCAGAGGAATTTATGGCAGTGATTGCAAATTTGACTGGAAGGGCCAATAACGTGTAAGAGTGGTAATGATCATCGGTTACTCGTCATTAGGATGCGATCGCCTCCAGGCTGCCCTAACCAGGCGAATCTCTGGGTAGCTGTAGGCTTCTCCCAAGTGATCGCGGATCATCCGCAGGGAGTCAGGGCCAGTGATGGCGATCGCCTCCTCAATCAATGCCTGCCGTTCTGAAGGAACGAGGGAATCTAAATCTACCCGCTGTCCGGCTTCCATTAAAATGCCCAGGTGGTCGAAGATGGTGCTGAGGCGGAAGTTACGCTGCTCGGCAATTTCGGCGGGGGATAGTCCCTGCTGGTGTAAGTCCAGCGTGTGCAGATGCGTGGTAGAAATCATGCCCTCCGGGGAGGCAGGTGAGGGGGCGGGTTCAGAAGGGTCATCAGAGTCGTCCTCTGAGCGAAGGGGAATGCCCTGCTCTTCACAAAAAGCCCGAATTTCGGCGGTAAATCGGCTGCCGTAGCGATCGCGCTTATGGGTTCCCACCCCCGAAATTTTAGAAAATTCTCCTAGAGTCTGGGGCTGCTTTTGCGCCATCAGTCGCAAGCTGGAGTCGGCAAAAACCACATAGGGCGGCACCGATTGCTCATCGGCGATCGCCTTACGCAGCACCCGCAGCCGTTCAAACAGCATCTCCATATCGGCTTTTGGCTGAGACACGTCCTCAACCTGACTGCCTAAGCGAGGCGGCAGTGCAATCTCGACCGTTCGCTGACTCCGCATCACTTCCCAACTGGCAGCGTTGAGTTTGAGTACCGAGTAGCCGTCAGGGGTTTCTTCAAGCAAACCCTGATGCAGCAGCGATCGCCCCAGCACCTTCCAGGCATCAGCACTGCGATCGCGCCCAATGCCGTAAGTCGAGAGCTTGTCGTGTTCGTTTTTGAGAATGCGTTTGTCTTTAGAGCCGCGCAGCACATCAATGATATATTTCATCCCAAAACTTTCACGGCAGCGGGCTACGCACGATAAAAACTTTTGTGCTTCGACCGTCCAATCTTCCGTCGGGCGCGGATGCAAGCAGTTGTCGCAGTTGCCGCAGTTGCCGATGAAGCGTTCGCCAAAGTAAGCCAGTTGAATCCGGCGGCGGCAGTCTGACCCCTCGGCATAGTCAACCACCTGGCGCAATTGCTGACGGGCAATTTGCTGCTCATCCGGGTCGGGCTTCTGGTCGATCAAAAATTCGACTGTTTTAATGTCGCCATAGCTAAAGTAGAGGGTGCATTGCGACGCTTCACCATCTCGTCCGGCGCGTCCTGACTCCTGATAGTAGCCTTCCAGGTTGCGAGGCAGGTCATAGTGAATCACAAACCGCACGTCTGGCTTGTTGATGCCCATGCCAAAGGCGATTGTCGCCACCATCACCCGCACGTCATCTCGAATGAAGCGAGTCTGGTTTTGCGATCGCTCCTGATCGCCCAGTCCAGCATGGTAAGGCAGCGCCTCAATGCCATCTCGCTGAAGCCGATAGGTCAGTTCATCTACCTTGCGCCGACTCAGGCAGTAGATAATTCCAGAGCCAGACGTTTGCCGCACCTGTTGCAGCAGTTCCCCGTAGGACTGCTTTTGCTTGGGGCGAACTTCGTAGTACAAGTTTTGGCGGTTGAAACTGGCGATGTGAATGGTGGGCGATCGCAACTCCAACTGCCGCACAATATCTTGCCGGACTCGCTCAGTCGCCGTTGCCGTCAGTGCCAGCATGGGGACATCCGGGTAACGCTGACGCAAACTGCGAAGCTGCCGATATTCTGGGCGAAAGTCGTGCCCCCATTCCGAAACGCAGTGCGCCTCATCGATCGCAAAGGCCGCAATCCCCACCTTTGCCTGAATCTGGTCAAGCAGCGACAAAAATCGCTCTCCCAGCAAACGCTCTGGAGCCACATAGAGCAGCTTAGTCTGACCACTGAGAATACTCGCCTCGCGCTGCCGAGATTCTGTCAAACCAATGCTGCTATTGAGAAATGTTGCGCCAATGCCGTTGTCTTGCAGCGCCTCGACCTGATCTTGCATCAGGGCAATCAGCGGCGAAACTACAACCGTCAGCCCTGGCTTGAGCAGTGCCGGAAGCTGGAAGCACAGAGATTTGCCGCCCCCAGTAGGCATGATCACCAGCAAATCCTGATCTTGCAATGCCGCTTCAATGATCGGCTGCTGCCCTGGACGGAAGCGATCGTAGCCAAAAAAGTGCTTAAGCGCCTGCTCTAGTGAATTAAACTGAGAAGCGATCGGAGTTAAATTCGGAGTCATGGAGTTGAGTACTGCATCCACCTTTCCATGTTGCCCTAAAACTTCAGGAATATTAGATTGATTGAACCATGCCCTTGCTGAATGCCAAGAATCTAACGTTGGATGAGGTGCATCAGCGCTTCAGATTTCAACGCGGCTATTGTCACTCCTTTGAAGGGCTATTACCACTGGAGCCACTGACTGAGCGTGAGCGGCAGGAAGTTCAGCAAACCAGCAGGGAATTTGATCACCATCTAACTTCTGGAGACACTTCTGAAGGGCAGGTCAAGTTGATTGCAGTCAGTCCACTTTTGCGGCTAGCAGGTTTCTTTAGACACCCACTACGGATATTGGTTGAGGAAGGCAACGCCCGAATCGAACTGCTTGATGACGACGCAGTGATTACGGGACGATTTGACATCCTGGCAGTTCACGGCACTCAGCTTACCGAAGCTAATACGCCCTTTTGGGTGCTTGTGATCGAGTCAAAGGGCGGGGCGATCTCTCCCACCGTTGGCTTACCCCAGCTTCTGACCTACGCTTACCGCAGTCTTGAACAGCAGCAGTCTGTTTGGGGACTCGTAACCAATGGAGAATTCTATCGGTTTGTCTATGTCGAATCGGGCGATCTGCCCCGATATCAACTGTTGCCTAGCCTAAACCTAACGGATGCAAACTCGTCCGTTCAGTTGCTCCAAGTTTTGAAAGCAATTCGCCAACAAAGCGTCTTTTCGTCTGACTCTGCGGTTGCTTAGAAAGTTGCAAGTTCTTTTCCTCATTTTGCTGACTAACTCGTTACCAAGCTCCAGCTTGGTAATGACGGACTGGAAGCTCCAGCTTCCTGCGCTAGCAAGGAACCGCTTAATTGCAGCCCGTGGGACTCGTCCCCTTCATCCAAGGAAGCTGGAGCTTCCTCGACTGCATTGCCAAGCTGGAGCTTGGCAACGAGGTTAAAGGTTCTCATCAAGCAGGGCAGGTTCATAAAAGGCTTCTGCGGCACAGAGTAAATCGATCGCCTGGTCAGCACTAATTAACCGCTTCAGCACCACCTGACCGATCACACTGGCATCACCGCTGGATTCATCTTCGGGCTTCACTTCCACCATCAGCACTTCATCTTCGACCCGGTAGAGCCAGAGCTTTTCGCCCTTTTCTGCAATACAAAGATTCATCCGGCGAATGTCAGGTTTGCGTCGCCAAGCGATTTCATTCCAGAGTCCGCCCATTTCCCATACTCGCCCAATCATCCAACCGTCTGAGAGAAAAAAGTATTTCACGAGTCGGTAGTCCTGAATTTGTCACAACCTTTGAGAACGCAGCCTTAACTCGCCTTCCCAAAATTTATGACATGAACACCACTACCTACGAGTTTTGCTGGCAGTGCTGCTTGGAATTATGCAGCATTTGAGCAAAGATTTTGGGTTTTCTCAGAGCCTACCTGCCGAATGCTGCGCCCCTGTAGGCTTTTGGGTTACAGATGAAACTTCTCAAACATCCCCCTTAGCTCGTCAGCTTTAGCCAAGTGATCAGGAATCAATAATTAGCAATGGGCAATTGACAGACGTAGCCCCACTCCCCACTCCCACTAAGAACATCGACTAGCTGAGGCACTGCCAACAGTACTCAGGTTTGGAGCAAATCTGAGCTGATAGCTAAAGGGCGATGAGCCACTACAGGTCATGCGTTGTGTGTTGGCGCGACGGGGAGAAAACCAGGCATCTGCTGTCACCACAAGCTGGGTTCCTGTCCACGATAAAGCTCTTACATGGAGTGAGTTGGTTCTGCCACTACTCGCCACAGCCGTTAGAAATGAGGCTGAACTGACGCTGCCTGTTGTGGGGTTAACTCTTGCTAGTACTGCGATTTTAGCGCCACCCCCTGATCCATAATTTCTCAGCCAGCCACGAGTAGCAAAACGGCGAAAGTCCTGACTGGCTTCGCCTTGCGTTCCGGTAGATGAAAACACCGCATACATAACTCCTCCCCCATCCCAGAGCAGGCCGTAGCCTGTGCTGTCGTCATTTGTGACTTCGTAGTTGGTTCTGCACCAGGTTGGTCTGCCACTGTCAAACCTTGCCATGACTGGATTTTTGTTGGTGCTAGATACCTGCTGGTAGCCGATATAGATCCGCGCTCGGTCAACCTGGACAAAGGTTGCGCCCCTTCCCCGGATGGTTGCCTCTGAATCTCGGCACGAAAAAGCGATCGCCCTTCCCACACTAGACTGAACGACTGTCTGTGCCTCCAGTGCCGCGCTGTTGGGCATCAGGCAGATCCCAGCGGCCAGTCCCAGCGCACTGAGCAGGCGAGCGGCTTTAGTCTTAGCAGATATGAATTGAGTAGCTTGCTGAAATTGTTTTAGGAACCGCTGTGAATGCATAGGTCAGGGGATTGAGTAAAGCCACATCTGGCTGAGATCGTCGTCAGCACTGTAGCTGAACGGAGCTGTCCCTGAGTTCTGTAGATTTACTCGAATTTTGACCAGCAAGAAACGGACGATCGCCACTTTCACAGAGAAGCGATCGCCTCATCTATATTTCACGTTTTCTTCGGTTACAAGCGGCGCTATTCCAAGCCAGATTCTAGCGGTACGGGAGCAGCATCAGGCTTAGACGGCTGGCTCAAACTCTGACCTTCTAGATAGATGGCGCGAATATCTGCGGGTAGTGCAGCCTCTAATTTTTGGTAGCCATCCTGAAGCTGCGTCTTTACCTCACCCGACGAAATCGACTCGCCTTCTGCCTGCAAGTAAGCCGCAATGCGAGTTTCGCTCCAATGAAAAGTTTGCGCCATCACGATCATCAACCGCTGCACGGGTAGAAGCTGGTCAAGCGCCTGCTCAATGTAGCACCATAGCGGCGGCGAAACGTCTTTGAGCGAATAGTGAATCGACTCAACCGCTGGTAAATCTGCCCCATTAATACAGACAGCAGTGACGTTGATCAACCAGCTTTGTAAGGATAGCCCTGAGCGGGAAGCGCCCTCCGGAGAGGTGGCGGCGTGTAGATCTAACCCGCCCAACTCGTGGTAAATGTGCTTCCAGGTGATAGCAAACAGGTAGTCTGCTTGGACGGGCGATCGCGCCGAGTGGCGAATTAGCGTATAGACAATCGGACTATATCGACAAAAGATCGCCGTAAAATATTGCCCCGCATCAGGATGCCGCTGAAACAGCGTCAGCAACTCCTGGTCGCTGTAGTGAAACAGCGACTTCACAAGCGGATGACTACATTCAGGAAAATTTGGAACTAGCACGTCTAAATTATTTACCGATGGCTCGACCGAATATCCCTGGTGAAGGACAGCATTCGGAAAATCATATCAGTTTGGTAAACGCATTCCCCAGGAATAGCTCTCACTATACCGAAATAAGTTGACGTTAAGTTAGCATATAGCCGCTATAGCTAAGGCTCTATGGTTCAAATAGCGATTAATCAAGGCTTAGACAAAATTACAAGTTTACTTAAGCGCAATTTATCCAATTCAGTAAAACTTCTCATGATTTGCCCAGGATTTGAGTGCTATGCGCCCCATTCTGCAAACCGGGCAGCGATATACTATGCAATAGAGCGCGTGAAGAATCTTCACAAATTAAAGAGGCGATTTAGCCTGGAAGATGACGGACGTTGTACTGCGCTGTGCGTTAGTCTGACGGTTGGTCTAGCAGCTAGGTCGGCTGAACGGTTTCAGTGGATTCAAGGTCATTTGACGGCTAGATAAGTTGTCCTAATCGTTGCCCGTAATAGGAAACATGAACTCAGGAATTGATTTACAAGGAAGTTTTATTCAGATCCTCGTCGATCTGGGGCTAACTGCTGAGGTTGCCAGGGTCGCCTGGTTGCCCTTGCCGATGCTGCTCGTGCTAGTGGGTGCGACGTTGGGGGTGCTGGTGACGACCTGGCTAGAGCGAAAAATCTCAGCCGCCGCCCAACAGCGAATTGGCCCTGAATTTGCTGGCCCACTAGGGATGCTGATCCCAATCGCCGATGGTCTAAAGCTGCTGGTCAAAGAAGACATCATTCCCGCCAAGGCTGACTCTTTGCTGTTTACGCTTGGCCCAGCGATTGTAGTCATCCCGGTCTTCCTGTCGTTCCTGATTGTGCCCTTCGGACAAAATCTGCTGATTACCGATTTGGGAATTGGCATTTTCCTTTGGATTTCGCTTTCCAGCATTGCGCCCATTGGGTTGCTGATGGCTGGCTATGCTTCCAACAATAAGTATTCTTTGCTCGGTGGGCTACGGGCAGCGGCGCAGTCGATTAGCTATGAGATTCCGCTGGCTTTATCGGTGGTGGCGATCGCCATGATGTCAAACTCCCTCAGTACCATCGACATTGTGCAGCAACAGTCCGGCTACGGCATTCTCGGCTGGAACGTCTGGCGGCAGCCCATCGGCTTCCTCATCTTCTGGATCGCAGCTCTTGCAGAATGCGAGCGTCTCCCCTTTGACCTCCCAGAGGCAGAAGAAGAATTGGTCGCAGGCTACCAAACTGAGTATGCAGGCATCAAATTTGGCTTGTTTTACCTCGGCTCCTACGTCAACCTGGTACTTTCCTCCCTCTTTGTCTCTGTGCTTTACCTGGGCGGCTGGAATTTCATCATTCCAATTGAGGTAATGGCAGATTGGATAGGCGTAAGCGAAACCACACCTTGGCTCCAGGTGATTACCGGATCGCTAGGCATCATCATGACGCTGCTTAAAGCCTATCTGCTGGTTTTCCTGGCAATCTTGCTGCGCTGGACACTGCCTCGCGTTCGCATCGACCAACTGCTAGACCTGGGCTGGAAATTTTTACTGCCCGTTTCCCTGGTCAACCTGCTGCTGACTGCGGCACTCAAGCTCACCTTTCCCGTTGCCTTTGGGGGGTGACGTAGAAGGATGAGGGATGAGGCGTGAAGGATGAATGGTTTACAGCAACCCCTTCATCAGCACAATCCCCATTCCTTATCTTCTCCTTTCATCCCTCATCCCTCATCCTTCATCCTTGTTAGGTGACACTCATGCTAAAGTTTCTCAAACAAGTTACCGACTACACCAAAGAAGCCGTTCAAGCTGCCCGATTTATCGGTCAAGGGCTGTCTGTCACCTTTGACCATATGCAGCGCCGTCCAATTACGGTGCAATACCCTTACGAAAAACTGATCCCCTCAGAGCGCTTTCGGGGTCGGATTCACTTTGAGTTTGACAAATGTATTTCCTGTGAAGTCTGCGTTCGGGTTTGCCCCATTAACCTCCCCGTTGTGGACTGGGAATTTAATAAAGAAACTAAAAAGAAAAAGCTAAACCACTACAGCATTGACTTTGGCGTTTGCATCTTCTGCGGCAACTGCGTCGAATACTGCCCGACAAACTGCCTCTCAATGACTGAAGAATACGACCTGAGTACCTACGATCGCCACGAACTAAATTTTGATAATGTAGCGTTGGGACGATTGCCTTACAAAGTAACCGAAGACCCAATGGTGCAACCCTTGAGAGAGTTGGCATACCTACCGAAAGGTGTGCTTGACCCTCACGGATTGCCCCCTGGCTCTCGTCGTGCGGGTAAGCTTCCAGAAGAAATCTTGGAAGAAGCTGAAGGCAATGGCGCGAAGTAGAGGTCAAAGGGCGAAATAACCTAAATTTTGCCCGGTCTCGTCCTTGAGTAAAAGATTTGATGGAGATTATCAAACCGTGAACTTAGCGGATGGAGTTCAGATTGTTTCATTTGGCGTGCTGGCGCTGATGATGCTCGGTGCGGCTTTGGGTGTGGTGCTGCTCGAAAACATTGTCTACTCGGCATTCTTACTGGGCGGCGTGTTTATCAGCATTGCAGGACTTTATATTCTCTTAAATGCGGGCTTTGTCGCTGCGGCTCAAGTGCTGATCTACGTTGGAGCCGTGAACGTCTTGATTCTGTTTGGAATCATGCTGGTCAACAAGCGTCAAAATTTTGTCCCACTGCGAAATGCCTGGGTTGGCAAGACGACAACCGCATTGGTCTGCCTGGGGCTATTTGCGCTGCTGGGTGCGATGGTGCTATCAACGCCCTGGGCGATTTCCACCGCTCCGGTGGCTGGCGATACCTCTACAGTCGTGATTGGTCTTCACTTCTTTAGCGACTTTTTACTGCCGTTTGAGCTAGCTTCGGTGCTGCTGCTGATGGCGTTGATCGGGGCGATCGTGCTGGCGCGGCGCGAGTTTTTGCCCGATGCTCTAGAAAGAGAGCAAACCCAGCAGCCCGTGCTAACCTTGCCAGAACGCCCACGCGAATTAGCTTCAGCCACCCCCAGCAGTCCTGACCGGACGCTTGGCACGTCCTCTACAAAGCGAAACGTTTAATTTCTAAAAGTAGCCCTACTGCAAGTTAGACAAGCTTATGACCCTTCAATATTTCCTTATTTTGGCAGCCGCGCTGTTTTGCATTGGCATCTATGGTCTGGTGACAAGCCGGAATGCGATTCGAGTACTGATGTCGATTGAGTTATTGCTTAATGCAGTCAACATTAACCTGATGGCCTTCTCTAACTACCTTGACCCCAGTGGCATTAAAGGTCAGGTCTTTACCGTATTTGTGATTACGATTGCCGCTGCGGAGGCGGCTGTCGGCTTAGCAATTGTGCTTTCAATTTATCGCAACCGCGATACCGTAGATATGGAGCAGTTTAATCTGCTCAAGTGGTAATGCCTCTAGTGTGGTGAAGGCTTGGAGCTAAATCAGGTCATTATTGCGTATAAAGCAGGGGATTCCTTCAGCCAACGCAGGGCAGAGCAATGTGCTGAGCAGTTGGAAGGCCGGAAATGTCGCGTCTTGGTTGGGCCGAGTGGTGCCAAAGACAATCCCTATCCGGTTTTTTTGGCATCGGTACAGCAAAAGATAGATCTGGGACTGGTGTTTGGTGGAGATGGCACGACTCTAGCTGCTGCCCGTCACCTCGCACCTGAAGGTATCCCAATTCTGGCAATCAATATTGGCGGACATTTGGGGTTTCTCACAGAATCTTCTGACTACTTAAAAGATTCTGAACAGCTTTGGGATCGGCTGCTGCAAGATCGGTTTGCGGTGCAGCGGCGTATGATGCTGCAAGCCTGCACCTTTGAGGGGGGACGCGAGAATCTGGAGCCGATGAGCGATCGCCATCTTGCCCTGAATGAAATGTGCGTCAAGCCCGGTTCTGCCGATCGCATGATCACCTCCATCCTGGAAATGGAAATTGACGGAGAAGTGGTCGATCAGTATCAGGGCGACGGCTTGATTATAGCCACTCCAACTGGCTCCACCTGCTACACCGTTGCAGCAAATGGGCCAATTATGCATCCCGGCATGGAGGCGATCGCCGTCACTCCCATCTGCCCCCTTAGTCTTTCTAGCCGCCCCATTGTTTTGCCTCCTGGCTCAGTCGTCAGCATTTGGCCTCTGGCAGACCGAGACCTCACGACTAAGCTCTGGATGGATGGCGTATTAGCAACCTCAATCTGGCCGGGGCAGCGAGTAGATATTCGCATGGCAGACTGCTACGCCAACTTCATCATTCTGCGAGAAAATTATTCCTACTACCAAACGCTGCGAGAAAAGCTGCAATGGGCAGGGGCGCTGGTACGCTACAGCAACAATCACCGCAACTAGCGGGTAGACTTATCTGCCTTGACGCATTAAACCTCTTTTATTTACGCACTCACCTTAGGAAAAATTTTGTGTGAAAGCCCCTGCTTAGTCGGGGGCTTTCACACAGAAACTTCTTTAATCAAGGCACGTAGCGCTATCTCTTATAAAGTTCTCTACACCTTACAGAATAGGAGTGTAATTCTTGTTTGAAGACTCAGTGCTGAGACTGGGCACTAGCAGACGAGAACGGATAGTCTATCTGTAATCGAGTTTAAAAACTTTTACGAACACCGGGAAACGACCAGGGTGTGCAGCTTTCCCTGCGAGGCAGGGAAATTTGTGCTGCTTTGAAATCTATCTGCATCGTCTATCTGCACATGAGCAAAACCCAATCGGTATGTATAAATTGAAACCCAGGATTCAAGCTCGTTTGCTCTTTGTGACGACTTACCTCGTCCTGACCCTGGTTTGGCTACTTGGGGCATTTGCTCCAGCGGTGCTAGCAGCAAAGGAATATGTTCCGCCAGATGTTGGACTGCCAGACCGCCGAGAATCAGGGGGTGCTCGCTTCCTGATCGAGCGTCAACCGATCGATTTTTGGCAGAATGCTCCAAAAAACTTCTATTGACTTGCTATTGCTTTGCGTCCTGAGAGTCCCCGTAAACAGACTGAATCAGGGGCAGCGCTTCGGGTAGCTGGCTGTAGCCCAACCAGATGGTACTTCCTCCTAGAATGGCGATCGCCCCAATCAATAGACGAGTCAACCACTTAACCTGAGACCGTAGCATCTTGATCTCTTGCTTGTGGCTTTCTGCGTCTAGCAAAACCGCATTCACATCTGAGACTTTGGCTTCTAGCTCCTTGACAACTCTGCTGGGCGATCGCTGAAATGATACTTTAGAATACAGCCATTTTGTAATCAATTCAGGACAGTTTTTCTTCAACCAGCGAATTGCAAAAAAACTAAATGCTGGTTTGGACATTCTTGAGATTCGTTTCATCAACCCGTTGAGAGAGCGAGAGCGAAACTTCTGGTTAATCAAGTTTGCTGACCCTACATCATAGAGACAGCTTAGAATGACCTTGATCGTTAAGTCCTCCCTCCTTAACAGGTTATCCAGCAGCAGCAGCACATCACGCATCCGCTCTGCTTGCAGACGTTCCTCTGCGGATTGCGTTTCCCGTGTAGTTTTTTGAAGGGGAGGTCGCATGAAGAGACTCTCAGTATCGTTCCTTCACTTATTAAAATCGATGTAAAGAAAGATGAAACCCCTTTCGGATGGAAATTTGTATTTCATTAAGCTTACGCCTTTTGGTAGGTTGTACTGCTACAAAACGCACTCTCACGCATTCTCTAAGATCTACGACTCCTTTGAGGAGTCGTAGATTTGGACACTCGTTCTTACCTGTTTCTAGAGCAAAAACGATTGTCTCTGCCCACTAAATTCCGTTGTTCACCTCAATTCCAGGTAGGCTGTTGAGTTGAGTGTCGCTGAGCGGGTTGCCGCCAAAGTTGCCGTACATTCGAGCTAGGGCACCTGTCAAGGCAGCATTGTAATCGAGCGCAACTTCGTTAGAAATGTAATCGGTACGGACATCAGTGTAGGCATTATCGTTGGGGGCAGACGGACCGCCCACCAAAGCGCCGTAGAGAATATTTCGATTGGCAGCGGGATCGCTGATATTGGTGGTGCCGGAAGCTCCGCGATGGTGAGGATTCTTGGGGGAGTTGTTGCCAAACCCAACCATGTAGCTTCTCTGGTTGGGGTTAACCCCTAAGATGTAATCGACCTGATCTTCGGTGAAGTTGGAGTAGCGACCGCCCCCGTTATTGACCGTATCGCTGTAGATTCCTGAAAGGAAAGCGGTATTGGCGCTATAGCGCAAGGAACCCCACTGGTCGAGCCAGGCCATGCCGCCTTCAGTATATTTGATACCACCGCTTTTGTTTGTCCAGTTGTTTAGCCAACCTTCTACGTCAGTGCGGTATTTGGCGTTGCCCGTTTCTTGAGCCAGTAAAATAGCTGCACCGTGAGATTTGTTATCCCAGTTGTGCGTCCAGCCTGCGTTCACGCCCTGGTAATAGCTTTCTGCTTTGTTTAAGTACGACTTGTCGCCTGTGGCTTTGTAGAGCCACGTTGCGCCCCAAACTAGTTCATCGTTGTAGCCGCTCCAGGAATTGTAGTAAGTTGCGGCATCGCGAATAGAGTCGGAATATTTGCCGCGATAGGTGTCAGCAAACTGGAAAAGTTGGACAGCGTTTTTAAGCAGGCGATCGGCATAGGCGGGGTCAGATGAGCGGAAGACGATGGAAGCCGAGGCAAGAGCGGCGGCTGCCTCACCTGCCAGGTCAGAACCAGGATTTTGGCGATCGATTTTATAGGCAGGGCGCTGCATGGTCATATTCTCAGCCGATCCCCAGTAAGAGTGGTCGAGGTCGCCCCGTCCGACTTGCCCCCAGAAGGCTTTAGTGCCATTGCTGTCTGTAACGTGTGCTTTGAGGATGTAGTCTGTTCCCCAACGAATCGCGTCAAGCGCCTCGTCAAGCTGTCCGCTCTTTTGATAAGACTCCCGATATTCAATTACGCCCCAACTGAGCAGCGTCATTGACCCTGCCATTGGAAAGCCAAATTTAACGTGATCACCTGCATCATAGTAGCCGCCTGTGAGGTCTACGCCGACATCTGCCCCGTCTTTGAGTGCGGAATTGCCGCGCCATTCGATGCGGTTGTCATTGGGCAGTACGCCAGAGCGCTGAGCTTCGTAGAACAGGAGTGATTTTTGCAGGGCTTCTCCATAGTTGGGGGTTCCTGCTGTGGGCGTAGGAGCAGGGGTAGGAGCAGGGGTAGGCGTAGGAGTCGCAGCTACATCGTCATTGAGAATGGTGGCGATCGCCTGTCCATCTCGAATAGTTGCATTAGTAGGGCTAGTCAGGTTGAGTTTAAAGCTTTCATTTGACTCAACAGTGCTGTCGCCTTTGATTGTGACAGCAATTTTTTTAGAAGTCTCGCCGGGTGCGAAGGTGAGTCTGCCGGAAGTAGCGACGTAATCAGAGCCAGATTTGGCTGTTCCGTCAGCGGTAGAGTAATTTACTGTGACAGGGCGGCTGCTAGCTTGAGACAGCTTGACCGTAAATGCAGCGTTCGTATTGGTATTGAGGTTGCCTTCTTTGATTGAGAAATCGTCTATGGAGAAGGTGGGTAAGGCGATCGGCGTAGGGACAGGGGTCGGCGTGGGGGCAGGTGTTGGTGTCGGGGTTGGAATAGGCGTAGATGAACCCAGCGATTGCCCATTCAAGATATAGTTCGTCGGCTTAACGGTTGTTCCATTTGCCTTACTGCCGTTAAAGCCAAAAGAAATACTTTGACCGGGGGAAATATTGCTATTCCAACTCACGTTTCGGATAACGTAACGATTTCCCGTTTTGCTAACGATTTCAGCATTCCAGATATTTGTAATCTCGAAAGGAGCTTCAAATTCTAGTGTCCATTGCTTTAAGGAATTAGTGCCACCATTTCTGATGGACATTCCTCCGGTGAAGCCGCTACCCCAGTCATTATTTATGGAAAAGGCAACAGTATTCATTCGGTGTCAGTTTCCCTCTGTGAGTAAACAGCAAAAACTTGGCGATTTTTTTGCTCAAAAAAAATAGTAGGTACTTCATTTCTGCAAGAGAAAATAGAAGCACCTACTGTGTTAATCGCTTTGTATATTTGGGGACTAGAGTTGTTTAAAGATTGTTCCTAGATTGTTGAAGATTAATCTTTGAAACGCGAGGTATGGCAGCAAGGATGAAGGATGAGGGATGAGGGATGAGGGATGAAATCGAACCTTGCTCTCGACTTTAGCCATTTGAAGAGCAACCATCAAAATGTAAAGGAAATGGAATAGAGCCTTCTGGTTAGCGGTAAGTTTTACTCCATTGTTGAGCGGCGCTGGGACAAGCAGATTTGGGGAGACGGCACCTAGAACCTGGTGAAGTAGCTAATGACAACTCTATGGAAACACTACGTCAACCTACCCATCCCCCAAAATGAGCAACGGCTGCGCGGATTGCAATAAACCAGACTGCAAGTGTTGCAACTAAGTAGAGCCAGAACCGAAGCATCACCAGGTTAAACGTGCAGTGAACCACACTGTGCATTACGCGAAATATCACGAAAATCCATGCGGCGTTTACGTATATGATATCTACTTGTTTTGTTATGAAAAGGTACAGTACGAGCGCATAGAAAAGCACTGGTATCTCGAACAAGTTCTTCAGGTTATCCGAGGGATTGGATACACCAGGTGGTGAGATCTGCGCTAGCCTACCTGGTACAGCAAGGGTCTGGAAGCTGGTCTTAAGACTGGTAATGAAACGGATACGGCGAATATACATATATACCCAGATTCCAAGTGTTAAAAACACTGTTGCAAAGAAGGGGCTGAAGATTGCATCTTGGGGCATCTGTGTTTCTCAAACTTGCTCCTGCCGAGAATTAATAGAGGCTAAAACACGCCATACCCTATGGATGAGGCTTGAAGAAACGTAAACTAGCGTGAACCCGATTAAAGGGTGCAGTATCTCCAGGTGTAATGGACTTTTGAGATGAATACTGGCAAACGTCAAAATAGACTACTCCTACTGTCAGGAGCTGAGCGATTAAACAGACGTTAAAGATTACGGATATTGATAAAAACCTATCTGCATCCAGCGTTTGGAGGTAGAAGTGCGGTCAAGCTTCAATGTTGTCATGTCCAAACCATCCTTGAGATTACAGCTAATTTTAGGTAAAACCTTACAATGCTTCTAGACCTCGATCGGGTACACTTCAGACCCTTGAGCTATGACAAGTTCTTTGAAATTTCTGTTTGAGGCAATTAATCAGACCCAGACTGAGTGGGAGATGCGATCGCAAATCGCAGCCAAAATTGGAGAATATTTTGCAGCTACACGCTGGGGGATTTTCTTCTTTGACCAGCTTCCGCTAGCAGATCGTAATCTTCAGAAGGCATTGAGAATTGGACTGTCAGTTAAACATAATCCTGTAGTGCGATATCTGGTGGAACGTCATGCTCCTGTCCATGAAACACTCGTGACGACACCAAAGGACTGGTCAATTATTTGTCCTCGTCCTGATCACTGGCACGTCATGGCAGGACCAATTGTTAGTCAAGGTCAACTTGTGGGAGCTGTAGGCTGCACTCGTGAAAAATTGAAACCTGCTTTTGATACAAAAGATCTAGCTGATATGGGCGCGATTTGTCTGCATTTGTCAGTTTGGATTACAGCGGCACGTTCACAGAGTCTTCCAAAACTGGTGGAAGCTAAATTTTGTAAAACGGATCTTCGATGTAAAGCTCCAAAGGATTGCTTAACGCCTCGTGAACTGCAAATTGCAGAGCTAGTCGCTTTAGGACGAACCAATGCGGAAATCGGTAGTGAACTTTGGATTACTGAAAATTCTGTCAAACAGGCCCTAAAGCGGATGTTTCGCAAGCTTGAGGTTTCGTCACGGGCAGAGATGGTTGCACAGTTCTTCTCTAATCAACGCACGTAGCGCAATACCACTCACCTATAATCACTTGCTACTTTGATTGATAGACTTGAAGCTTAGAGGCATCAACTTAAATAAAACTTATAGAATATTCAGCTTGAGTAGCTAATGCTTAAAGCTGAGTAGCAAAGGATTAATGCTGAGCGATTAAAGCTTAAGTGTTACCTGTGAATGAAACAGCATTTGCTGCTTAAGTTGAAGCATGAGCGGCGATCGCTTTTACCTGAGCAACTCACGCTTGAACCTGACTAACTGAGGTTAAAGGGTTAGCTGCAAGGATTTAAACATTTCCACGATCTAATCAAAGATTAAGGTCTGCGACTTCTTCGAGAAGTCGCAGACCTTTGCGATCGCTCCACTTTAACCCTGCATTGCCCTGCTCATGTACTCCATCACAGCCGAATCTACTGCACCTCGACTGGTGACTTCGGCTCCTTCCTGGTGATACATTGAGATGGCGGCTTGCCAGCGGAGTAATCGCCAAATTGATCGAGAAATCAGTGTATTTGGAATTGTCACTAATGGTGAAGGCTGGAAATTCTATCGGTTGCTCTTGAGTGGAGCAGTTGAAGAAACTGATCTGTATTCAATTCAAAACATTGAGGCAGTTCTTGGGGTTCTCAGGTTTGTTTTTTCGGCTTGCGAACAAAATCTGCCTCAGACGGCATGAGTTTTAGAGGCGATCGCCCCTACTCATCTTCATCCTTCAAAACAAACAATTGCCCGATCTCAACCTCAAAATAATCACAGAGTTTTTCAATCGTTTCTCGGTCTACCCGTTCAAACCTATTTAACTCTCGTTTCCAGGCTCAGCCTGGAAATGCCACTTTAGAGGCTCTGCCTCCTCCAGTCACAAAGAGGCAGAGCCTCTAGAACTGCATTCCTGGCTAGAAGCCAGGAACGAGAAATGCTTTTCTGGCAGCATCCTGCTTTTGCATGGAAATGCGATCGCCCCTACTCATCTTCATCTGGCTCATAGATGATGAAATCTCCAGGTTGCCAACCGTAAGCGCGACAAATTTTTTCAATCACTTCTCCAGTTGGAATATAGGTTGGCTCATCACACAGCCGATAAGCAGTTGCCCTACTCAGTCCGGTATCTTGCCAAAACCGATACCGGGTTATACCCCGCTGGTCTAAAAGTTCCTTGATTCGATTTTTTGCGCCCATGCCCCAATAGTGCCAGCATTCTTATCTTGTCGCTATGTCTAAAAAATGAGAATATTGGGTTGTTCAAAAGCCACTGCTTTCGCTTTGGACGGCAGCAGCAGTGGCTTACCCCTTATATGGAGTTAAACCATGATGACAGAAAACACAGTCAATCAAGAGACTTATGCTTTCGCACAAGCCTCAATCGATTTACGCGATCGCCCTTCTCCTGACATTTTGCGAGTATTGGCGATCGGCAGGCCGGGTGTGGTGAATGCCTATGTGATGACTCAGTTTCAGTTAGGCTATGCCCGACCGGAAGAGTGGTCAAGACAACTGCCCACGATCAATCCCGGTGAGGTGATGCGAATCTTGACGAAGCGGGTCAGTTTAGCCGAATCGTAAATCGTGTCTCGTTAACTCTCGTTTCCAGGCAGAGCCAGGAACGAGAAAACCTGGCGATGTTTGATGTTGCATTCCGAGCCGCCCTCATCCCCCAACCCCTTCTCCCAAATTGGAGAAGGGG
>JAAUQZ010000053.1 GCA_012033355.1 Leptolyngbyaceae cyanobacterium RM1_406_9 | reverse complement strand
TTCCTGACCGCTGCCGAATCGTTCCTGACCGCTGCTGAATCGTTCCTGACCACTGCCGAAT
Organism: Leptolyngbyaceae cyanobacterium RM1_406_9; assembly: GCA_012033355.1. Classification (GTDB taxonomy): domain Bacteria; phylum Cyanobacteriota; class Cyanobacteriia; order Elainellales; family Elainellaceae; genus JAAUTN01. Next base: position 24,727 of record JAAUQZ010000053.1, on the reverse strand, counting down.
CGTTCCTGACCGCTGCTGAATTGTTCCCGGTCATGAACAAGGAGCTTAAGCTCCTTGTTCACGTGTCGATCGCCTGACTTTACGTTTTATTTGCGTAAGTCTTGAGAGGGTTTTACTCGTTGCCAAAGCTCCAGCTTGGTAATGCAGGGGAGGAAGCTCCGGCTTCCTCTTAGTCATCGCTCGTTTACTTACCCTGGCACACTGGGAGTTGGAGCTTCCAGTGTGCCGTTAACGAGGCTAAGTGGGATGCACCGGGTTAGGCGATCGCCGTAAAGCTAGCTTCACCTGACGCAATCAGATCTGCTGCATTCACCCCTCTGAGAATAGCCAGCGTTTCAGTTTCAGCGCTGATCAGGGTGTTTTGGTTGCTTTGAGTAATGGTGATTTGCCCTAAGCTGAGACCGTCTGCCAGACCGATCAGGTCTTCTCCAATCGTGAAATCACGGATTGTGTCTGTCCCTTCTCCGGTTGCCAGCACAAACGTATCCTCGCCTCGGAACCTGGGGGAATCACCCACCAGGATATCGTTGCCCAGACCACCCCGCAGCAGGTCATCTCCCGCATCACCAAAGAGTTGGTCGCGACCTTCTCCACCATAAAGCTGATCATTGCCGCCTTTGCCGCCCAAGCGATCGTTGCCAGCACCCCCATAGAGAATATCGTCTCCACCGCTGGTGCCGCCTGATGATGATGTGTTGCGATCGCCCCGCAAGACATCATTGCCATCTTCACCGTAGAGTTGGTCATCGCCCAACCCACCAGCCACTACATCATTACCCCCGCTGGCAAAGATAAAGTCATCTGCCTCGTCAGAGCCAATCAGCGTTTCGCCCGCTTGAGTGCCCTGGGTAATCGTGCGGCTGAGCGCAGCCAAACCCGCTCTTGGGTCGAGATCCAGCGCTTCCTCTAGCTCCAACAAGATGATTTCGTTGTTGTCAATCTCTGGAGGACGACCAACGGAAAAGGGATAGTTGTTGTCGTTGGCAACCAGAATCGTCTTCTCGTCAATCACCAGCACGTCTTCGATGGTGACAAAGGGAAAGTCAAAGGTGGTGCTGCCATCTCCGTTCAGGTCGTTGGGGTCTTGAATGTTGAGCAGGTCAGCGACTTCTTGCTTGGCAACAAAGCCGTCTGCATCCTTCTCAGACAAATTTACCTTGAAGACTTTCTTGAACTGGGCTGCGTCGGCTTGACCGTTATCCCGTTCTATCACGAGATACTCGTTCTCATTAATGACCGCGAAATCACCAATGTTGTGACCTGGGTTTTCGAGCTGATAGTAGCCCGCTAGCCCCTGAAACTGACTCGACGCAACATCAAATTCGTAGATCCGTAGGGCATTTTCAGGATCGCCTGCAACAGACCCCTCTAGCAGTGGGTAGAGCGTTTGTTTGTCAGGAGTGATGGCTAATCCCTCGTAGCCACCCGAACCGCGCAGATTGCTGACGGCTTCACCCGCACGCACTTCGGGGTTATCGGGCGATCGCACCAAATCAGCCGTAACCTGGTCGCGCACCAAATCTCCCGCCGCCGGAAAATCGGTAAAATAGCCATCTGCCCCCAGTCGAATGAAGTCTTCGTACTCCTGTAGCTCGTTGCCGCCATAGTTTGAAGCTAAGAAGAAATCTTCGCTGCGGAAGGTATAGGGATGCACCAGCAGACCCGCATCGTGGGCATCGTCAATCAGCGAAGTCGGCTCACCCAAAACCCGGTCAGCCTCACTGATGGTTCCATCTCCATTCAGGTCATCGGGCTGACCATCGCCATCCTCATCCACCGTAGTAGAGGGAATAATCAGGCGCTTAAACGGGCCAATGCCCTCTGCATAGGTAGCGACTTCCGCCAAACCTTCTGGAGTTGCCAGATCGCCATAGGTGCGAGTGTCACCACTCACGACAAAATCGTAGGGCTGCTCTGTCGCACTGCTATAAAGTTGAACCAGTGGCGCATCTACACCCGCGTCTTCTAAAAGTCCATTCAGGTCTTTTAAGTTGCCAACCTCAAACGACTGAATGAAGATTCGGTCGGGGTCGGTAAATTCGGTTTCAACCAGAGTTTCAACTAGAGGCTCTTCCAGAGAAAGCCCAATTCCGTCAAAGTAGGTCGGGTGCTTGGTTTCAGGGTAGATGCCAATCTTCTTCCCGGTTTCAGCCTCGACCTGTTTGACGAGTTCGATCACTTCCGCGAGGGTGGGAATTTCAAACTGGTCATCAAATTCGGTGCTGCGGAGTTGGGGCAAGCGCTCTCTGGCTTTTAGCGTTTTTAGCTCTGCCAGGGTAAAGTCTTCGGTAAACCAGCCTGTGATCTCAACTCCATCAATGACTTTGGTGGTCAGGCGATCGGCAAATTCTGGGCGATCGGCGACATTGGTGGTTGCTTCAATGACTTCGCCCGTTTCGGGGTTGATGATGGCGATCGCATTTTCATGTCGAGCTACCAGCACCCCATCTTTTGTGGGAACCAGATCTGGCTCAATGAAGTCAGCGCCCTGTTCGATTGCCAGTTTATAAGCTTCCAACGTATGCTCAGGGCGTTCTCCACTCGCGCCCCGATGCCCAATCACAATCGGAGCTTCGCCCGTCAAGGTATTCAGTTCAAATACGTTTGGGGTTGAAAACGGTGCATCAAGCAGCTTTCCGGTAGCGTCAAAGTGCAGGAGATACGGTCCAAATTCATCGCCCACCCAAATCGTGCCATCGGCTGCAATGACAAAAGATTCAGGGTCAAAATCTCCACCCGTTAGCAACCGTTCCGCAGTTCCCTCATTCTGAATCTCGAAAGGAATCAGATTATCCGGGTCAGATAGTTGAATGAAATTCAATAACTCAACGGTGCCGTCACCCGCTTCCGCACCCTGAAAGTCTGGATCAACGCGATAAATTCGCAGCGGATAATCTTCGCTATTGTTTCTGCCGCCAAAGCCGTTGTCGGATAAGAACCAGAATGATTCTCCGTCAGCAAACTGAACTCCACTAAACCCCTGGACAGGGGGCCCTTCAAATGGTCCAGTGCGGTCATTTCCAGAAACATCCTGACCCGTTGGAGGGCCATCAGCGAATGTGTCTGCTGGTAGAAACGCAAAACCCTTCAGTTCAATGTTCGGCATGATTTTAATCTCGTGTTTTTTAGGAAGCTATGAGCCGCAGCCCTAACCAACTGCGCTCAATAGCTTCCCATGCGTTTCACATGATGATGTTAAGGAATGACTATACGAGATTAAAGGTTTGCCCCATTTCTAATTAAACTCTTACTGCAAAAAAAGCTACAGGTAGACCTATCTCCCTGTAGCTTTTTTCTAATTATTTCAGGTTAGAACAAGGGGCTTAAGTCCCTTGTTCACGGTTCAGAGGTTTTAATTACTTCATTCATTCATCATTAGCCAGGGATTCTAGCGACTCTGACTGTTCTTCCTCAGCAGAATAGACGCTTTCCGTTACATAGGGCAGACTTGCACCCCGCAAACCGCGTCTGATTCGCTCTGGCGTTTCTGGGAAGGTGACAAACAGCGGATGGGTTTCATCTGCCCCTTCACTCAAAACGTGGCGATGGCGGGGGGGCATCAACCACTCGTACCCTTTGTCCAACCAAAGTTGGGTTTGTCGCCAACGACCTAACAATTCTGAGAAATCCTCTTGAGGACGATGGATGAAGACAAAGATTTCTACGCCAGTCTTGATTTTCCACTCTGGGTCGCACATTAAAATGCCAACGTCACAGGGCAGCCGAACGACCTGTCCGGCGGCAATGCTGACTTCTGTTGCACTGACCGCAGGTGCCGCATCCCGAATCCGAATAATCGGTAGTGGGATGGTGATGACGCTCTCGCTGGGGCGGCGCATACTGGGGATCATTTCCAGGTAGGGGCGAAATCGCTTGAGTAGGGCGATCGCCCCTAAGTGATCGCTATATTCTGCCAGCGACTCTTCGTAGTGCGATTGTCGAGTCATAGTTCGATAGGTTAGCCGATCGCGTCCATCACCTTAAACATGGGTAAGTACATGGCAACCAGAATCGAACCCACCATGCCGCCCAAAATCACGATCATGATTGGCTCCATGATGCTGGTTAATGCTTTAACCGCCTGCTCTACTTCATCCTCATAGAAGTCTGCAACTTTCATTAACATCGTATCGATTTCTCCAGTTTCTTCGCCGATGCTGATCATCTGGATTGCCATCACCGGGAAGACCTGCTCTTTTTGCAGCGCCAGACTGATCATGCCGCCAGACTGCACCTCTCGCTTTGCTTCATCCACCGCGTTGGCAATCACCTGGTTTCCTGCGGTGTCTCGCACAATCTCTAGAGCCGTTAAAATTGGAACCCCAGAGCGAGACAGAGCGCCAAAAGTACGGCAGAAACGAGCAGTGGCAGTTTTTTGAATCAGGTCGCCAAACAGCGGCATCTTCAGGAAGAAGCGATCCATCGTTTCCCGTCCTACACGGGTGCTGTAATACTGCCGATAGGCAAACGCCAGAACGATCAGAATGATAATGAGACCGATCACATAGACAGGCGTTCTCAGAAAGGCGCTGATTTGCAGCATTACTTGGGTAAATACCGGAAGTTCCGCGTCTAGCTCGTCAAAGATGCCTGCAAAAATAGGCAGGAGGAAAACGGTCATCCCAATGAAGACTGCGATCGCAATAAAACCTACTGCAATTGGGTAAGTCAGCGCTGATTTAATCTGATTTTGCAGCCGAGAAACATCTTCTAGCAGCTTTGCCAGACGATTCATTACTTCGTCTAGCACACCTCCTACTTCTCCAGCCTGCACCATGCTGACATAGAGGTTATCAAAGCACTTAGGGTGCTTTCGCATGGAGTCTGAGAGGTTCGTACCCTGCTGCACGTCTGCGCTAATTTGTTGGAGTGCCTTTTTCAGTTTGGGGTTAGGGCACTGATCAGACAGCACGCCCAGTCCCCTCACCATGGCTACGCCAGCGTTGATCAGCACTGCAAACTGACGAGAAAAAATGGCTTTGTCTTTAATTGAGACGCTGGTTAAGGCAGTCTGAAGCTGACTGAGATCAACGTTCATGTTCAAACCTTGATCTTCAGTCAACTCTTGTACAAAGAGTCCCTGCTCCCGCAGCGTAGACCGCGCTTCAGCAGGAGTATCTGCCAAAATCTTCTGCCGTCTGGGATTTCCTTTAGAGTCTCGAGCGCGAACAACGTAGGTAGGCATGGTTCACCGTCTGAAATAAATAAGGGGGTGGGAAGGGAAAGGGATAAGAAGAGAATTAGTTAAATTATCTGGGGTTAGCGCCAGCGTAGGTATTGGGTTTGGTCGGAATTGGCGCACCCGTACCGCTGATCAAGCGCTGCAATTCATCTGGTCGAGAGGTTCTAGACATGGCGGCTTCAAAGGAAATCAGCCCCGCTTTGTACTGATCTGCCAAGACTCTTTCGAGCGTCTGCATTCCCAACTTGCCGCCTGTTTGAATCGCAGAATAAATTTGAGCGGTTTTGCCTTCTCGAATTAGGTTGGCGATCGCCGGAGTCACAATCATGATTTCCTGAGCCATCACCCGACCAAACTCATTCGGCTTCGGGTTCTTTCTAGTTACCAAAGTCTGGCTAAATACCGCCACCAGTGAGTTAGAAAGCTGCACTCGCACCTGCTGCTGCCGTTCGGAAGGAAATACGTCAATCATTCGGTCAACGGTTTGAGAAGCCGAACTGGTGTGCAACGTTGCAAAAACAAGGTGTCCGGTTTCAGCAGCGGAGATCGCCAAAGAAATTGTTTCCAGGTCACGCATCTCTCCAACCAGGATAATATCTGGGTCTTCCCGTAAAGCTGCTCTCAATGCGTTAGAAAAGCTTTTAGTGTCTTCACCCAACTGCCGCTGGTGAATCAGGCTCTTGATCGGTTCATAGACAAATTCAATCGGGTCTTCAATGGTGAGGATATGCTCTGCGCGAGTCCGGTTGATCAGGTCGATCATTGCAGCCAATGTTGTGGTCTTACCAGAACCAGTCGGACCAGTCACCAGAATTAAACCTCTGGGCTTTTCTGCCATCTCACGCACCACGTCTGGCAGTCCAAGCTTCTCAAAGCTAGGAATTTTGGAGCTTAATGCCCGTAAGCAAGCGGCATAGGTTCCCCGGTCTTTGTAAACGTTGACGCGAAAACGAGCCAATCCCTTCACGCCGTAGGAGCAGTCTAGCTCCCAGTTCTGCTCCAGGTTTTTCCGCTGAGTGTTGTTGAGCATACTGAAAATCAAGCGTTGGCACTGCTCGGAGGTCAGCGGTTCATCTCCAATTGGAGTTAGATGACCACTGAGTCGAAAATAGGGCGGCAACCCCGCAGAGAGATGGAGGTCAGACCCACCCATCTCAATCAACTGCTCCATCAAATCTTCGATCATTAACTCCATTTGGCTTTCTCCTTTGAATTTGGTGATGCAGAATCGCGGCTGTCACCGCTGACGATGCTTCAATTTGGACAATAACTCTGGATAATGAATGCTTCAGGATAGCTGCTAATCCTGGAAGCGGGGAGTCGTGCAGTAGGGACAGTCTAACCACTCTGGACGCTGTTCAGCACCGCAGACTCGACAGGTCAACGAACTCTTACGCTTGGCTTTTAGCTCTGCTTCTAAGCCTGTGTCGGTGAATGTGACTCGCTCAACCTCATCCAGGGTGGTAAACCCTTGACGTACCAGGTTTAAGCTGTAGGACAGCAGCGTTTTCATGCCTTCTTCAACCGCTACTTCTTTAATTCGCTCGGTAGGCGCACCTTCTGTAACCATAGTTTGCAGTCGCTCGGTGATTCGCATCACTTCGTAAACCCCGCAGCGTCCTTTGTAACCTACACCGCCACAAGTTGAGCAGAGTTCTCCTGCTTCTCTGGCCTGCTGAATTTCTTCTGGCTGCAAAAAGTTGGCTTTGTAGAAGGTGATCTCAGCGTCGTGGCTAATCGACAGTCCAAACCTGGCCAGTTCTTCGTGGGACGGATTGTAGGGAATGCGGCATTCGCTGCATACTCGACGGACTAGACGCTGTGCCAATACGCCGATTAGCGAACTGGAAACCATGAAGGGTTCAATGCCCATTTCGTCTAGACGGGCGATCGCACTTGCTGCATCGTTGGTATGTAGCGTTGTCAAAACCAGGTGTCCCGTCAAAGCAGCCTCGATCGCCGTCTTCGCAGTTTCTTTATCTCGCGTCTCACCCACCAGAATCACATCTGGGTCTTGGCGCAAAAATGCCCGCAGCACGGAAGCAAAGTCTACGCCCTTCTCGCGCAGCACCTGAACCTGAGTGAGTCCTGGCAGCGTATATTCGATCGGGTCTTCAACCGTACTGATATTGACACCAGGATCATTTCGCTCTGCCAGCGCCGAATACAGTGTTGTGGTCTTACCCGAACCCGTTGGTCCTGTCACCAGGATCAAGCCAAACGGACGAGCAACCATCTCTTGCATGATTTGCAAAGTGTCGGGGTCAGTAATCAGCTTATCTAGACCAAGCTGAGTCGCCGAGTTGTCCAAAATTCGCAGAACGACCTTCTCTCCGTAGCGGCTAGGCAATGTACTAACCCGGAAGTCAATCTTGCGCCCATCAAAAATCCTGCGAATTCGACCATCCTGAGGCAATCGGCGCTCGGCGATGTCCAATTCAGCAATGACCTTAAAGCGGGCCGTCACCGCCGCCACAATTTTCTTTGGTAGAGGGTCAAAGGCCTGGCGCAACACACCATCCTTACGGAAGCGTATCCGCAAAGATTCTTCTTGAGGTTCAACATGAATATCGGAAACCCCTTCCTGCAACGCTTTGACCATAATTTTGTTAACCAGAGCGATAACTGGAGCCGCCTCTGCGTCTTGCAGAGCTTCATCTAAGTTGGCTTCCAGGTCGTCTGGCGCTTCTTGCAGGTCCAGATAGTCTAGAACCTCCAGGTCAGCCTTAACGTCTACCTTCGATTCCTGTTCGCGCTGCTTCTCTCGCTCAACTTGCTCGTCTAGGTATTTTGAAATAATCCGCTGGTAATCTTCCGCCGTGATCACCATTCGCTGAAGCCCCAACCGCTGGGGTCTCAACACTCGATTCAAATCATCCTGAGCATCTAGGTTGTCTGGATCAACCATTGCTACCAGAACGTAGGGCAAATCCCCTTCATGTTTCGACAGAGGCACAAGCCGATAGCGACGACAGACATCAACCGGAATCAGCGTATCGATTAGCAGGCTGACCTGATTCGTAGAAATTTGGTTAATTTCCGGGTCAAGGGACTCAACCCCGTAGAGAATCTTTAGTTCAAATAGCTGCTGCTTCTTGTACTGGCGCAACAAATCAGGCGGCAACTGCTGCCCTGTAATCATCTCCAGCACTTCAGTCAGGGGTCTACCTGACTTGCGGCTTTCAACTAGAGCTTGCTGCATCTGCTCGTTGTTGATGTAGCCCGACTGAATCAGTTTGTTACTAAAGGGCGAAAAATTATGCTGGACGATTAAGGCACGGCGCTGTGACGGGGAATTAGCCATAGCTGATGCAGAAAGTCTCCTTACAAGAGGGTCTCAGGATTTTTACCAGAGCATTTAGAGGATAATCTACCCGCAGCTAGCGTGAATTAGGGCTGCGTGAGAAATTGCTAAGCCTAAAAGCGTCGCACTTTTCAAAGAACTCCATGAAAGAATCATAGTGCGATGAATCGGGAAGAGGCTAGTCAAGGGCTACTAAAACTACTAAGAATTGCTCATACAGGATGGTACTCAGTCAGGTGATCAGCCTTTGTGTTCATGATGATAGCCTGTACCGCCAGAATTTAGCTCTCTACCGAAGCGCTCTGGGTTAAAGAGGCACTCTGAGTTAAAAAGGAATTGTCCAATTGCTCAATCGTTACAATCGTGAATAGAGTCAGATGAACTCGTAAACCATAATCCAGTGAAAACTTTTCCTAAATGGAGACAACAAGCTAGCAAAGTTTTGACAATGGATTCGATTTAATTGGAAATAGCCAACAAGAAATTTCAGTTCTAGGTTCTGGATATAGTGGACAATGATTGAGGAAGAAAATCAGCTAAAGAACGCTCAGAGGTCAGAGACTGATACCTCAGAGGATGTACAGCAAGTGGAGAGTGAAACAATGCCTGATGAGGCAACGGTACAAAATAGTCAAGAAGTCGCTTCGGAGTTTCCAACGGCGGAATCGGAGCTTGAGGAACCAGTGACCGAAGTTGTAGCCGAGCCTGTGGAAGCTGAGGCAGCGGCTCAGCCGGTAGAAGCTGAGGCAGAAAGTTTGGCGATCGCCGAGCTAACTCAACAGATCGAGTCTTTGAAAGCTCAGGTTGAAGAGCGCACAGGGCAGTATATGCGGATTGCTGCTGACTTTGACAACTTCCGCAAGCGCACCCAAAAGGAGAAGGAAGACCTGGAACAGCAGGTAAAATGCTCCACTATCGTTGAGTTGCTGCCAGTGGTCGATAACTTTGAGCGGGCGCGATCGCAAATCAAGCCTCAAACCGACCAGGAGATGAACATTCATAAAAGCTACCAGAGCGTCTATAAGCAGCTAGTCGATTGCCTCAAGCGAGTCGGCGTAGCTCCTATGCGCTCTGAAGGCAAAGAATTTGACCCGAACCTGCACGAAGCCGTTATGCGAGAAGCAACGGACGAGCAGCCTGAAGGCACGGTGATTGAAGAATTGGTGCGAGGCTATCTCCTGGGTGAACGAGTTTTGCGCCATGCAATGGTTAAAGTTGCTACTGCACCAGAACCCGTGATAACTTCGGATGAAGATTATCAGGGCGAGAGTGACGGTTAAGGGAATCTCCGTAGGGCACGTATTTTTTCACAGATCCCTTACATAGTGCGTGTTGATTCTACGGGTATGGCTGCCGCTTTACGGATGGGTTGCCCATAAAATTTAGGCTAAGCTGATCAGATTCCCGAAGAATTGCGGAATACTCTGTTAGAAATGAGTTCAATTCATCTACATTTTTGCACTCATTCACTTGAACACGTTCACAGCCGCTAATTATGGGAAAAGTCATTGGTATTGACCTGGGCACGACAAATAGCTGTGTGGCTGTCTTGGAAGGCGGTCAACCGATCGTCATTGCCAACTCAGAAGGAGGGCGGACGACTCCCAGCATTGTTGGTTTCGCCAAAACAGGTGAGCGGCTGGTGGGGCAACTAGCAAAGCGGCAGGCTGTCACCAATGCCGAAAATACGGTTTTCAGCATTAAGCGATTTATTGGTCGCCGTTGGGACGATACCGAAGCGGAGCGCACCCGGGTTTCCTACACCTGCATCCGGGGCAAGGATGACACCGTAGATGTGCAGATTCGGGGACGCACCTATACCCCTCAAGAAGTCTCAGCTATGATCCTGCAAAAACTCAAGCAGGATGCTGAGAACTATTTGGGTGAACCTCCCACTCAGGCTGTAATTACCGTTCCTGCATATTTTACGGACGCACAGCGGCAAGCCACTAAAGATGCAGGAACGATCGCGGGTCTGGAGGTATTACGAATTATTAACGAGCCGACAGCAGCGGCTCTGTCCTACGGGTTGGATAAGCAGGATCAGGATCAGACCGTACTGGTGTTTGACCTGGGCGGCGGCACCTTTGATGTGTCAGTTTTGCAGCTAGGGGATGGTGTGTTTGAGGTCAAGGCGACTTCAGGCAATAATCACCTGGGCGGCGACGACTTTGACAATGCTCTGGTGCGCTGGATGATTGACAGCTTTAGAGAATCCGAAGGCATTGACCTGTCGATTGACAAAATGGCGCTCCAACGATTGAGGGAGGCGGCTGAGAAGTCCAAGATCGAGCTTTCTAACATGCTGACAACTTCGATCAATCTGCCATTATCACGGCTGACGACACGGGCCCTAAGCATCTGGAAATGGAGCTAACCCGCGCTAAGTTTGAGGAATTGGTCAATCACCTGGTTCTTAGCACGATTGAACCCGTCAACCAGGCGCTCAAAGACGCTGACCTCACTGGTGAGGACATTGATCGGATTATTCTGGTCGGAGGTTCTACCCGGATTCCGGCAGTTCAGGATGCGATTCGTCAGTACTTTAATGGCAAAACGCCTGATCGTTCGGTTAACCCGGATGAGGCTGTGGCGCTGGGTGCAGCGGTGCAAGCGGGTGTCCTGGGCGGTGAAGTCAAGGATTTGCTTCTGCTAGACGTAACGCCGCTGTCTTTGGGGATTGAAACGCTGGGAGAGGTATTCACGCGGATCATCGAACGAAATACAACGATTCCCACAAGCAAGACGCAGACTTTTTCAACAGCGACGGATGGTCAAACTTCAGTTGAGATTCATGTGCTGCAAGGAGAGCGGGCTTTAGCAAAAGATAATAAGAGCCTGGGTAAGTTTCAGCTAGCCGGAATTCCACCCGCTCCTAGGGGCGTTCCTCAAATTGAAGTTTCCTTTGAAATTGACGCAAACGGTATTCTTCAAGTTGCAGCAAGGGATAAAGGGACTGGGCGAGAGCAAAGCGTGCGGATTACCAACACGGGCGGTTTAACCCAGTCTGAAATTGAGCAGATGAAGCTCGACGCGGAGATCAACGCTGAGGATGACCAGCGCCGCAAGCAGTTGGTGGAATTGCGAAACCAGGCAGATGGGCTGTTCTATAGCTGGGAGACGACGCTAAGGGACAATGCTCAGTTCATTACAGACGATCTCAAGGCAGAGGCAAACGAGCGCGTGGCTGAGCTACGGGCGGCGATCGCCGATCGCTCCATCTCAGTCGAGTCCATGAAGCAGCGGCTAGACGCTCTCCAAAATGCACTATTTGCGATTGGCGCATCTGTGTATCAGCAGATTAACCAGGACGACACCGATTACGACTACCCAGAAGATACCTCTATTGCAGAAGATAATGGCAGTTCAGGTTCAACCCTGGAGGAAGAGTTTGAAGACTATGGTTTTGAAAATGATGATACAGTGACTGCTGATTACGAAGCAGTCGATTAGCCCAGAGTGCTAGGGTATTAAATAGAGGGTGTCGGGTGTAAGCTATCCTAGCCCTAGTTAGTTTCCCTAATTTCAAACCTACCCTCCTATCCAAGCAAGCAGTCTCCTATGGCTCGTGATTACTATGAAATGCTCGGTGTCTCCCGTGATGCAGACAAAGAGGAGATCAAGCGTGCTTACCGACGGTTAGCCCGCAAATATCATCCTGATGTCAACAAGGAAGATGGCGCTGAGGAGCGCTTCAAGGAAATTAACCGAGCCTATGAAGTGCTTTCTGAACCTGAAACTCGTGCCCGCTACGATCGCTTTGGCGAAGCGGGAGTCGGCTCTGCTGCGGGGGCTGGCTTTCAAGACTTTAGCGACTTGGGTGGCTTTGCCGACATTTTTGAAAGTTTCTTTAGCGGTTTCTCTGGCGGCATGGGCGGACAGCCAGGGGGCGGTGGCGGTCGTCGTCGTGGTGGCCCGGTCAGGGGCGATGACCTGCGACTCGACCTGAAGCTAGATTTTCGAGAAGCCGTTTTTGGCGGCGAGAAAGAAATTCGCATTAGCCACCTGGAAACCTGCACAAACTGTAGCGGTTCAGGCGCAAAGCCAGGAACTCGTCCTAGAGCTTGTCCGACCTGTACTGGGTCAGGGCAGGTTCGTCGCGCTACCAGAACACCCTTTGGCAGCTTTACTCAAGTTTCGGTTTGCCCAACCTGCAATGGTGCAGGTCAGGTGATTGAGGAGAAATGCGAGGTTTGCGGCGGCAGTGGGCAAAAGCAAGAAGCCAAGAAGCTGAAAATCACGATTCCGGCTGGGGTTGATAATGGCACTCGGCTGCGCGTTTCCTCGGAAGGGGATGCGGGGCAGCGAGGTGGACCACCCGGAGATCTGTATGTTTACCTGTTTGTGAATGAAGATGCTGAGTTTCAGCGCGACGGCATCAATATTCTCTCGGAAATCAAGATCAGCTATTTGCAGGCGATTTTGGGCTGTCGGATAGAGGTGAATACGGTAGATGGCCCAACTGAGCTGACGATCGCCCCTGGAACTCAGCCTGGAACAGTACTAACGCTCGAAAACCAGGGTGTCCCTCGATTGGGCAATCCGGTTAGCCGAGGGGATCATCTGATTACCATTCAGATTGAGATCCCAACGCGACTGACTACTGAAGAACGTGAGCTACTAGAAAAGCTAGCCAAAATTCGGGGCGATCGCCTGGGCAAAGGAGGCGGCATTGAGGGCTTCTTGGGGGGGCTATTTCGAGGATGAGTAGCGCCGCATCGACTGCCGAGCATCTGCCCGATGCCCAACTAGATCTGAGGGGAACGCCCTGCCCAATCAACTTTGTCAAGACCAAGCTCAGGCTTGAAAAGATGGCTCCCGGTGCCTTGCTAGAAGTTTGGCTAGACCCAGGAGAGCCAATTGAGCAAGTTCCCGATAGCTTAACGATGGAAGGCTATGGGGTTGAGCAGGTCGAGGAGCGATCGGGCTTTTTTGCGGTGCGGGTGCGCCGACCCAACGAAAAGCATTCTGCGGGCTGAGCGATGAGCGCTGAGTTAGACCATCGGACTGACGTTCAACAATCCGAGACTGGATCGGCGATCGCAAGCCCTGAAGACCTGGTAGGAACCGTTCTGGCGGTTCAGGCCAATTACTATTGGGTGCAGTTGGGCGAGAAATCTTTGCTGTGTACTCGGCGATCGCGCCTGAAAAAAATTGGACAACAGGTATGGGTGGGCGATCGCGTCCAGGTCGAAGAACCCGACTGGGCAGGGGGAAGAGGGGCGATCGCCCAGGTTTCCCTCGTGATAGTGAGCTTGACCGTCCGCCTGTCGCCAATGCTGACCAAATTCTGCTGGTGTTTGCGCTGGCAGATCCAACCCCAGAGCCGCTGCAACTGAGCCGTTTTCTAATTAAAGCTGAATCAACTGGGCTAGAAGTTTGCCTGGGGTTGAATAAGTGCGATCTGGTGAGTCCTGAAGCTCAGATAGAGTGGGGCGATCGCCTTCAGCGGTGGGGCTATCAGCCTCAAATGCTCAGCACTCAACAGCAAAAAGGGTTAGACGACCTACAAACTCAGCTTAAGCAGAAAATTACAGTCATTTCTGGCCCTTCTGGAGTAGGTAAATCGAGTTTAATCAACCGACTGATTCCAGAGGCAGATTTGCGGGTTGGCTCAGTGTCGGGTAAGTTGGGACGCGGTCGTCATACAACTCGACACGTCGAGCTATTTGAATTACCGGGTGGGGGTCTGTTAGCTGATACACCTGGCTTCAACCAACCGGATTTGGACTGTGCGCCTGTAGACTTGGCAGACTGTTTCCCAGAGGCGCGACGACGGTTAGAAGAAGCAACCTGTCAGTTTGGCAACTGCCTGCACCGGGATGAGCCAAACTGCGCTGTGCGGGGCGACTGGGAGCGTTACGAGCATTATTTGGTGCTGTTGGAAGAGGCGATCGCTCGTCAAACTCAGCTTCATCAGACCACCGATCAAGACTCCAGCATGAAACTAAAAACCAATCAGAAAGGCGAGAGCTATTACGAACCTCGCCTGGAAAGCAAAAAATACCGTCGCCAATCCCGCCGCACCCAGCATCAAAATCTGGATGCGATGATATGCGACGCTGAAGCTGAAGACGATTAAATACACGAGCAAATTTCAGCCAATTGAGTTCTGAGCCATGCTTGTGCGGAGCCGATCGCCAGATCAATCTCTGCCTGTTCCAGCAGCTTTGGGGCATTGATGTGAGTGTTAGGAATCGTTCGCACGTCAACGTAGGGTGAAAATGCCTCAAGCACTCTACGTTGATACGGGCACATATCAGGTTTTAATTGACACGGGTGCAGGTACAGAACTTGGAGCAGGATTGGCAAAACTAACTCAAAACCTTCAGAGTGCAGGCATTCGCTCCCAAGATATTGACATTGTAGTTATCACTCACGCTCACCCCGATCATATTGGCGGCATTGTTGCACCTGACGGTCAACTCACTTTCCCAAATGCTCAATGGATTACGTCTGAAGCGTCTCAGTTAATTGTTGCCGCAGATGTGTTCTTTAATGAAGCGTTTGATTTAGAACATCCCGATTGGCAAACCGGGTTTGACCTCAATCCGCAGCAGGCAGCACAAACCAGACACAGATTGTTGAATCAAATTGCTGGCGATCGGACGATGGTGATTGCTTATCATATGCCGTTTCCCGCGTTGGGATATGTTCGTTCGTGGGGCGATCGCTACGAATGGGAACCTGTCCTTTGGCAGTTTGAGCCTGATCTGCATCAGTGAAATGACCGGACGGGGGAGGGCGGAATTCTATGGGATCAAGTCAACTAGTTTAAGAAAGTTTTGCTGAAACTGCCATTTGGCTATAGTTCAATGGCACTGAAGTAAGCAAAAATGAACACCTAGATCTGCGACTTCTTCGAGAAGTCGCAGATCTTAGCCCTTTAAGTCAGTGCCGTTTGGCTATGGTTCATTCTCCTTCCCTGGTTGCAGCGCTGCGTCGGTGTGCCGTCCGTGCTGTCGTTCTTGGTCTGGTTTCAGCTTGTGCAGCCTGTGGGTTTTCGCAGGCAGAGCAGCCTCCCAACGAGACTGGGGCAGAGGTTGCTTCAGTTACATCCGTTGTAGCACTGGGTCGGTTAACGCCCAAGGGGGAAGTGATTAAGCTGTCTGTGCCCAATGCTCAGGACAGTCGGGTAAATCAGATTTTGGTGGAAGAGGGCGATCGCGTCGAGGCAGGTCAGGTGATCGCCATTTTGCAAGGGCAGGAGCGACGGCAGCGGGACTTAGAAGAAGCCCAGAAAAACGTTGAATATTACCAGGCGTTGCTGGCTCAAACGCAGTCTGGAAGCGCTAAACAAGCAGAGATTGCGGCGCAGCGGGCAAACATTGCGCGGCTAGAGGCACAGCTTCGCACCGAGGCAGATGAGCGGCGGGCGGCGATCGCCAGTGCTGAAGCCGAGCTGCGACGGGCAGAACTGAACTATCAGCGCAATCAGGAACTTCAGGAAGAGGGTGCAACCAGCGTCGAAAATTTGGAACTGGCGCAGGAGGAACTGGACACAAGCCAAGCAGCACTGGCGCAAAGAAGGGCTGAATTAGACACCACTTTAGCAACGCTGCAAGAACAGATTCGGCAGGAACAAGAAAATCTGGCGACGCTGCAAGAGGTGCGCCCGGTCGATGTGCAGGTAGCCCAGGCTGAACTAGACAGAGCTTTGATCGCGGTTGAGCAACGGCGGGCTGACCTGGAAGATACGCAGGTCAGAGTGCCCGTAGCGGGTCAGATTTTGAGAATTAACACGCGGGTGGGGGAGCAGGTCAACACCGAGCAGGGCATCGTGGAACTGGGGCAAACGGATGAGATGTATGCGATCGCCGAAGTCTACGAAACTGAAATCACCAAAGTTCAACCGGGACAACGTGCCACGATCACCAGTGAATATGGCGGCTTTGAGGGAGAAATTGGGGGAACGGTGGATCATATTGGGCTACAAATCGGGGCGCGAACCCTTTCGAGCAATTCTTCTGACCCGACTACCGATGAGACAACTCGCGTGGTGGAAGTAAAAATTCGGATTAGCCCAGAGGATAGCGTCAGGGTGGCTGACCTAACGAATATGCAGGTTCGGGTTGAGATTGATGTTTCAAGCTGATTTGAAGAATAGATCTGGAGAATCAACCTAAACCAAAATGACCGTTTTTTTGAAGAAAACGCTTTAGTGAAAGAACTATGCTTAGAGAAATTGATCAGGATATTTGGGTTGCTGAACAGCCATTTCGATATTTTGGACTTAGTGTTGGGACGAGAATGACGATAATTCGACTTGCAAACCATGATTTAGTCGTTATTTCTCCAATTCAAGTGAGTGATCAACTTGTGAGCCAGCTTAACGAACTTGGAACGGTCAAGCATATCATCTCTCCCAATCTTTATCACTATTTATTTGCGGCCAGCTTTAAAGCCTTTTGTCCAAACGCAACATTTTGGGCTACACCGGGTCTAAAAGACAAAAAACCCGATTTATTAATTGACCAGATCATTGAGGGCGATGCAACCAACCTGTGGAATGGCATTGACTCTGTATTCTTTGACGGATTTAGAACTATTGGCTTCGGTGGGTTTGATTCCCTCAATGAATGTGTATTCTTCCATGCTGCAAGCCGCACCCTAATATTGACTGATACTGCCTTTCACTTTGACGAGAGCTTCCCAGTGATGACGCAATTAGCGACTAGAGTTCTTGGAGGATTTAAAAACTTGAGTCCATCACTTTTGGAGCGAATTGCAACAATAGAAAAAGGGAAAGTGAAAAAATCGATTAAAAGAATTTTAGATTGGGATTTTGAGCGAGTAATTATGGCTCACGGCAGTGTAATAGAGCGCAATGGGAAGGAAAAATTTAAGCAGGGATATGAACGGTTTTTAGGGCAATCGATCGATGTCGCCGTATAACTATCTGCTTATGCTTGAGTTTTAGGGGCTGGAGTATCAGTTTATGAAACATATCCTCAAATCCTCGCTGGAATGGCTGCAAGTCAACAAACCTTTAGGATGGGCGCAGCTATCTCACCAGAAGGCACGTTTGCTGGTTGCCATGACGGGAGTGGCATTCTCTAACATTCTCATCTTTACTCAGCTAGGGTTGCGGGCACTGTTGTTTGATGGAGTTACTTTGGTGCCAGAGAATTTGGCAGGCGATCTGTTTTTGGTGTCTGCCTACTCACCCACGATTAGCTTTGGCAGTTTCTCACAAATTTATCTTTATCAGGCAGATGCGGTAACTGGTGTTGCCGCTGCTAATCCGCTCTATATTAGCTCTGCCGACTGGGTAAATCCTGAGGATTTGCGGAATCCTTTAGCGAATGGTGAGGAAGAGGTGAGTTCAGAAATCAACTTCTTTCCCAGTACCGTCAGGATTCTGGCGTTCAACCCGGCTCGTCCGGTGTTTGATATGCCAGAGGTCAATCAGCAGCTTGACTTGCTGAATGCACCGGGGAGCGTTTTGTTTGATCGGCTTTCGCAAGACCAGCTTGGCCCTGTGCCAGAACTGTTGAGTCAGCAAGGTGTCGTGGGTACAGTAATGAGTAATCGTCGCACTCATGTCGTGGGGCTGTTTAGCCTGGGCAGCACCATGTTTGATAAAGGACACGTGATCATGAGTGACTGGAATCTTGCCCAGCGTGATGGACAGGATAGCCTTCAGCAGGTGAATGTAGGTACATTGTTTCTAGAGTCGGGAGCCGATTTGGAGGTGGTGCGATCTCGTTTGCAAAACACGTTACCACCAGCGATCAGGGTCATGACTCGTGAGGAGTTAAGGCGGTCAGAGCAGGCGTTTCGGGCTTCTTTCCCGGAAGGGAAGATTCTTAATTTTGGAGCGGCGATCGGGTTTGTGGTCGGTGTGGTGATTGTGTATCAGGTACTCTATACTGACGTGAGTGACCATTTGCCGGAGTATGCAACGTTGAAGGCAATGGGCTATTCAGATGTGTCGCTGCTGGCTGTGGTGCTTCAAGAAGCTGTTATTCTAGCGGTTTTAGGATTTATTCCCGGTTACGTGACCTCGTATTGGGTCTATCAATTACTCACTTATTTGACCAAGATTCCGCTGACGATGCGGGCGGGCATTGCGCTACAGGTATTTGTCCTGACGCTGGTGATGTGTGTGATTTCGGGGCGATCGCCATGAACAAGCTCCGTTCTGCTGACCCTGCGGATGTATTTTAATGATGGAACCCGTTGTAGCTGTGCGTCGTTTAAGCCATGCCTTTGGTCAAGGCACACTGCGAAAGCCAGTGCTGATGGAGGTTGACCTGGAACTGTATCCGGGTGAAGTGGTGATTTTGGAAGGGCCATCGGGCGGCGGCAAAACTACTTTGCTGACGTTAATTGGCGCGTTGCGATCGGTGCAGGACGGCAGTTTGAAGATTCTAGGACAAGAGTTGCAGGGGGCTAAAAAGAAGCAATTAATCCAAACGCGCAACCAGATTGGCTTTATTTTTCAGTCTCACAATTTGCTGGAGTGTTTGACCGCCTGGGAAAATGTGAGTACGTCCCTGAGGCTACACAAACAGATTCCGTCACGGGACTATCGCAGGCGATCGCTGGAAATTCTCACGGCGGTAGGACTGGGCGATCGCGTTGATTACTATCCCGAAAAGCTATCCGGCGGGCAAAAACAGCGAGTGGCGATCGCCCGTGCCCTGGTCAGCTACCCTAAACTGCTGCTGGCAGATGAGCCAACTTCTGCCCTCGACAGCAAATCGGGGCGCGATGTCGTAGAAATTATGCAGCGACTCGCCAAAGAAGAGGGCTGCACGGTTTTGCTCGTGACCCACGATAACCGCATTCTAGACGTAGCCGACCGCATCATTCACATGGAAGACGGACGGCTAACGCGAGACACTGTACTTTGAATGAAGGCTTTTGACAGAAGCGCGCCCTGGAGGACTCGAACCCCCGACATCAGGTTTTGGAGACCTGCGTTCTACCAACTGAACTAAGAGCGCATTTTGGGGTTTACCGGAGCATACCCCAGTGTAACAGCTTGCGTCGCTGTATAGTGTGCAGCACCTAAAGTGCCCGATCAAAGCGCTGCTTGAGGCGGGTTGCTTTACCAACGCGATCGCGCAAGTAATAAAGTTTTGCCCGACGCGCCTTGCCTCGACGAATAATCTTGATGTCAGCTACGCGGGGAGAATGGAGTAGAAAGACCCGCTCTACGCCTACACCTTGAAAGACGCGGCGAACGGTAATCGTTTCATTGATCCCGCCGTTTCGCATCGCAATAACTGTGCCCTCATAGGGCTGTACCCGCTCTTTGCCGCCTTCCTGAATTCGTACACCAACACGAATGGTGTCTCCGACGTGAATAATCGGCAAGTCACTCTTTAATTGTTCCGCCTCAATCGAGCGGATAATTTCCTGGGCTTTCATAGCTTTTTCAATACTCACAATTCCTCAGTATAGTCCTAGTCTGAGGAGAAAGTCCATTGGCAGAATCTTGAATTTTGCTAGAAAATCTCTCCCTTTCAGCTACATCCCCCCTTGGCGGATTGAATTTCTTTAGGGAAAAAGGTTCACTAAACTCTTGTAACCCTCAAACATCCAAATTTCTCTAAACGCTCGTAAGCGTAAGTAAGATTAGATTTTTGTTGATTTAGATAACTAGGACAAACTTTCCGCAATGAAGAAGCATCTTTTAACACTGGCGGGTTTAGCTCTCGTCCTGCCAGTCCTGCTCCAAGCTTGCACAGGCGGTGAAACTCCTCAAGCTGAGACTCCCGAAACTGAACCAGCCGCCGAATCCTCAGATCAGGCTGCTGGTGAAACAGGTACGCTGCAAATTCGGGCTAACGGAGAAGATTTTGTCCGTCAGGGCTTTGTCTCTAAGGATGGCTGGGAGATTAGCTTTGATCACCTCTATGTGAATTTGGCTGGCCTGACAGCTTACCAAACCGATCCGCCCTACGATCCGGAAGCAGGTACCGAACTGCAAGCCAGCCAGGAAGTCAAGGTGGAAGAGGTCAAGACGATTGATCTGGCAGCGGGAGACGAAAGCGCTGAGCCAGTTTTGGTGGAGGAGGTAGAAGCTCCGGCGGGTCGCTACAATGCGCTTTCTTGGGAAATGGTGAATGCAGATGACGGACCTGCTAGCGGCTATGCGATTGTGATTCAGGGAGTCGCTACGAAGGACGGCGAAACGGTCAATTTCACGCTAAACGTGGATGAAGAGCTAGCGTTTAGCTGCGGCGACTTTGTAGGAGATGAGCGTAAGGGCATTTTAGAACCGGGCGGCACGGCTGACGTAGAAGCAACGTTCCACTTTGATCACCTGTTTGGCGACGGGGAAGCCGCGCCGGACGATGAAATTAATACTGGTGCTCTGGGCTTTCAACCTTTGGCTGATCTGGCTGAGGGTGGGGAACTGACGGTTGACACGGCTGACCTAGAGCAAAATCTTTCTGAGGAAGAGTACAATAAGCTGCTTGAAATTTTGCCAAGCCTGGGTCATGTTGGCGAAGGGCATTGTGAAGAAACACGGTTGACTACATGAAACGGACGTTTGCTATTCCTTTGGTGTTGATGTCGGTGATGGGTTGGCAGGTGAGGGCGATCGCTCACGGCGTAGAAATTAACTACCAGGCAACGGAGGCGATCGCCCTGCAAGCTAACTATGACAGCGGTGAGCCAATGGCAGAGGCTCAGGTGTCGGTCTACTCACCAGAAGACCCGTCTACCCCCTGGCTAACAGGCACCGCTGACGCATCGGGACGCTTTGTGTTTGCCCCAGACCCCTCCATTCCTGGCAACTGGGAGGTGCAGGTGCGGCAGGCCGGACACGGCGAAATTCTCAACATTCCCGTTGGCGGGGAAGAGGGGGTGTTGGCGACGAGTGCAGATGGCTCAAGGGAGCCGGGGGCATCTGCGACAGACGGTGAATCTGACAGCCAGATTGTCTCTAGCACTGGCGATAACCTGTCGCTGCCGCAGAAAGGGCTAATGGCGGTTTCCGTGATTTGGGGGTTTGTGGGCACAGCTCTGTTTTTCCTCGCCAGGAAGAAGTAACGATGCACATTCCTGACGGCATTCTTCCGGCTTCGGTGTGCATTGCGGGGTATGCGATCGCCGCTCCTTTTGCCTGGTATTCCCTGCGTCAAATCAATCGGCTCAAAGACCCCACCGAGGAACTGCCCAAAGCGTCTTTGCTGACGGCAGCCTTTTTTATTGCCTCCTCGATCAACATTCCCGTGCCGCCTTCTAGCGTTCATCTGGTGTTAAACGGGCTTTTGGGAAGCATTTTAGGCTATTTTGCCTTTCCTGCGATTCTGGTGGGTTTGTTTTTTCAGGCGATCATGTTTGGGCACGGCGGGCTAACGACGCTGGGCGTAGATGCCGTGATGATGGGCGTTCCGGCGCTGGTGGCGCATCACATTTTTCAGTTGCGTCATGTCTTTAGACAGAAGCTGGGTGAGAAATTAGCGACCAGCATATTTGCATTTCTGGCTGGGGCGCTGGGGTTGGGGCTTTCTGCTGTGATTTTCTTTTTCCTGGTGATTACCAACATTCCCTCTGGGTTTGACGCTCAGACGGAACAGGCGGCTGTCTATGGGCTGACGCTGGCTCACCTACCGCTGATGCTGATTGAGGGCACCTTTACGCTGCTGCTGGTGGCTTTTTTGCAGCGGGTAAAACCAGAACTGATCGAGCGACGAGGGTAGGGCATGAGGTTTGAGCTAGACGAATATGCCTATCTGGATTCGCCGCTGCACCGCTGGGAGCCTCGATTTAAGCTCATTGGCCTGCTGGTGCTGATTTTTGCGTTTGCTTTTATTCGAGATTTGCGGCTGGTGCCTGTGGTGCTGGCGATCGCCGCCACCCTCTACTCCCTCTCCCGGATGCCCCTTTCTTTCTTGATCAGTCGCCTCCGCTACCCCGGTTTCTTCCTATTGGGCGTAATTTTGCTGCTGCCGTTTCTCTCTGGCGAAACGGTAATTTGGCAATGGGGCGTGCTGACCCTGCGGCAAGAGGGCGTTTTGGCAATGCTGCTAGTCGTGGGTCGGTTTCTGGCGATCATGACGACAGCGCTGATTTTGATGGGCACGACTCCCTTTTTGACGACGGTGAAGACGATGCGATCGCTAGGGCTACCCAGCCTGATTGCCGACATGACGCTGCTCACCTATCGCTATCTCTATGACATCGCCGCAAATCTCAGCACCATGCAGCAAGCCATGCGGCTGCGGGGCTATGGCACCTCTAACCGTAAAAACCTGCCCTTTGTGCCCGACCTGCGTGAACTCGGACTTTTGGCCTCGCTAGCCGGAACGCTGTTTGTACGGAGCTATGAGCAATCCGAAAGAATTTATAAGGCAATGCGGCTGCGGGGCTACGGTAGCGAAAAATTTAAAGTCCACCCAGTTTATGCTGGGCCGACCTCATCACCCACAACATTAAAAACCTGGAGCGGGGTGGGTTTGGTGTGTACACTGCTTGTCGCAACGGGTTTAGTTGTGGCAGAGATTCTTTAGTTTCAGCCCGCAAAATATGAGTTCTACAGAGCGACTTTCTCAGATTAGCCCTTCACTTCAGCAGATCCAATTAGCAGTTGAGATCAAGAAACTGTGCTTTTGCTATCCGAATGAACCCAACGTTTTGCAAGACATCAATCTGCACATCAGAGCCGGAGAACGAATTGGCGTAATTGGTCACAACGGCTGCGGTAAAACGACTTTCTTTAGACTGATCTGCGGGGTTCTCAAACCCAACACGGGAGAAATTGCCGTGTTTGGCGAACCGATTTCACCCGGAGACTTTCGACCTGAAATTGGCTTACTGTTTCAAGACCCAGACGATCAGCTTTTTTCGGCTTCCGTGCGCGAAGATGTCGCCTTTGGCCCCCAAAACATGGGTTTGCCGCCCGAAGAAGTTGAGTTGCGAGTCGAGGAAGCGATCGCCCTCACCGGACTACAAGACCTCTCACACCGTCCGCCTCATCATCTATCGGGCGGTGAAAAACAAATGGTGGCGATCGCTGGAGTCCTCGCTATGCGTCCCCGCATTATGCTCTACGATGAACCTTCCGCCAACCTGGATTTACGCGCCCGTCGGCGGCTGATTCAGTTTTTGCAGCGATCGCAAGAAACTCTCCTAATTTCTGCTCATGATTTGGAATTGATTTTAGAAGTGTGCGATCGCGTCATCCTAATGGACGAAGGGCGCATCGTTGCAGACGGCGACCCCCATCAGATCATGGGCAACCAGGAACTGATGGAGCGGCACGGTTTAGAAAAGCCTCACTCCCTCATGCCCCACATTGACCCCCATCATGGGTAAAAGATGCAGACAATTTGATGGACATTCTCAAACCCTCCGTGAGATGGGCTTGCCATCTATAGGAAGTTGTTGAGCTAAAGCTCACGATGGGCTGCAAGCTGCTGGGCAAAGCGTTTGTGTTCATCAGTCCCTAGCCCCGCTTGCAGCACTGTCAGCACTTGAGGCATATCGTGGTTGAGCAAAGCCGCAACCTCTAACCACAGTCCTGGAAATACTTGACTCCGAATCACTCCATCCTGCTCAAGCGGCAGCGAATCGTAATCTCCATTCTGTAAACTAAACCAGTCAAACTTTTGATCAAAAACCTGCCACACCAAATATTCCTGTACACCGTTGCGACGATAAGCCCGCTTCTTATCTCCTAAGTCAATTGCTGCACTACTAGCGACCACTTCTGCCACCAACTCAGGTGCCCCTTCAATATACCCGTCTTCACCCAAATGAGACTGTCCGCCCGACTGAGCATCAATCAATAGCACTGCGTCGGGTTGAGGTTGATTATCCAGATCAAGACGAACTGTTGGATTATCGCCCAACCTGACTCCCAACGTCATCGCCTTATACACTCCTAGCCAGGTAACTAAATCGCCGTGAGGCTCTGCGTGTGGCTCAAAGCGTAATGGTGATGCCACGTAGACAACTCCTTCAACGAGTTCAGCTTTCCTAACCTCTGGCATGGCGCAATAGCGTCGCTCAAACTCGACCTGTGTGAGGCGATCGCCACTCTCAAGCGGCGGCACTTGCAAACCCAATGGCGAGATAAAACGACGAGATCGAGGCTGAGTCGTCATGCTAAGTTGCTGTTCAAGATGGAGCAGGTTCTTCAATTATCGCAAATTGCTGAATATCAACTTATGACTTGATAAGCTAAATCTTGGGTGCATCCCACTTTTGTAGCCCTCACCCTAAATCCCTCTCCCAAAGCGGGAGAGGGACTTCAATCCGGCTCCCCTTCTCCCAAA
>JAAUQZ010000365.1 GCA_012033355.1 Leptolyngbyaceae cyanobacterium RM1_406_9 | reverse complement strand
AGTCAATGGCGCTTGTCTTGCTGCTCACCTTTGCCTTAGGTGTGGTATTTGGATTGCTGGTTTCAGTGCCACCCATGATTGGGCGGATGCGGAAAATTGCTCAACTCAAGCGCAAGGTAGATGAACAGGCTTATGACCTGGAAGCCGCCGATCGCAAACTGACCGAGGCAACAACACAACTCACGGCATTGCAAGCGGTTCCAAACCCTTCTCAGATTAGAGAAAACCCATCAGATTTGCCTTCAGCAACACTTGATTGAGGCATAGTTAAAGGTGTCAAGTCCTCGCACTTTCTATGTTGTTAAACAAGTTCAATCAGGTTCGGTATCGTTTGCTGGCGCTCGTTCTGCTGGCTGCTCTTCCTGGTTTGTTGTTGCTGGGTGTAATTGCCAGACAACAGTGGAAGCTGGCTGAAGAAACGGCTCAAGAAAATGCCTTTCGGGTTGCCAAAGAGTCGATCGAATCGACAAAACAGCAGATTAGAGATGCTAGAGGGATTCTCAAGGAATTGTCGCAGCACCCGTCACTGCAAAATCAAGATGCAACAGGCTGTCGAGATAAAGTATCAAAATTGCTACAGCAGTTGCCTCAGTATGCCAACTTTGGTGCAGTTAGTGCTGACGGAGAGGTTTACTGCAGTGCGGTTCCCTTAACCACTTCAGTCAATCTTGGCGATCGCCCCTGGTTTCAGCAAGTGTCCCAAGCTCGCACCCTGACGATCGGCGAGTTTCAGGTCAGCCCCATCACTCAAACCCCAATCCTGGCGTTAGGGTATCCAGCATTCAACGAAAACGGGCGGGTAACATCTGCTGTTTTCGCCTCATTAAAGCTAGAGTTACTCGATCCAACGGTCATTCAACAGCTTCCGCCAGAAACAACCGTGAGCATCCTCGATCGCCAGGGCGTGGTTCTGGCTCGCCACCCCAACCCAGACCAATGGATGGGCAAATCGATCCAAGACTCGGCGTTGTTTCGAGAGTTAACCGCCTCCCAAGACGATGCCATCACAGTTGCCGCCATTGAAGGGATTGATGGCACATTTCGTCTATTTGCCTTCTCTCGCCTCAACCCTGATCAAACCACCGATCTTTATGTGGCGGTTGGCATTCCTGATGCCCTGATTCGAGAACAGGTTGCCTGGGCAATGGGGCGATATGCTCTCATGGTCACGGTTCCGATTTTGTTGGTGTTGGGATTAACCTGGTATATCGCCAGTGTTGGCATTCAACATCCCATTCGCCTGCTGACCAAAGCTGCCAGACAGCTCGCCACCGGAGACTTTGCGGCTCGAATGGAATTGCCGATTAGTTCAAACGAGTTTGGGCAGCTAGCCAGTACTTACAATACAATGGCAAAGGATTTGGAGACCTACATTAATCAGCGAATCGCTGTTCAAAAAGAGCGAGAAGTTGCAGAATTAAAAGCCCAGTTTGTGGCAATGGTGTCTCACGAACTCCGTACACCCTTAACCGTCATCAAGGTTTCAACTGAACTATTAGACCATTTTAGCGAATCGGCTTCTGCGGAGCAAAAACAACGGTATTGCAACGAATCCAAGATGCAGTTGATCAAATGAACCACTTGATGGAAGAGATTTTGTTATTAGGACGCGCCGAAGCGAGAGAAATCGAATTTAACCCAATTCACCTGAATCCAGTTGATTTTTGTCGCGATTTGGTAGACGAGCTTCACCTGGGAGTGGCTCAGGAGCGAACGATTGCATTTTCTAGTGAGGGAGACTGTGTTGCAGTTCCATTAGATGTGAGGCTGTTGCGATCGATTCTGGTCAATCTGTTGACCAATGCGATCAAGTACTCGC
Source organism: Leptolyngbyaceae cyanobacterium RM1_406_9 (assembly GCA_012033355.1). GTDB lineage: Bacteria > Cyanobacteriota > Cyanobacteriia > Elainellales > Elainellaceae > JAAUTN01. The sequence goes on along the minus strand of JAAUQZ010000365.1, from coordinate 2,448 downwards.
CTGCTAATAGCGTGATTACCTTCAACTTAGAATGTCAGGGCGATCGCTTGCTATTTCAAATTAAAGATGAAGGAATTGGTGTTCCGCCCGCCGATCAACCCCGTTTGTTTGAAGCGTTTCAACGCGCCAGAAATGTCGAAGGAGTTCCTGGCACCGGACTGGGTTTAGCAATCGTAAAGCAGTGTGTCGAAATTCACGGAGGTGACATTTCATTTGAGAGTGTGGAAGGCATGGGAACAACTTTCTGGGTAACACTCCCCAGAACGTAACTCATTTTATCTATTATCAATTTGGTCATAGAAAAGGATATTCATGACAGATATTTTGCATACCATTCAACGCTGGTTAGCTGATCCAACAGTTGTCAGAATGATTGAGGTGATAATTGGTCTTTTGATCCTCTCAATTGTGTTCAGAGTTCTGGGTCAGATTTTGCCGCGTCAGGTTCAAGATACAGATTTGCGCTATCGCATCCGCAAGATGATTGGTTTGGTCGGCTATGGAGTGATGGCACTCCTAATTATCGTCATTTTTAGTGACAGCTTAAGACAGTTAACGGTCATTTTTGGGGTGGTAGGTGCTGGAATTGCCTTTGCCCTACAAGAAGTAATTGCCAGTTTTGCCGGATGGACTGCGATTTCGTTGGGACAGTTTTATAAGACGGGCGATCGCGTTCAGTTGGGCGGTATCATGGGGGATGTGATTGATATCAGCCCCCTGAGAACAACGCTAATGGAATGTGGTGATTGGGTCAAAGCGGATCTCTACAACGGGCGAATTGTCAGAATTGCCAATAGCTTTGTGTTCAAAGAACCTGTTTTCAACTACTCAGGTGATTTTCCCTTCGTTTGGGATGAGATTGTCGTTCCAGTTCGACATGGCAGCGACTATCGACTCGCCAGAAGCATCCTGCAACAGGTGGTAGAAGAAGTGGCCGGAAGCTACATTGCACCTGCAAAAGCTGAGTGGAGTCGTATGACCCATAAATATCTGATTGAAGATGCTCGCATTGAACCCTTTGTGACACTGATTGCCAACGATAATTGGTTAGAATTCACAGTCCGGTATGTAGTGGATTATAAAAAACGTCGAGTGACAAAAGATCACCTCTTCACCCGGATTTTAGAAGAGCTTGATGCAACCGATCGACGGGTTGAGTTAGCCTCAACAACCGTTGAACTTGTCGCTGCCCCTGCTTTTAGTGTCAAACTAGAGCCGAGAAGTAACGGAAACCAGCCAGCGGCATAACAACCCCTTTGCAGCGGATAGAACGAAGATTTTGGTGGTGTGACAAAGGTTACTTGCCGCCGCTGAAGGGGAACGTTTGAAGAGGCTGCGCGAATGCAGGCTGCTTTGAGCGGGCTGGAGCAGAAATTGGATCTTGACATTAGCACTATGGAGAGCGCCTCTAAAGTAGAGTTGCAGATAAAATGGAGACACGTTTAAGAGGTGAAATGCCATATGATTACTCGGCTAGAAGTTGAATTAGCTATTAAGCAATTGCCAGAGGGTGAGGTTCGCGATCTCGCAAAGTGGCTTCAAGAATATCTTGATGAAATGTGGGATCAGCAAATTAAAGCGGACGTAGCATCAGGAAAATTAGATCGCTTCATTGCTCAAGCAGAAGAGGATATTGCGGCAAACAACGTGAGGGATCTGAATGAAGTCCTTCGCAACGGCTGATTTTTGGAAAGCGTATGCCGAGTTATCGCCTGAGATGCAAGAGCAGGCAAGGAAAGCCTATCAACTTTGGCAGGAAAACTCACTTCATCCCTCTTTGCATTTCAAAAAAGCCGGCAAAAATCTTTGGTCTGCCCGTGTCAGCAGTGGATGTCGAGCGTTAGCCTTGAAAAAAGGCAACGATTATTATTGGATTTGGATCGGTGATCACGATAAATATGAGAATTTTTTGAATTAGCTCATTGTGATAAGCCAGCTAACAACACAGTGGAGCGGACGGAATAGAGTTTTTGGGCTTCGTTTCAGTGTTACTTGCCGCCGCTGCATTTTGCCGTTAGCTGGCTCCGCACAGGGTCTTTTACACTTGGTTGTGGGAAGGTGGTTTGAGTGGTTCCTTCTACTTTCCCACGGCTTACATAGATTCTTTAGACCTCTCAGGTATCGGTGGAGACGGTACTTAAAGCTTATCTGCTTGTTAAACTACCAATCTAAGCAGGGAATACTGATAACACAGTCTTCCCTTACTCCTTTCCCACCAAAAGATCAGGGATGCGCCCCCACGAAGCGGGGGCGCATCCCTGATCTTTTGTGCCTAATCTTTAACCGGGAAGGGAGTAATTCCATCCTTTGTGTTTAACAATGGCTTTGTTGCATGAATAGAAAAACGGTCAGATCCGCCTTAAGATCGTCTTGGTATTAAGCTTCAACCTTGTAGCTATCGGGTTTAGCGATCTGAATCATCCGATTGAGCGCAGCACATTTGATGAA
>JAAUQZ010000052.1 GCA_012033355.1 Leptolyngbyaceae cyanobacterium RM1_406_9 | reverse complement strand
TCTCTCCGAAGTACTGCTCCAGGAACGAGCGCAGCGTTTCTCGATTGATAATAGGAGGCATAGGCAAGCAGAAGAAAACTCCTTATCCTACACCCTTTTACACCCCGTTTTAGATGCGTTTACCCTGGTAGGTTAGGTGGAACAAAGTGAAACCCAACACCCATATGAACTCTGTTGGGTTCCGCTCTACTTCACCAAACCTACAGTGTATCAATGGCTGTAGGAATTTTGTTAAGCAACTAGTAAATCAGGACTTACACATTCCCCTGTAAAAATAAGGGGCTTAAGCCCCTTGTTAACGCGGCGATCGCTTGATTTCACATTCTGCTTGCATCAGTCTCGTGATCAAACATCTTCAATGGTGAATCTATAAAAGCTTAGGATAGGAAGGTAGGGGTTTAGTTATTGGTCATTAGTTTCTGCTTGGTGCCAAAGAAGCGCTCATGACAAAGCACCAGTTACCAGTGCCTACCTCAAAAACGAGAATGATTTGATTTTTGTGTAAATGCGGGCAGAACGCCCGCATTTACACAAAAAAATCTGAATACACTCCAAAAACAGACTACAGCCTGACTACTCCACTTCTGTAACCTATGACAGCTTCTCAAATAGCTTCCCTTTCTCTGACTAACCTGGCACAGCAAACTCGCGAGGCGGCACGTAAGCTGGCGGTTTTGCCAACAGATGTTCGCGATCGCGCAATTGATGCGATCGCCCACTCCCTCGACGCATCTACCCCAGAAATTTTGGCGGCAAATCAGGCAGACTGCGAAGCGGCTCTGGCAGAAGGGTTGGCAAAACCGCTGTACGGAAGACTAAAGCTGGACGCAAATAAGCTTCAGGGGGCGATCGCCGGGGTGCGCGATGTGGGCAAGTTGCCCGACCCGGTTGGCAAGGTTGAAATCCACCGAGAACTGGATGATGGGCTGGTGATGCAGCGGGTTGCCTGTCCGTTGGGTGTGCTGGGCGTAATTTTTGAATCGCGCCCTGATGCGCTGGTGCAAATTGCGACGCTGGCAATCAAGTCTGGAAATGGGGTCATTCTCAAAGGCGGCAGAGAAGCCGTGCGCTCCTGTACTGCATTAACTAAAGCAATTCATCAGGGACTAACTCAGGCTGGAATCGATCCGGCGGCTGTACGTTTGCTGACAACCCGCGAAGAAACGCTGGAATTATTGCGGCTTGACCAATACGTTGACCTGATCATTCCTAGAGGTTCAAATTCGTTTGTACGATTTGTTCAGGAAAATACCCGAATTCCGGTATTGGGACACGCGGACGGCATTTGTCACCTGTATGTAGACAAAGCCGCTGATATTCAAAAAGCGGTGGCGATCGCCATTGATGCCAAAGTCGGCTACCCGTCTGCCTGCAATGCAATCGAAACGCTTTTGGTTCACGAAGCGATCGCCCCAGATTTTCTCCCAAAAGTTGCTGAAGCGCTGCAAGCCAAACGGGTAGAGCTACGGGGCGACGAATCTAGCCGCAAAATTGTAGAGATGGCAGCCGCAACCGAGGAGGATTGGTCAACGGAGTATAGCGATCTGATCTTGTCGGTTAGAGTGGTGAATTCGTTGGAAGGGCGATCGCCCATATCAACACCTACGGTTCTCGTCATACGGAGGCGATCGTTACTGAAGATGACGCGATCGCCGCGACCTTCATTGCTCAAGTCGATGCCGCAGGTGTATTTCAAAATTGCTCAACTCGCTTTGCCGATGGCTTCCGCTACGGCTTTGGCGCAGAAGTGGGCATCAGCACCCAAAAAATGCCGCCCCGTGGCCCCGTTGGTCTAGAAGGACTTGTCACCTACAAGTACCAAATCAAAGGTGACGGACACGTTGTAGCGACCTATTCTGGTGAAAACGCAAAACCCTTCACTCACCGGGATCTGTAGAGTATGGACTCTATTCAAGTAACTGGAATTCGGGCATTTGGGTATATTGGGCTGCTGCCTGAAGAGCAGGTGTTGGGGCAGTGGTTTGAGGTTGATCTGACGGTGTGGTTTGACTTGGTGAAGGCGGGGGAAAGCGATCGCATCGAAGACACCTACGACTACCGCTCAGCCGTTCTTGCAGTTCAACAGTTGATCAAAACTGAGAGATTTGCCCTAATTGAGAAATTGGCGGGGGCGATCGCCACCCTAATTCTAGAATCAGGTGTTGAACAAGTCCGAGTGCGCGTCACCAAATTAGCCGCCCCAATTCCAGACTTTGACGGCAAGATATCAGTAGACATTACCCGCAGGCGTTCTACCTCATTGCCTTGCAGCACGGGAAGCAGCTTGGGTATCTGAATCCAATAAGCCCCACAGCCCTAACCCACCCAAAATTACAAAGGCACTTGTGATGTAAAGGGCACAAATGACAATGCCAACAATCCAAGCCCAGTACTTGAGTTTTCTCAGCCCCCAAACAACAACTTCTACGCCCGCTGCAAGCAGGAAGGAAAAAATCAGGGTAAACACGCCTAGAAAAATTCCCAACGGCTGCACCGCGATTGAATATTCCTCAGGTGATGCGGGCTGAGTTGCAATGAAACCAAAGAAAATTGCAAGACCAATTCCCAACAGTACGTAAAGGGCTGCACTAATGTGAAAACAAACAATTGTGATACCTAACCGTCCCAGCATAATCTTTTTCCACTAGGTTTAATACCAATTCCCTAAAGTAGGGCGACGGGTTACCTACCTCTGTAAGATACAAGGGGTGGTTCGCAAACCGCCCCTACGGGAGACATTGATGTGTAGTCCAAATTTGGAGAATTGGTCTAACTCAGATCTTGCACCAAGCTGGTCTGTTGCCCGACGACCCGCCCTGGAATCAATTCCGGGCTAATAGCCCAAGTCCGTTGAAACGGACTCAAATGTCCTGTAGAAGACCATTTCAACTCGTTTTAACGAGTTTTAGCTTTGAGCCTGAGATTATCTCAAGGCTCTAGTGCAGTGTCTCCTGCCCTTGGTGCCTCAATTAATCTTTTTTCTGCATCTTGTCTGCTGTTCCAACCGTCCGTGTAGTGCTAGTTCTAGCATTTAAAGCAAAGGAATTGGGCATTGCTGATCTGACATATAAATTTCGTAAGGGCATGGCATTGCCATGTCCTTACACAATGCCATGCCCCTACAAAGAGAATTGAGATCCATGAATCATAAACTTGTTGCCAAGCTCCAGCTTGGCAATGCGATCGGGGAAGCTCTAGCTTTCTTGGATGAAAGGACGAGTCCCACAGGCTGCCGCAATTAAGCGATTCTTTGCTAGTGCAGGAAGCAGGAGCTTGGTAACGAGGCGGAAAGGTTCAACTTCATCCCTCATCCCTCATCCCTCATCCCTCATTCCTCATCCCTGCTGCCATCCCGCTTTAGAGTTGCGATTTTTAAGAATGGGGCTTAGACTTTCCTTACCCTTCGTGCCTGTCAATTTACACAGTCACTAGTTTTGTATTCCCTTAGTTTTTAGCCCTAATTTCCTATGAAGCCTGTCTTGACTCGATTTGGCAATCAGATGTCTCACCTGAGCGGCGTTCGTGCCGTAATGAAGGACATTGTAGAAGCAACACGGGCAGGCAAGGATTTTATTAATCTGAGCGCTGGCAATCCGGTAATTCTGCCAGAAGTTGAGCAGATGTGGCGCGACTGCACTGCTAAGCTTCTGAGCAGCGCAGAATATGGAGAAGTGGTTTGTCGCTATGGTGCCAGTCAGGGCTATCGTCCGTTGGTTGAGGCAGTGCTGAATGACTTTAATGGGCGGTTTGGGCTGAATTTGAGCGATCGCAACATTCTCATCACCCCTGGCAGTCAGTCTCTCTACTTTTATGCAGCAAATGCATTGGGCGGCTACACGGCTGACGGTGAACTGAAGCAAATGGTTTTGCCCCTGAGTCCTGACTACACCGGATATGGCGGCATTTCGCTCACGCCAGAGGCCGTGAAAGCCTACAAGTCAGCCATTGAGATAGATGAGAAGGGGCATTGGTTTAAATATCGACCCGATTTTAACCAGCTAGAAATTAACGAAAAAACTGGATTTGTGCTGTTTTCACGCCCCTGTAACCCGACGGGCAATGTGCTGTCTGATGATGAGGTGAGGCAAATTGCAGCGATGGCTAGCACCCACAATGTGCCTGTACTGGTCGATTCTGCCTATGCGCCACCTTTCCCGTCGCTCAACTTTACGGAAATGACTCCTATTTTGGTGACAACATTGTCCACTGCACCAGTTTGTCAAAGGCAGGTTTACCGGGAGAACGATTGGGAATTGCGCTGGGAGCTGAGCAGGTGATTCAGGCGCTAGAGTCTTTTCAAACCAATCTTTGTCTGCATTCTTCCCGCTATGGGCAGGCGATCGCCGCTCACGCCATTCGTTCTGGGAGGCTGGCAGACATTTCAACGCGAGTGATTCGTCCTTACTATCAGGCAAAGTTTGCCGTCTTAGAATCAGCCTTGCGAGACGTAATGCCCGACGTGCCCTGGTTTTTGCATCGCGGTGAAGGCTCAATTTTCGGCTGGCTCTGGCTGCAAGATTTACCTGTTATCGATTGGGAATTTTATGAACTGCTAAAGCAAAAGGGCGTTTTGGTCGTTCCGGGTAGCCCCTTCTTCCCTGGCATTCGAGAAGACTGGAGCCACACGCGGCAGTGCTTTCGCATTAGCCTGACTGCAAGTGACTCAGAGTTGATCACCGCAATGCGGCGACTGGCAGAGGTGACAGAGCAAACCTATCGACAGTCCAACTCTCAAACGACTGAACGAGTGGCAGATTTGGTGGTGGGTTAATGGCTGATACGGGCTGGTTAGAGATCGGTAAGATTGTTGGGGTGCAAGGGCTAAAGGGTGAAGTTCGGGTTTACCCAAACTCAGATTTTCCAGAACGATTTGAGCAACCTGGACGACGCTGGCTGTTGCGACCGGGAGCAACCGAGCCAGAACAAATTGAACTGGTGTCAGGACGCTATCTCAACGGCAAGGGACTATACGTGCTGCGAATTGAAGGATTCAGCGATCGCAACCAGGCTGAAGCGCTCAAAGATTGCCGCTTGCTAGTACCGGAGAGCGATCGCCCCCTCTTAGAAGAGGACGAGTTCCACGTTTCTGATTTGCTAGGTCTAAAAGTTTTTGACCAGGCGACTCAGGTTTTAGTAGGCACTGTTGTAGATGTGTTTGCAGCAGGCAACGATCTGCTAGAAGTCGAGCTAAGTGAATCTGGTGCAAAGACTTTGATCCCCTTTGTTAAGGAGATTGTGCCCATAGTGGATTTGCAGCAAAGACGCATCGAGATTACGCCACCTGCCGGATTAATTGGGTAAAAGGGGGCATTTGCGACTTTGCAAACACCCTCTAAACCGCGATCGCCTGCCCACCCTTATCTAGTTTCTGGCAAAATTCCAGCACGGCTTGTCTTGCCCACCGGTCAGCCGCAATAATGTCTTCCAGGGAAGGAGAAGCGTGGTTGTCAGATTGGTGGCGATCGCACACCTGCTCAATCAGCCGAGGAATGTCGAGAAACTGAATCCTTTCCTCTAGAAATAGGGCAACCGCTTGTTCATTCGCGGCATTGAGGACGGCAGGCATCGATCCTCCGGCGCGACCCGCTGCGTATGCCAGACGCATACAGGGATATTTCTGGTGGTCAGGCTCTCGAAACGTCAGATTCCCTGCTTTGACCAGATCTAACCGTTCCCAATCGGTTGAAATTCGCTCTGGGTAAGAGAGGGCATAGAGCAAAGGCAACCGCATATCAGGTAAGCCCAACTGCGCCAGCACGGACGTATCTTCTAGCTCAATCAGCGAGTGAATGATGCTTTGAGGGTGAATCACAATTTCGATGTGGTCATAATCCAGCCCAAACAGAAAATGGGCCTCAATCACCTCCAATCCTTTGTTCATCAGGGTGGCGGAGTCGATGGTAATTTTGCGCCCCATCGTCCAGTTGGGATGCTTTAGCGCATCGACTACTTTCACAGTCGCCAACTTCTCAACGGGTAAATCCCGGAATGCTCCTCCAGAGGCAGTCAGCAGAATTCGCCGCAGCCCTCCCTCAGGTACACCTTGCAAGCATTGAAAAATAGCGGAATGCTCTGAATCGGCAGGCAACAGCTTGATTCCGTGTTTCTCAACCAGCGGCAAAACGACGGGGCCACCTGCAATTAGGGTTTCTTTATTGGCCAGGGCAATGTCTTTCCCAGCTTCGATTGCTGCAATCGTGGGCAAAAGTCCAGCACAGCCAACGATCCCCGTGACAACGGCTTCTGAGTTACCGTAGCGGGCAACCTCAGTTACACCTGCTTCACCTGCCAGAAGAATGGGTTGGGGATCAAGGTCGGCGATCGCCTCCTGCAAAACGCTCAACTGCTCTATATCGCAAATTGCCGCAATCTCAGGACGAAACTGGCGAATTTGCTGAGCCAGCAGTTCAGCGTTGCGTCTGGCTGCCAATCCGACAATCTGAAACTGATCGGGATATTCAGCCACAATATCTAGGGTTTGGGTGCCAATCGAGCCAGTGGAGCCAAGCAGAGTAATCGGTTTCACGATTGTTTAAGAATTAGCAGCAACTCCACTATAGGATGCTCTGGGACTAGGGACCAAGCAAAGTCAGGACTGATACAGCCAGATCCTACATCCCCCTGAAAACGACTATCGTGTATGCACAAGTTGAATCGATCCTCCCTAACCCGAATCGATCCTCCCTAACCCTCCTTAAGAAGGCTACCGTGTACACACAAGTCGGGTCTGACTTCGTTTGAGTCCTGGGGGGGCACAGTGCAGGATGTTGAGCTTGATACAGGAGATGTGTGTACACGGTAGCCTTAAAAAGGAGAGAACCAGAGCGGAAGTCCCCCTTTTCAAGGGGGATTTAGGAGGATCAAGCCAGGATTTAGCTTCTTAGCCAGGATATGCATACACGCTCCCTGAAAACGAGGGGGATCGTTCCATAGCGCAAGTGTGTTTGAACCTATCTACTGCTCAAAACTTCCCTCAACGTCTTTATCAAGTTGAGCATAATAAACTCCAGCAAACACCGCAAAGCAGTAAATTAAAATGCCAATCGTGTAAACCAAATTGCCAAAAGGTTGGGCTTTGGTCAAAGAGTTGAGTTGAAGCAACAGATAATGCCAGTCGTGATAGCTGATTTCACCGCCCAGCAGCGGCAAAATTCGCTCCTGAGCATCCTTGACGTAGATGGAGACATCCCAGAAATTTTCTCCAGTCCAGCAGAGGGCGATCGCACTGGCATAGCGCTGTTTTGTATAGAAAAAATAGCCGCAGATGCCCGCAGGCACCAGAATTTGCATCAGCGATCCTCCCAGGGTATAGATGAAGCGCCCAAAAGGACTGAATAAAACATGACCCGCTTCATGAAAAATCAGGTTAACGCCATGCATAAACATCATGATGCCGTTGTTGGCTGCTAAAAAGCCATTGATGGTGTAATCTGAAGCGCTAAACAGCCCATAAAATGCCAGTGCTGAGATGAATCCTAGCTTGAGATAGTTAAACTTAAACGTCCATTCTGCTACTGGAGCAGTTTGTTGCACAGAGAGTTGCACAGAGACAGGTTGAACCTTTGCCGATTTTGGTCGAGCCGCTGCGGAGATAGCTTCCGTTACAGACAAAGGGTCTAATAAATCTGCTGCTGGAGCCTGACGCACAAATTCTTCAGCCCAGTCTGGGAAGCCTGTCTCGGTTTGCTTCCCAAACACTTGAACTTCCGCAATCAAATCTGTACTGAATCCAGCCAGTTCTCGCCTGATCAGCGTTACAGCCGCCGCCTGATTTGGGGTTTGGTCAGAATTCAGATAAACGTGCAACCGGGAGTTTTGTAGCTGAGCTTTGACTTCCACATTCTGGTGAGCTAGAGCGCGATTAAGCAGAGCAGCGATCGCCGCTTCATCTCCCTGTTTTGCTAGTCGCTTGAGCAAGCCCGATCGATTTGCAGAGCATTGGTCACACCATTCAGGCGGTCGGTTTTGCTGGCAACCATAAACCTGAACAGATTTGACCAGCGGCATCTGCAAATCTAGCAATGCACGATAGACCAGCCTGAGACAAACCATTCGCTCAGGCACCTCAGCCGCTTCTAGCATGATTCGCAGACAGCCATCGGTCAGAGTTGCTTTTGTGGCGATCGCTTCAGTCTGGAGCGCTCTTTTGATGAATAGGGCGATCGCCTGCTCATTTCCCTGCTTAGCGAGATGCAAATCGGGCTGTTCCATACACCCAAACCGTGAAGTATAAAACCCAACTATAACCCCACTCGAATTGCAGATCGCCAACTTTTGCAGTTAGAGGGACTCAGATCCATCCCTCATTCTTACTGCTGCCATTCCCATTCCTAAGCAAGCCGCTTCTCCAAATACTGTCCGATCATCTGCTGTTCTCCTTTACGGGAATGATGGTTTGGCGCGTGCGATATTGCTGCCCAATCAGCTTGAGTTCTTCCTCAAACACTGAGCCTTTGTACTCCGTTCTGAGACAAAGCGTTTCTGGATTGGAAAAGTAGAAGTCAGCAGTGACAGGTTTAGAGGTGGCAAAGCCGCGATCGCGATACAGCACATCTCCCAGCGCACCAAACAGCGTTAACCCTTTGGACTGCTTCTTCCCTGATACCGAATCAGCGCTATCCCAAGTCACTTCAGCCCCACAGACCATAGACTGGCGATCGGACAACTCATGCAGATCTGCCAGGTGGCACAACTCATCACAGCCCTGCTGCAAAAAGCGGATAGTAATGTTGCTAACTATCTCTTTTGTTTCGCCATCCGGTAGCGTGTAATAGCGACGTTCCGAGCGCCATTGCCCCGCCGAGCGACGAAAAAACTTGCTAATTAGAGATTCGCTTGTGGTAGCGATGCTTGAAGATACAATCACCCGACTCATTCCTTTCATAGAAGCAACTGGATTGAAAGTTGATACACAGTTACGGATCAACTTCCAGTACTCTGTTATTTTTCTTAATACTATTCATACTGTCCTGGAATAGCAATGGTTGACAGGTAGATTTACAGCTTGCCTGGTCTATGCCCAGAGGTAAGTTTGAGCCGGACAACCGATGTAGCGCGTACTGCAATTCCTGAAAGAAGCTTAAATGTCTTGAAAAGAGAAATATCTGCACAGGTTATTCATGAAACCCTATCAAAGAATCCCCATTTTGGAATGTGGAGAGCCGCTAATTCCTATTCCGCTGGAATTGTTTGCCGTAGAAGAGCCACATCCTTATGCTAAATTGTCTGCGCCCTACGGTGGGCGATCGCCTTATTACTTGCGTCAGGCTGTGTTGGAAGGATTAATTACAGCGCAAGACCATCTGCAACAGCTATATCCCCGCTGGCGAATTCAAATTTTTGATGCTTACCGACCGATTGCCGTACAGCAGTTTATGGTGGACTATACCTTCGCTGAAACTGCACGGGCACAGGGGTTTAGTCCCGATCGCCTCACGAACGAACAGCGCCAGGCAATTTTAGAGCAGGTCTATCAGTTTTGGGCACTGCCCAGCGACGACCCAACCATGCCGCCGCCTCACAGCACAGGTGCGGCGATTGATGTAACCCTGGTCAACGATCAGGGACAGGTCGTAAACATGGGTTCTCCGATTGACGAGCTGTCTCCTCGCTCCTACCCTGACCATTTCACGACCGTCCCGGTTGATGAGAGTCCACAGCAGCAAAGCTTACGCGAAACGTTTCACCGTAATCGTCAGTTGCTACGCAATGTCATGATTAGGTCTGGGTTTCGGCAGCATCCCCGTGAGTGGTGGCACTTTTCTCAAGGGGATCAAATGTGGGCCTGGCTAATGAATCTAGAAAGCTCTGACACAATGCTGATTGCTCATTACGGAGCAGTCTAGATGGGAGTTTGATGCGCGTTTAGGGAATGGCGATCGCCCTCATCTCAAAATCATCTCAATTACCGAAGGCACCACTACTACAGTAATTATTTACCTCCGTAACCAGTTCAGGTTCTTCAGAAACCGCCTGCTGAAGCGCATCATAAGCCTGCTGGGCTGCCTGATTGTCCTGGGCATTGACAGCCTCAACCAAATTACGGGTAGACTCGCTCGTGCTGGTATAAATGGCGATAAAAGATTCTTGATAAGTCTGAAGCTGCTCATCCGTTAGCTCAATCGCCTCCAGATTTGTTCTCGCCTGTTCAGCCGTGTCTGCAATTCGCAAAAAAGCCGCCGGATCGTCTGGACTCGCATTCTCGGTGATTGCCTGTACATCTGTCACAGCTTGATTGGCAACTTCAATAAGTTGGTTACACTGCGCTACTTTGTTCTGGCTACAGCCGATCGCAGCAATTCCCAGCGCAGCCGACCAAATAACCGCTCGTTTTCGGGAAAAGAGCATCTAGATTCTCCTGGGTGTTCATCAACGGTAGTTTTAAAGATTAAATCAGGAGTTTGGGGGTTGAGAGAGGGGCATATCAATTCCTTGCTTCTTGTCTACGCTTCCTGGGGATTGAGCCGCATCAGTTCCCAGGTGGTGTAAGTGCCAACTGGACTCCACAGCAGGTAAGGTACTAACAAAACTGATGCCCAAACTGAGATAGGCAAGACCAAAATTGCTAAAATTGCCCCAATGACAAAGCCTAGACCCCCGATGATGGTTCCGGCTTTGAGACTCCGCAGGGTCAACATTACTGAGTTGTAGGACAGCGTGACAAGCTCTAGCAGGAGGTATAGCCCCATCAATAGCCAGGTTCTACGGCTGCCAGGGTCATGTTCCCAAACAATATAGGCAGACCATGCGCCGCAGATGAAAACGGCTGTCCAAATTAGCGGAATCAGCGACTCAAACGTTAGCCAATAGGGACGACGCAGCCGCCTGAACCACTTCACACCGCCGGGTGGCACTAACGATCCACCGATTCCACCCAAAATCAGCGCGACTCCCCCAATCACCATCCAGGACTTGATCATGACCTCACCCCTAGCTGCTCTTACCCTGTGATGTTTGGGATTGCAGCCGTAGAATAGCTTAATTGCATCGCTATATTGGCAGGTTTGAACCGATCTGTAATCAATCTCTAGAGGTGTGTGGAGCTAAGGCTCCTGAATTAAATAAAACCTGATATTTTTTTGAAAGTGCTGCACTCAGCGCGGCACTTCCAAAAAATATCAGATTAATTAATTCGCGATTTTTAGGATTGAGAATCAGGTGATGTTATAACCTCAACTGCAAGTGGCAACCGATTTAGGGAGTTGGCAGAATAGAGGGGAAGAAAATGGTTTTGGCGATCGCACCGCTTTGTGATTTACATATTGCTTTGCGCCTCACCACAACGACCTGGGATCAGTCAATGGCTGTGAAACTGATGGGTCTAATTCTGTTTAAGCCCATCACCTAACGTGATGTGTAGAAGCATTTTTAAGCGTTTACAGTACAGTTCTAGCCCGACTTCCTGGGATACAATCACTCCCTGACCCAAGAATTGAAGTAGGAAGGATGTCAGACATTCTCGAGATCGATGGTAGAGCTTTCATTCCCGCTGATCAGGCTCCTGTTCCAGAGTGGCCTTGTGTTCTGGTAGAACGCCCTCAGCCCACACTGACTCTCAAAGACGATGACCTGTTTTTAGTGACCGACACACTCGGCAACATTGGTGGATGTTTGGTCAATGAGCAAACCACCAGCATGGGCTTGTTTTGTCGAGACACGCGATTTCTCAGCCGTCTAGAATTGCAGCTTGAAGGCCGTGCGCCAATTTTATTAAGCAGCGATGCCCGTAAGGGGTTTGCTCTTTCGGTGTTGTGTGCTAATCCCCATCTAGATAGCGGCATTTTGGCAGAGACAATCGGCATCCAGCGAGATATTGTGCTGAATGGCGGCTTGTTTGAAGAGTTGACCATTACCAACTACAGCACTCGTCCCGTCAAGTTTGAATTAACTCTCAGTTTCGATGCTGATTTTGTTGACCTGTTTGAGGTGCGGGGTGCGGCTCGCGAAAAACGTGGGCAACTGCTATGGCTCATGCAAACCCCAGAGGAGAAACCTACTTCTACTGAGCTACCCGTGCTGGCAAACGTGGGCGATCGCTTTCGAGGCGCTTCTGCTGAGGAGTTAGCCTTACTGGAAGAACTGGCGCGATCGCAGGATATTCCCTGGAATGGCGATGTTGATCGCCCTCCCCAAGAGTTGACCATTGCCTATCACGGGCTAGACAGCGCTCTGATGGAGTCTCGCATTCAGTTTTGCCATCGCCAGCCCGACTCTTTCAAAGGATTTACAGCAATTTGGCAGCTAGAGCTTGCGTCTCATGAGACACAGCGCTTGGGCTATCGGCTTCAGCTATTGACCAACAACCGCCACGCCTCAACGGTGAGCGTGCCCATGACGCTAATGCAGGCTAAGGCCGCAGAACTGTTGGAGGAACAAAGCTGGCGATCGCTAGTGACCCAAATTCGCACCGACAATCGGGGCTTTAACCAGGTGATTGAGCGGGCAGAGCAAGACGTTTATCTGCTGCGGCAAACCTTTGGTAAAGGCAAGATTTTGTCGGCTGGAGTGCCCTGGTTTTCGACTTTGTTTGGACGCGACTCGATTATTGCGGCTTCTCAAACGTTGATTCTTGACCCCACGATCGCCAGAGAAACACTGACCATCCTGGCTCAGCATCAGGGTAAAACGGACGATGACTGGCGCGAAGAAGAGCCGGGTAAAATCCTGCATGAGTTGCGCCTGGGCGAGATGGCTCGCTGCCATGAGATTCCCCATACGCCCTACTACGGCACTGTAGACGCAACTCCGCTGTGGCTCATGCTCTACGCTGAACATTATGCCTGGACTCACGATCGGGAGACCCTTGATCGCCTGTGGTCAAATGCGCTGGCAGCGATGGATTGGGTTGACTATAACTGCCAGGAGACGGGCTACCTCAGCTACAACCGCAGATCAAAGCGAGGACTGGCCAATCAAGGCTGGAAAGACTCGAATGATTGCATTGTCAACCGCAAAGGAGAACTGGCAACCGGGGCGATCGCTCTCTGCGAAGTCCAAGCTTATGTCTACGCAGCTAAAGTTCGCCTGAGCGAAATCGCCCGAATGAAGAAGCGGCTTGACCTGGCAGATCGCTGGCAAGAAGAAGCCAAAGAACTGAAAACTCGGTTCAATCAAGACTTTTGGATGACCGATCAAGACTACTGTGCGCTAGCGCTCGACGGCAACGGCAACCCAGTAGACAGCATCACTTCTAACCCCGGTCACTGTCTCAACTTAGGCATTCTAACCCCTGAGCAGGCTCAGAGCGTTGCAGAACGGCTTCACGCGCCAGATATGTTCAACGGCTGGGGCATCCGCACTCTCAGCAGCCTTTCCCCTGCTTACAATCCGATGGGCTATCATGTTGGCTCTGTCTGGCCGCATGACAACGGCATGATTGTGCAAGGGTTGCGATCGCTAGGGCTAGTCGATCAGGCGCTAGAGGTTGCTCAGGGCTTAGTAGACATGACCCTCCAGCAGCCTTACCAGCGTCCGCCAGAGCTATTTTGTGGTTACGATCGCACCGATGACAGTGGTCCCGTGCAGTATCCCGTCGCCTGCTCACCCCAGGCCTGGGCAACGGGCACTATTTTTCAATTGCTGCAAATGATGATTAATCTGGTGCCCGACGCACCCAGCAATTACCTGCGGGTAATTGACCCGAACCTACCGGAGTCAATCAACCACCTGTCTTTGCATAACTTGAGGATCGGGCAAACGTTGTTAGATCTAGAGTTTGAGCGCTCTGGCAATGCCACAGCCTGTCGAGTCACTCGAAAGCGGGGCAACCTGCGAGTTGTGATCGAAGCTTGAGCTAAGCGATGAGAATGTTCAGATTTTTGTGTAAATGCGGGCATTCTGCCCGCATTTACACAAAAACCAAATTGGTTAGGCAAATGGGGAATGGTTGCCCGTTCCCCATTTGCCTAACTCCAGGCTAAAGCCGACAAAGAAGAAACACGTAGCCGTAAATCGTGCTAATCGTTCGGGTCAAGCTCCTACATCGGGATCGATACCTAATGCCCGCAGTCTTGATGCTAACTGTTCACTTCGCTGTCGTTCAGTTTCTGCCCGCTGTCGTTCGGTTTCTGCCCGCTGTCGTTCGGTTTCTGCCCGCTGTCGTTCAGCATCTACCATTGCCTCAGCCGCTCTCGCTGATTCCTCAGGAGTAGGGATTATCTGTCCATCTGAAGTAAAGAATCGCAGTTCACGGTTATAGATACCCAGGTAAAGGCTTAGCTGTTGGCTCCAGAGTTGACCTTGCTGATTGGGCTGTAACTCATGATACTCCCCATCAAGAAGGTGAAACCCTTGCAATTCCAGTGTGTTTGGGTCGAACCAGAAATAGTCTGGTGTGCGAAAGGTATCTTGATAAATTTGCTTTTTTAAGCCTCGGTCGGTTTTAGCGGTCGAGGCTGAGAGCAACTCAATAATTACGTTTGGGTATTTACCTTCCTCTTCCCACACTACCCAACTTTTGCGCGGCTTGCGTTCTGTATCCAACACCACAAAGAAATCTGGCCCGCGAAAGTCTTCTGACTTGCGCTGGTGAGGGCTGTAGTAAATCGTAATATTTCCAGAAGCGTAAAAGTCCTGCCGTTGCTGCCAGTGCCATTGGAGCAATCGAATCAGCAGACTAATTTGGTCACGGTGCAGGTCACTTTCCAAAGGAGGTTCGTTGCTGTAGAGGTCACCAGGAGGAAAGCAAACGCCGTTTATTTTCGCCTCCTCAAGAACGGTTTGCACGACTTCGGCGGTTGGGGAAGACATAGGCGCAGATCATCACATACGTATGCAGTGGCTATATCCAGTTTAGGTTAGAGCAAAGTCAGGACAAAGACATCTTAATCGAGGCGCATAGCGCTATAAGTTTTTCTAATCTACATATTGGATTGTTTCCTTGTGGGGAAGATTTTTTGGGATTTGCGTTGGAGTATAGCTTTATGAACGGGTCAGCGCGATCGCCCTCTAGCGAGACGTTGGCAAATTTGTATTGGAATATCGCCGAATTAAATTCAGCACAGCAGTTACGCCCTCTAAAATCTTATGCTTGCTTCTCCAAATGCCGCCCCTACAAACCGCCGCCGCTGGTGGATTGTAGTCCTGGTGGGAGCTTTGGCTTTAGTTGCAGCACACTGGGTAGCGCTGGTCTATCGAGTTCAGCCTTCTGTTTCCCTTTGGTTTGTGCCATCGGGAGTCGCGATCGCCCTCACTTTTTGGTTTGGACCAGTTGGCGCTGTCCTGGCAGGCGCAGTCGGTATCCTGGTTGCCCCACTGTGGGGATATACAGGCTGGAGTAGCTTGCTGGGAGTCGTAGATGCAGTTGAGCCGCTAGTCGCCTGGGTGCTTTACCGCCGCACATGGCAAGGCTCACTCACGCTCAAACAACTTAAAGACGCGGCTGCCTTTATTCTCAGCGTGCCGCTCTCGGCCTGCATTCTGTCAGCTTCAATAAGCATTGCAATTTTGGGTGTGCAGGGTCAGCCAGAAATTAACTTCTCTCAAGGAATTGTGCTGTGGTGGTTGGGTAATGCGCTGGGAGCCTTTGCAGTTACCCCCATTCTGCTGCTGGTGTTGACCCCCCTGTTGCAACGCTGGGAGCTGCTTTCGCCTGCCAACTCATCAGACTCTGCACAGTTTTTACGGCTTCCCAGTTGCCGTAGCGTGTGGTTAGAAGCCTTTATCATTCTCGTTCTGCTGATCAGTACAGCTTTGCTTACGGTATGGAAAATGAGCGAAGCAGGGTTGGTGTTTCAGCAGTTTTCATTTCTTAGCTTTGTGCCCATCGTGTGGGCGGCAACGAGGTTTGGGGCAACAGGCGGCATTCTCACCTCTGGGTTTTGTGTGCTGGTCACGCTCCTGGCTTATCTGCTGAGCTACGGCGATGCCTTCATTCTGGGTCAGTTTCCGATTCCAGAAGAAGTGTTGAGTGTTCACGCACTGAGCTTGTTAGTGCAGTGCGCGGTGGGTTTGCTGGTTGGCACCGCTACGACTGAGAGATCTGTCAGTCAGGTAGCGCTGGCGGTTGAGCGGGTGCGCTTGGGTGAATATGAAGCAAGAGCGCAAATGTCTGAGCAGTTGATTCGGCTTAACCATTCCCTTGCGGAAGCAAACGCCTGTTTGGAAGACTCTAACGACGAAAAAGATGAACTGCTCAGACGAGAACAGGTAGCCCGCTCAGAGGCAGAGAGCGCTAAGGAGCAAGTATTTCAAATTCTTGAAAGCATTATGGATGGATTCGTTGCGCTCGATCGAGACTGGCGATTTACCTATATTAATGCTGAGGGGGCGAGAAATCTTCGCCGCACTCCTGAATCGCTGTTAGGCAAAAACGTCTGGGCAGAGTTTCCAGAATTGGAATGTACTAACTTTGGTCGTCTTTGTAAACGGGCGATCGCCCAGAGAATCACGATTGAGGATGAAGGCTACTATCCGCCGCTCAACGCCTGGTTCAGCGTCCGGGGCTACCCTTCCAAAAACGGGTTTTCGCTTTACTTCAAAAATATTACCGATCGCAAACGCACCCAAGAGGCGCTGCGTAAGAGTGAAGAACGCTTCCGGGTTGCACTTCAGGGCAGTTCGATTATGGTTTTCTCACAAGACTTAGAACTGCGTCACAATTGGATTTACAACCCTCATCCGGAGATGGCGGCTGAGGCAATTCTAGGCAAAACCGACCGAGAAATTTTGCCGCCAGATGTCGCCGAAAAAATTACTGTAATCAAGCAATCGGTGATTGAACAGGGCGTTAGAGCGCGTACCGAGGTAGAGATTGAGATCAACGGACAAATCACAACCTATGATGTTGCACTGGAACCGCTTCGCGCCCCCTCAGGAGAGGTGATAGGGCTAACTGGAGCCGCCACGAACATTACTGAGCGAAAACAGGCAGAACAGATTTTGCGGGACAGTGAGGAACGGTTCCGGCAACTGGCTGAAAATGTGGATGTTGTCTTCTTTATCTATGAGAGATTTAACGTCGTTTCTCAAGGGCAAGTGATCTACGTCAGCCCTGCTTACGAGAGAATTTTAGGGCGATCGCCCCAGCAGCTTTATAACAATCCCCAAGATTGGCTGGATGCCATTCACCCGACTGACCAGGCGCGAGTTCGAGCAGCACTAGCAGGCTTTGCTCGGGCGGACTTTGACGAGCAGTTTCGCATTGTCCGGCCGGATGGTGAAACCCGCTGGGTGCATCATCGCGTCTTTCCCATCTACGATGCACGGGGCAACCTGTATCGCATTGCTGGAATTGTTGAAGATATCAGCGAACGCAAATGGGCAGAGGAAGCGCTTCAGGCGAGTGAGTCACTCTACCGCACCCTAGGAGAAGCGGTGCCTGATTTTGTCTGGTCTGCGGATGCAAACGAGCAGGTCGATTATGTTAATTTGCGCTGGGTTGAATATACGGGCACCGTCATGGAGCAACTGAATCAACCTGGTGCCATAGCGCAATTAATTCACCCAGACGACTTTCGTACCCATCGAAGACGGTGGCGGCAGGCTAAACAAGCCAGAGAGCCATTTGAGGTAGAGTTGCGGCTGCGACGAAGTGATGGTGAATATCGCTGGTTTATTGGTCGGGCAGTACCGCTCAAAGACAACGAAGGCAACCCGATGAAGTGGATTGGTTCTGCCACTGACATTCACGCGCTCAAACAAGCGGAGGCAGAACGTGAAGAGCTTTTGGCACGAGAACAAGCAGCCCGGACGGAGGCAGAGGCGGCAAACCGCGCTAAGGATGAGTTTTTGGCGATTCTTTCCCATGAATTGCGATCGCCCCTGAACCCCATCCTGGGCTGGGCAAAACTGCTGCGAACGCGCCACCTCGACCCCTCAACCATTGCCCGTGCGATTGAAACGATTGAGCGCAATGCCAACCTGCAAACTCAGCTAATCGAAGATCTGCTAGATATCTCTCGAATTTTGCGCGGCAAGCTTAGCCTTGATGTTGCCCCAGTCAATCTGGTGTCAGTCATTGAGGCAGCAATGGAAACAATGCAGCTAGCTGCCGATGCAAAAACAATCGATTTTAGGTTTTGGATTGCCGATTTTGGCTTGGAAGCTAACGCAAATCCATCAGCCGATGCAGGTTTGGATTGGTCCAACGCTCAACCTTCAACCTTGAACCTTCAGCCTTCGCAGTATTGGGTAATGGGGGATGCCAATCGGCTTCAGCAAATCGTCTGGAATTTGCTGTCTAATGCAATCAAGTTCACACCTGAAGGTGGAAAGGTGTCAATTCGGCTGGGATGTAGTGATACCTATGCTCAAATTCAGGTGAGCGACACGGGCAAAGGCATTCGCGCTGACTTTCTGCCCTACATTTTGACTACTTTCGACAGGCAGACGGCTCAATCACCAGACGGCATGGCGGTTTGGGAATTGGGTTAGCAATCGTGCGACACCTGGTTGAACTGCACGGCGGCACCGTTACCGCAGCCAGTTCTGGCGAGAAGCAAGGGGCAACCTTGAGTGTGCGAATTCCCCTGATGGCTACGGTTCCGGAGATGCGATCGCCCGTTAAACGATCTGAGCCATTTCCCAGCCTGCACAATTTAAGAATTCTAGTGGTTGATGATGAGGCTGATACCCGCGAATTTCTCACCTTTATGTTAGAGAAGTACGGCGCGACGGTGTTTGCGGTTGCCTCCCGCCCAAGCTGCTCTGGATGCGATCGCCGCCATTCAACCCGATCTGCTGCTCAGCGACATTGGCATGGCTAATGTTGATGGCTACGAACTGATTCGTCAGATTAGAGCTTTAGCGCCAGATCGGGGTGGACAAACTCCGGCGATCGCTCTCACCGCCCACGCCAGCGAACACGACCAGCAGCTTGCCCACTCAGCCGGATTTCACCAGCACATTGCTAAACCCGTTGAGCCAGGAATATTAGTAGGAGCGATCGTAGCGTTGGTTAAAGGTCGTTAAACCCCTGACCTCCTGACCTATCCCTAATGCTCTATCTCTCCGATCGCCTTCGGCACACCCGCCGTCAGCACCTCATGTCCGGCTGAAGTCACCAGCACATCATCTTCAATCCGGATGCCAATACCGCGCCAGCGAGGGTCAACTTCGGGCTGTCCTTCTACAGGTTTGATATCGGGCGCGATATAAATTCCCGGCTCTACCGTGAGAACCTGCCCCGGTTCTAGATTGTGAGGCGTTTCACCATGCTGATACACGCCAACATCATGCACATCCAGCCCCAGCCAGTGTCCGGTACGGTGCATATAAAAAGGCTTGTACTTCTCTTCTTTGATGATTTCTTCAATGTCGCCTTGCAGTAGCCCCAAGTCCATTAGCCCTTCCACGATGACGCGCACGGCGGTGTCGTGAATCTGACCATAAGGGTTGCCGGGATGCACCTGGGCGATCGCCTCCAACTGGGCCCTTAACACAATCTCATACAGCGTTTTTTGCTCTGACGTAAACTTGCCACCCACCGGAAACGTGCGCGTAATATCGGCGTTGTAGTAGTCGTAGGCGCAGCCTGCATCAATCAGCAACAGTTCTCCGTCCTGCATCTGGCGATTGTTTTCGGTGTAGTGCAGTACACAGGCATTTGCGCCCGAAGCCACGATTGAGGGATAGGCTGGCCCCATGCCCCCTCGCAGTCGGAAGGTATGCTCCATTTCCGCCTGCACTTCGTATTCATAGCGCCCCGGCTGAACAAACTCTCGTGCCCGATTGTGAGCATCAACGGAAATGGCTGCCGCTGTCCGCATGAGATCTAGCTCAGCCGGACTTTTGATTTGCCGCAGAGAATGCAGCGTCGGAGCCGGATCTTCAATGGCGATCGGGCCGGTGCCGCGCTTAGGATAGCTCCACATGAGGCGCTGCCAGTGCTTTACGATGGTGTCGTTAAAGGAGCGATCGCGCCCCATTCGGTAGTAAATCCGGTCGGCTTTCTCCAGATATTGAGGCAGCTTCTCATCGAGTTCGGCGATCGGATACACCTCATCGGCTCCAAATCGCTCCTTTGCCGCCTCAACGCCCACCCGATAACCCGTCCAGGTTTCTCGCTCTGGGGCTTTGGGCTGCACAAACAGCACAAACTTGTGTTCTTCATGGTGCGGTGACAGAACTGCAACGGCTTTTGGTTCATTAAAGCCCGTTAGATAATAAAAATCGCTGTCCTGCCGAAAGTTATACTCCACGTCGTTGTGCATTACTGCCGTTGGCGCACTGCGAAATACCGCAGTGCCTTTGCCAATTCGTGCCATCAACTGCTCACGCCGATGGGCGTATTCTTGCTGCGTTGCCATTTGTTGAGGGAGGGAGAGGGGAGTAGGGAGGGGGGAGTTGAATTTAGTGAACTAGAAGTTGTAGCTCAGGACTGTTACTCGTGTACCGCTTTCGGGTAGATCAGAGCGACGGATAGAGGTTGTATTGCTGTTGACCCGCTGAATGGTAGAGCCTTCCATTAAGGTGAGAAATTCGTCTACCGCTACGATGTCGCAGGCGTTAGCATCTGCTGCCTGGGTGCGATAGTGAGTGGGAATGACAACTTTGGGGTTGAGCGTTTGCACTGCCTGTACTGCTTCTTGGGGCGTATAGGCTTTTGGCCCTCCCCCCACAGGAATTAGCGCCAGGTCAGGGCGACCAATTAAGATCTGCTGCTCAACGGTAATTGGAGCGGCAATGCCGCCCATGTGAACGACGTTAATTCCAGATTGATTCCACTTCCACACTACGTTAGTGCCAAACCGCCGTCCACCCTGACGATCGTGGTCGGTGCTGATTCCTGATACTTCTAAACCATTAAACTGATAAATTCCTGGCTCAGCCAGCAAACGTGGGTTGCCAGGAATGCCTTCAACAACGCCTTCATCCAGCAGCCGACTGCTGATCATGACCAGATCGGTAGCTACCTGGGGGGCGCGATATCCTGCGGTGCAGCCAATCGGTCGGAATGGGTTGACCAAAATCCGCCGCCCGCCACCCGTGAACCGGAAACAGGTGTGCCCTAACCATTCAACCGAAAGTGCTTCATTTGACTGGGCTTGAGCAGGTTGAAAGTGGGCGATCGCCCCAGTCGTTGCTGCTGCGGTTAACACTGCCCCTGTCGAACGGATAAACTGTCGCCGCTTCATAATCTCCTCACTTATGCTGTCCACTCCAGTCTCTACTAGGTAGTTCAGCGAAAATCAGCAATTCTAAGCTTACCGCTAGGAGATGGCAATCGGGGCGATCGCTTCAGCCAGTTAGGAGACTTGCCCCCACTAAAGGACAGAGCGGACTGACCCCAATCCAGGCAAAACTTATTCTACGCAGTGTGCAACTTTTTCTAACCGCTTGTGGGATGGGCATCTTGCCCGTCCAAATCAAGCAGGCAAGATGCCTGCTCCACAGGAAACCTCAGTTTCCAAAACTTTAGTCGCACATCGCGTTATTCCCTTATTCCCCAATTAAATGGCGTGTTGCAGAGAGTAAATCGCTATAAATGCAGGTTGGGGCAAACTTTTCCAGGTAAGTGCGGCTGCGAATGCCACAGGTGAGGGCGATCGTCGGCACACCCGTTGCCTGTCCCGCAAGAATATCTGCCTCCGTATCACCAATCATCCACGCACCGCATGAAAACTCCGAGACAGCCTCTCTCTGCCGCGATGCGGCTAAAGCTGCCGTCAACAGTCGCGTCTTTTCGTCAGCGTAGTTGCGGTAGGCGGCCGTCTCATCCTGAGTGCCCCAAATCGCACTAAACAAGTGCATTAGCCCGTAGCTCTGCAAAATTTGAACCGCCTGAGTCTGACAGCGCAACGTCACTAGCACTAGCCGAACGCCCTTCGCCTGAAGCATTGCCAGCGCCCAGCGCACCCCCAACTGAAGCTGATCCTTATGGAGCAGGGTTGGCTGATTCACAATTTGGCTGACTCGCTGCAAAAACAAATCGATCTGCGCCTGCTGTAAACCCGATCGCATTGCAATTTCCAAATCTGGCACCCGATCCTGTTTCATTTGCCAGAATTGCGCCTTACTCAAAACCTGAATCGGTAACGTTACGCCTTCAGCCTGGTACGTCGCCTGCACATCCGCTAACCCAAGCTGATAGGTGCTGTAATACCGCTCGGATACGTCTACGATTGGCCCATCAAAATCACAAAAAACCGTTGAGCCAGGTGCTAACACTGGGGTGAATTGATCTCGGCAACGCTGATGAGACAAACCCGAAGCTACAACACCTGTCATTTAATGTTACCTATAGCAATCATTATGAAATACTTCTTTACACTAGTCGATTGATTATAAGCCGTCAACAATTTTCTGCTCAAACGACATTAGGATTTCTAATGCCTGTGATGATGGCTTTATTGAAGCAAAGGGCAAAGGGCGAGGGGTAAAGATGAAACTTTACCTTGTTCTACCTCATTACCAGGTTTCACCTGGTAATGCCTGTAGGGAGGCTCTGACTCTTCAACAATGCAAGAGGCGAAGTCTCAGCGCTGGATGCCACCAAGCGGAATCTGATGACAAGGTTCCTTGTGTTCTACAACTTCTCAAGACGTTTCCAATAGCAGTGTTACCGGTCCGTTATTCTCAATTGAAACCTGCATCATTGCGCCAAACTTTCCCGTTTCCACCTTTAAGCCGCTCTGCCGCAGTTTCTCTACGAATTGGTTATACAGGGTTTCAGCGATCGCCGGAGCAGCAGCTTTGTCAAAGGAAGGGCGACGACCCTTACGGCAATCTCCGTATAGAGTGAACTGGCTCACGACCAGCAGTTCACCCTGGATATCTAACACCGAGCGATCGAATTTGCCGCTGTTTGCATCTGGAAAAATCCGCAGTTCCAAACACTTTCGCGCCATCCAGCCGAGTTCTGCTTCAGAGTCAGAATCAGCAATGCCCACCAGCAGATTCAGCCCACGCCCAATCTGACCGATGACTTCACCATCGACCACGACTTGAGAACGGGTAACTCGCTGAAGGACGACTCGCAAAATTCTGTTAACTGCCTATCTACCGAAGCCCCGACCGCGATTGGTAGAAGGCATACAGACACAAGCCTGGAGTTGCGATCGCAACACATCATGATCTAACCCTTGCCCGATTAGCACAAGCTGATTCTTGGGTTCAGTCTTCCACTCGTCATCATCTAACGAAAATCGCTTGCCGCTGAGGTGGAAAATGTGGCGCTTGGGTTTGCCCTGCTCATCTCGGCTTTCGTCAAACCAGAGAATTCCCTTTGCCCGAAACACGCTAGCCGGAAGCTGGTTGTCCAGGAAATTCTGAAACTTCTTAATCGCAAATGGCTTATCGCTCTGGAACGACACCGACGTAAACCCATCGACCGCCAAATGGTCTGAGTGATGGTGATGATGGTCATGGTCATGGTGATGATGGTCATGAGCGCAGTGTCCATGATCGTGATCGCACTCTGAATGGTCGTGGTGGTCGTGATCGTGGTCGTGATCGTGGTGGTCGTGATCGTGGTCGTGATCGTGGTCGTCATGGTCATGGTCGTGGTCATGGTCGTGGTCGTGACCATTTGAGCCATCTGGGTTGAAGTATTTGTCAGACTCAAACAGCCCGACGCTGAGAATCAGAGGCAGCGGCACCTTTGCCTGAGTGGTTCGCAAAATCCGAGCGCCTTCTTTCACCTCACGGATTTTAACTTCCAGCAAATCTAGGTCTGCTTCGTCAACCAGGTCAACTTTGTTCAGCAGAATAATGTCGCCGTAGGCAATCTGATTGTGAGCCGCCTGACTGTTAAACAGGTCGAGGCTGTAGTTTTCTGCATCGACTACCGTAACGATGGAGTCAAGGCGGGTCAGGTCTCGCAGTTCCGTTCCCAAAAACGTCAAAGCAACCGGAAGAGGATCTGCCAGCCCAGTGGTTTCAACCACCAAATAGTCAATCTGATCCTGACGTTCTAAAACTTTGTAGACCGCTTCCATTAGATCGTTGTTGATGGTGCAGCAGATGCAGCCGTTGCTTAGCTCCACCATGTTGTCGTCTTCGCCTGTGGTGATCAGCAGCTCGTTATCGATGCCGATTTCACCAAATTCATTTACCAAAACTGCGGTTTTGAGTCCTTCCTGGTTCGTCAGAATGTGGTTGAGGAGAGTAGTCTTACCGCTGCCCAGAAAGCCTGTGATGATGGTAACGGGCAACCCTCGCTTGAGGTCATCCATCGTTTCAGATTGGTTGGGGGTCAGTACAGATGTCATGGCACAGGGGTAGAAAACGTCAAAGAGTTAGGAGAACGGTGGAGGGAGCGATCGCCAATGAAAGTTTCCTAATCCACCAATCTTTATTATGACCGATCATTATCCCCGATAGAACGCTATGGCTTCTTGTTCCACAGATGAGCTACATGAGCAACTGCATTAATGAACAGGTTGCAAACAAAATTGAACAGCTTAAGATACTAGAACTGATGTACTAAAAACGGAGAGCCAAATATGTACACGGGTGGCTGCTTATGTGGAAACGTTCGCTATGGGGCTATAGAGGAACCAATATTTCCACACTTCTGTAGCTGTCATATGTGTCAGCGCTGGTCTGGATCAGCAGTGGTAGCCTGGGTTGATTTTCCGCGAGCTTCACTAACATTTGAGGGGAATGGCGAGCTTACCCTGTATCGAACCTGTGAAACCACTCAGCGGGGTTTTTGTTCGGTCTGTGGCAGCGGCATCTGTGCTTTAGATGATGGTTCAGAATATATATCCATTACTATAGGAACTCTGGATGACCCAAATCTAATGGTTCCTGAGTCACAAAGTTTTCCAGAATCTGCCCCTTCCTGGTTGAAAATAGAATCCAGTAGGATCGAAGCTTAGTGGTGCAGAAAAGTCGTGAAAGGTTGATGTATGGGGGGTTTCAGTGTGAGGCAGGGGTGACAAAGCGAGGGACGAGATGGGATGCTCAAGTTACCACACAAAAAGTCATCCCATATGTCAGTCCCTCAACTTTATCGTCAACTGCAAGCTCAACTAAGTCAATGGATC
>JAAUQZ010000051.1 GCA_012033355.1 Leptolyngbyaceae cyanobacterium RM1_406_9 | reverse complement strand
GGGAGAAGGGACTGGGGGATGAGGGCAAACTTGCAAAACTGGGATATACCCACAGACTTTACTCTTGGCAGCCTTCATCGTAACCAACACTAGCGACAGCGGCGATCACCACCCGTCCTACACTTGGAGCCAGCAATTTTCCGATTCAATCCTCGTGAATTAACCCAAAACCTTTGTCCGAATGCTACGCCCCTACAAACTTTGGGGTTACAGATTAGACTTTTCAACCATCTCTTAAATTTACCGCTATCTTATAGCTTACAATTTCAGGTAAACTAACCTCTCAAGCTGAGAATAGGACGAGAAGCGATCGCCCATTTCCTCAAAGCGGCGGCTGACTGACATCCCTCTATTTTCATCTCTCACCGACAACCCGCCATCTCATCTATGCAGTCAGGAAGCGCCCATTCCGCAGTCCGTCGGTTTCTGGTTATTGATGACCATGAAGCCATTTTGAAAGGAACGGTGCCTGCGCTGCAAACCAAATATCCAACGGTTGAAATTTTAACCGCAAAAAGTCAGCAAGAAGCAGAACACTACATTAAGTGCTATTGCCCAGAGTTTGTAGTAGTCGATCTGGGTTTACCCCAATCTCCCGCAGCCATTCCCAGTACCGAAGTGGGTATTCAGCTTTTAGAATCGCTCATGCATACACAGCCCGCCCCTAATATCATGGTGCTGAGTATTAACGTAAAACCTTTACTGCGGCTGAAACCTGCAATTCACATCTATGAAGGCGGCTTCGTGGCGTTGGACAAATCCTTGCCGATTCGAGAGATGTTGAAGTATGTTGAGTTGGCGCTGCGAGGCTCAATCTATCTCCCTCCAGAGGTGCGATCGCGTCCCGAATTTGATCGCCGCTGGCTAGAAGTGCTGACGCTTAAATATCAAGAAGGTTTGTCTGATAAGGCGATCGCCGAACACATGGGAATCAGCGATCGCACCATTCGCAATTATTGGTTAAGAATTCAAGATGCGCTGAATGTGTATGATCATCCTAACCAAGATCTCCGCATTCAAATCCAAATAGCAGCCCGAAAAGCGGGTCTAATCAGTTAATGTGCTAATCTCCCTCTGGCAACGACTCAGGCGAGCAACCACTTGGCGTGAAACTGCCTTACCGGGACTGCTCATCATTTTCCTTGTACTCATCATCCGCTGGATCGGGCTGCTAGAAATTCAGGAATGGATGGCGTTTGACTCCTTATCAAGGCGCTGCCCCTCCTCAACAACAGAACATTCCATCGTCCTGGTTGGAATTAATGAAACCGACTTAAATGCAGTTGGCGGCTTTCCCATTCCCGATCGCACCCTGGCTGATCTGCTGAAGACATTGCAGGAGTTTAGCCCCGCTGTAATTGGATTAGATGTATTTCGAGATATGCCTGTGCAGCCTGGCGCTGACGAGCTTGCACAACTACTTGCCCAAAGTCCTAGTCTGATTGGGGTTGAGAGAGCTTTAAATCCAGAACCCCACTTAAACATCAGTCCGCCCCCGACGCTGCCGCCAATGCGGGTTGGCTTTGTTGATGTCAACATTGATGAAGATGGCAAACTACGCCGAATGATTTTGGCAAGCCCAACCTGGCAAGGAACGTCAAAGTATTCCTTCGCGCTACAGTTAGCGCAGATGTACCTTGCAATGCAAAACATTCCCATTCAATCTGAAACCCATGTAGGCAAACCGATTCAGCTAGGGTCAGTGAAGCTAAACCGATTTCAATCCAATTCTGGTGGCTACATTCGTGCTAACGTCAACAGCAATCAAAGTTTGCTCAACTTCTGCGCCAATCAACATCTTTTTCAAACGCTTTCACTAACTGACGTTTTAGAGCGCAACTTTGCCCCAGAATTAGTTCGCGATCGCGTTGTCATCATTGGAATGACTGCTCCTAGCGTTAAAGATGTGTTTTTCACTTCTGCATTAAGGGAAACTCTATCCTCCAGCCAAATGAGTAAACTGATTCCAGCGACTCAACTGATCTATGGTGTAGAAGTTCAGGCCTATGCAGTCAATCAAATCATCAGCGTAGCACTCAAACGGCAGCCTCAACTCCAGGTCTGGTCAGACATTTGGGAATATCTTTGGATTGCTCTCTGGGGGTTACTTGGAATTGTGCTAGAAATTCTGCTGCAATCACCCTGGAAGAGCGTACTAAGTTTAATCATTGCCACAGCTATGCTGATTGGGATTAGTTTCCTTGCCCTAATTTTAGGCTGGTGGATTCCACTCATTCCAGCCGGACTAGCGCTGAGCGGTGCCGGACTGATCACCACTTTTCTAGAGCGCAATCTGCGATTTGAACTGGAGTATCGTCGCGTTGCGGTTGAACGCACCTATGAAGCAGTTCACAATGGACCCTTACAACATCTGGCGGTCATTCTTAGAAATCTTGATGAAGACAACTCACCCAGAGAATTGCAGCACCAATTACAGTTGCTTAGTGAGGAATTACGCAGCATCTTTCAACATATGCGGCAGGAGATGTTAACCCGTAGCGACAAACTTTACCTGAAAGGAAATCTAATTCTAGATTTGCAAGCCCCTATTTCAGAACTGCTCTATCAGGTGTATCACTATACCCTGGAGACAGAAGCTCCCGGTTTTGCTGAAATCCAAACTTACATTTCACCTGACTTTGAAATTCTCAAGCGCAATCACTTTAGCGCTGAACAAAAGCGAGGTTTGTGTTTGTTTCTACAAGAAGCGTTGTGGAATGTGGGTAAACACGCCATTGGGGCAACTCGTTTAGACGTAATGTGCCTTCGCGAAAGAAATAATTATGTTCTACGAATTACTGATAACGGTTCGGGGGTTACCTCTCGCCGTGAAGGTCAGGGAACTAAACAAGCAAAAATCATTGCTTGGCAGCTAGGAGGACGATTTCAGAGGCGATCGCACCACCCCAAAGGAACCATTTGTGAACTTATCTTTCCGATGCAACGCAACTGGTTAAGGCGAATTTTGTGGGGTGGGCATCTTGCCCGTCCGGGCGGATGAGACATCCACCCCACCGGAAATCGCTGTAAGAAGTTTTTGTGGTCTTTTCTTAATTAAAAAAACAGATTTCTATACATCTTTCTTCAAACAGAATTTTATATTTTATTTAGCATTCTATTCACGCTTAAAAAGAGTGCTTTTTTCCAAAATCGGAAAGTAAATCACCTGCAAATTAAGGATCTTCTCAGGAGATCAAGCCATGATAGCGACAAGTGTTAAAAATGCTTGGAGTCGTTCCGTAATGGCAAAAACTCTGCATAGCCCCCAGCGATATCGTGGTTTTGTGCTAACAACTGCGGGTTTGCAAAAACTCCACGAGCAAATCAAGCAGCTAGAAATACAAACTCGTGTGCGACAAAGCCCTCGAACGATCGCAGAACGAGTTCAGCTTAACGACCCCGATGGCATTCACCCCATCACCGTGAGAAAAATTCTAAACGGGGAAAATGGAGTAGATAAGCGATCGCTTCAACTCATCTTTCAGGTGCTGCAACTTCAGCTTCAAGAGGGAGATTATGCTCATGCAGGCTTGTATCGGCAACCTGACGATCCGGTAGAAACGCCTGTAGCAACTGCTTCTTCCGTTGGGCACCAAGACTGGAGTGAGGCAACCGATCAGTCAAAACTGTACGGTCGTCTGTCCGAATTTACTCAACTGAGACAGATAGTTCTAGACAAGCAGCACCGACTCATCCAAATCTTAGGCATGGCAGGAGTCGGAAAGACGGCACTGGCAGCCGTGATAGCGAAAGCCGTTCAGCCTGAGTTTGAGTTTGTGATTTGGAAATCACTCCACCCTGCTCCGACCACTCACACAGCCTTAACTAGCATTCTTCAGTTTCTCGTTAAACGTACCGGGGAAAGTATTAAACTCCCCACTCGCACTGATGAAAAGGAATTACTGATTGAACAGCTTCAAAAGCATCGCTGTTTACTGGTGTTTGATCACTTTGATTCAGTTTTGTGTGGCGACCGATATGCAGGATATTACCGCCAGGGATATGAAACCTACAGGGAACTGCTGCAAACTGTTGCAGAAATGGCTCACCAGAGTTGTTTGATCATCACAAGTCGAGAAAAGCCGAGAGTAACGGGCGTTGAAGACTATCACATTTACTCACTTCGGCTCAACGGTTTGCCGTTGTCAGAATGCCAGCAAATTTGCAGCGATTACCCTAGTTTGATTGGAACTACGGAGGAATGGCGATCGCTCATCAAGCGATGTGATGGCAATCCGCTAATCTTGAAAACGGCTATAGCCTACATTCAAGACTATTTTGATGGACGTGTTTCCGACTATCTTCAGTATTTAAAGCACGGGCGGTTGCTGTTTAGTGATTTGCGCGATTTACTCAGTCAACAGTTTGAACGACTCTCCTCAGTAGAAAAAGAATTAGTCTATCGCCTAGCAATTCACCAAAAACCTCTTTCGGTATCACAATTCCGTGAGGAGATTATGTTATCGACCCCACAACCGTTTTGGTTAGAAGGTCTAGATTCACTCCATCGGCGATCGCTCCTGCACCGGCAAGGAGGAAACTTTAGCCTTGACCTGATGATGAAAACCTACATCAACGAGTGCCTGGAGGGGGTTATGAACTTTGCGCTGGCACCTCAGCGAAACGTTTAAGCCTCAATATTTTTTTATAGCGGTAGCCATATTGATTAGGACATTTTGGTGGCGCGGCTCAGCCGCGCCACCAAAAATGTCCGTGCCCTAACCTAGCTGACTACAGCTATAGAAGGAGAAGAGGGGCGATCGCCTTCCTCGTTGCCAAGCTCCAGCTTGGCAATGGGATGGAGGAAGCTCCTGCTTCCCTTTCAACGTGACCAATCTCTTCAGTGCCGATGTCGAGCAGCAAAGCCCTAAGTTCTGGTAGTTTCTGAATAGTTGCTGGGAATGTCTTCGGGAACGAGCGTCGTTAACACTTCATCGGTCAGAGAAGAGAGTACAGCCAGTCGATTTGCCTGCTTTTCAATGCTCTTTTCAAATAGATTGCGAACCATGCGGGCATTGCCAAAGTTTTTGTCTCGATTGTCGTAAAGCTGGTTAAAGATCTTGAGCAGTTTCTCTCTGGCTTCTGGTGTGAGTTTGAAGTGACTTTTTCCAGCCATTCGCTCAAAAATGGCTAGCAGTTCTTCGGGGGTATAGTCGTTGAAATAGAAGTAACGGTTAAAGCGTGACTTTAAGCCAGGGTTGGATTCGATGAAGGTTTCCATTTCACTGGTATAGCCTGCCACAATGACGACGAGGCGATCGCGATAATCTTCCATCCGCTTCAGCAAAACATCGATCGCCTCTTGACCAAAATCACGCCCCGCTTCTCTGGGCACCAAAGCATAGGCTTCGTCAATAAACAGCACCCCGTCCAAAGCAGAATCTACCATTTCATCTACTTTCTTAGCCGTTTGCCCCACGTAGCCTGCCACCATGCCAGAGCGATCGGTTTCCACCAAATGTCCTTTGCTGAGAAACTCTAATCCTTCGTAGATCTTACTCATCAAACGGGCGACTGTTGTTTTACCTGTACCCGGAGGGCCACAAAACACCGCATGAAGTGAAACTGGTGTTTTTGCCAAACCCCGCTCTGCCCGAATCTTCTGTACTTTCAGGAAATTTGTTAGAGTTTGCACTTCTTCCTTAATATTTTCCATACCGACCAAATCATTTAAGTCAGCCAAAGCCTGCTCCAAAATCTTGGCTGGTTCTTCCTTTGGAGTCGGTTCAGAACTCTGAGGCGGTTTAGATTCAGGCGTTTGCTCAGGTTTTAGATCTGCTGATTGAGTTGTTTTAGGAATAGGAATGGACGCTAAACCAGACTGATAGCTGTCTAGCTTTTGATAAGAGTGCAGTAACTTCCAGACCTGAGACAACGCTTCCATCTCTTGCATTGTCACTACGCCATCTGCCTTAGTAATGACTTGAGCAAACTTATAGATTGCGTTAACTGCTTGACCCGAATATTCTGTACCTTTCTCCTCATCCAGTTGATTGAGAATGGAAGGCAGCGCAAGCTGGTCAGTTTGCTGATCTCCACCCGTTAGATCGAGCAAAATCTGAATTGTGATTTTCTGATACTTCAGTCGCTCTTCGCTGGAAAACTCCCATGAATTGATGGCGACGTTCAACTTTTCCCTATCTTTTTTAATCAGTGCGTAAATCACCAGATAGGCTAGCAGTTCAGCAGAACTGATTTCCTTGTTGTTGCGTCCGCAGATTCGCACGACCTTCGCCAGATCGACCAGGATTAAATCTGCAAACCGCTCATCTAGCTCTAATAGCGGAGTCAGGGATCGATACAGATCATTTGCTTCTTGCTTGACCAGTCTGAAATTTACGATCTGTCGAAAATCCACAAAAACCTCCTCAAAGGGCTGTCTAACTTGCTGTGGCTTCCCCATTTCCTGCTAACAAGTTTCAGACTGGGTTCGCACCTCTAGTCATCTTATCTAGATCGGGCAGAAACTTTGCTCTCTTATTCTTCTGTAATGACACCTCTCCAGTGAAACAATCTGGGAAGCTGAGCCAAATCGAGGCAATAGTTGATCATCCAAACGACAATCTCAAAAATGAGAATGTATTGAACCCAAGCCATCTCTGGGTAGGGAGCTAGAAGGATTGTCCCCTCGTAAAGCTGCCAGAAACGATACGGCAAATACGGGTAGGGAACCATCACAAACACAGTGGACTGAAAGCGGCGTAAGGATAAGCTTTCAGACAAGATTTGCAGCCCCAGCAGGAGAAAGTATGCAGCAAAAATAGCCAGAACTGTAAAATTGCCTTGCCAAACGCCGCCTATCAATAGTGCTGCCAGAGGTGGAATAATGCCAAGAAACTGAACGGATAGAAACCAAACTTTAAACCAACCCGGAAGCGGTTTAGGCAACTCGTATGGTTCGACGTTTCTCCAGGACCAGCTTATGAATGTGAGCAGAGAGGTAGCGATGGCAAAGAAACCTAAATTCTCAAGTAAAAGGTAGAGGCCCGTGTTAAAGAGAAGCATGAGTGAAAATATTTATCGCTGCACTTGTAAGTTTGCTTCATCGCAGCCGACGTTTGCTATTTTGCTTTCGATAGTTAACAACGACCCAACTGATGAAAGCAACCAGTAAACTTCCCACGATCAGTTTAGAAAGGGGACCAATGTAAACTTCAACCAGTTCATAGTTGTCGCCCAGCAAATATCCGGCGGCTGTCAGTAAGCTAACCCATGCCAAAGTCCCAACGGTTGAATAGAGCAAAAAGGGAATAAAAGGCATATTACAGGTGCCCGCTGGGATTGAGATCAGTGTCCGCACTCCAGGCACGAGGCGACAAAGCAACACGGTTTTGCCACCGTGTTTGAGAAACCATTTTGTGGCTTCGTCCATGTCCTTGCTGCTGATCCCCAGCCATTTACCGTAGCGATCGGCCCAGGCTTTGAGGCGATCGCCCCCCAAAAAAATTCCCGCAAAATACCAGGGCAGCGCTCCTAAAACAGTACCTATAACTCCTGCCAAGACAGCATAGAACACATTCATCTCGCCTTGCGCCGCAGTAAAGCCTGCCAGCGGCATGATTAGCTCTGAGGGAATCGGTGGAAATAGATTTTCCATAAACATTAAAAAACCGATACCAACGTAACCGAGACTATTAAGCGTATTGGTAATCCACTCAACCATAAATATGTTCCTTCCCAGGTTTCTGCTAAAGCCAATCCTTGACCCAATCTATTAAGCTAGAGCCCCCTAAAAAGATAGCTAACAAGATTGAAGTTGAAACTGCCCCTGCTATCAGGCAAATGACTAATCCTGCAAGGCTAATCGCCCCATCGTCGTCTAGCAAACCAAAACCTGTGACAAAAATTCCAATGGCGGGTGCGGTATTGGTGCCAGGAATCGGGATCATCATCGAGATTGACATCAGGGCGATCGCCACTCCAATTACCGTTCGTCCGGGCAAACTAGTGCAAACGGGAATCAAGCGAGGTCGAGAGATTGCCTCAATGCGTCTGAGCCAGGGCAAGCCAATTTTCAAGACACCCTGAACTTGGGTTACTTCAAGGGATTGCTGCTTAAATTTTGCTGGAAACCAGGGCGTTTTTCTTCCAGCAATCAGCTGTACTGCCAACAAAAACAGCAAGATCCCAAACGGAACGGAGTACCCAGGAGCCGGAATGGGCAGCGCCGAGGGAAAGGACAGCAACACGAACAAAAAGCCAAAAGTACGTTCCCCAGCCAGTTGCAAAATGTCAGTCAAAGTCACTTGACCCAGAGGTCGCTCTTCTTCAAAGAAAAACCGCTGCAATTCTACAGAGAGTCGCGCCACTATAGCTCCTTCACCATTCAGAACTGTCATACCTCTTTACAGGAGTTGCAGGGTTAACCCGTGCATTTTCCCAAAGAGCGGGGGCGCTGCAAGCAACGCCCCCTGCCCAAATTAAGATGGCTTTAGCTTAGCCTATGTGCCCGATGTCCAGGAATTGATGTACTCGGTTTGCTCTGGAGTGAGCGAATCGATCGCAATTCCCATGGCCTGAAGCTTTAGTCGAGCAATTTCCTGATCGACTTCCGCTGGAATGGAGTGCAGCCCAGGTTCTAGACTGCCTTTGTTTTTCACCAGATACTCACAGGCGAGAGCCTGGTTTGCAAAGCTCATGTCCATGACAGCGCTGGGGTGCCCTTCAGCAGCAGCGAGGTTGACCAGCCGACCTTCACCCAAAACAACAACAGACTTACCGCTTGGCAAACGATATTGCTCTGTAAAGTTTCGGACTTGCTTCACCTCAGTAGCCATTTCCCTCAGCGACTTAAGGTCAATTTCAATGTCAAAGTGGCCAGAGTTGCAGACAATCGCCCCGTCTCTCATGGCTTCAAAATGTTCTGCTCGAATGACGTGCTTATTGCCCGTTACGGTAATAAAAATGTCGCCTTGAGGAGCCGCAACCGCCATCGGCAGCACTCGGAAGCCATCCATTGCCGCTTCGAGCGCGCGGGTAGGATTAATCTCGGTGACAACTACGCTTGCGCCCATGCCGCGTGCCCGTAGCGCAGTTCCCTTACCACACCAGCCATAGCCTGCTACCACAACAGTTTTACCCGCCAGAA
Source organism: Leptolyngbyaceae cyanobacterium RM1_406_9 (assembly GCA_012033355.1). Taxonomy (GTDB): domain Bacteria; phylum Cyanobacteriota; class Cyanobacteriia; order Elainellales; family Elainellaceae; genus JAAUTN01. Next base: position 16,403 of record JAAUQZ010000051.1, on the reverse strand, counting down.
GGATGTTAGTGGCGCGGATGATTCCGTCGAGGGTCGATTGCCCTGTACCGTAGCGGTTGTCAAAGAAGTGCTTAGTGTCAGCATCGTTGACGTTGATTGCAGGGAAGGTGAGTACGCCGTCCTTAAGCATCGCTTGCAGGCGCACGATTCCGGTGGTGGTTTCTTCGGTGGTGCCAATCAGGTCAGCAATTTGGTGCTGCCGTTCTTGAATCAGAGTAGCAACGACATCGCTGCCATCGTCAATGATGATATTAGGACGGTGATCTAACGCGATCTGGACGTGACGATGGTAGGTTTCGTTATCTTCACCCTTCTGGGCAAAAACTGGAATGCCATGATCTGCAACCAAACTGGCGGCTACGTCATCTTGAGTAGACAGAGGGTTGCTGGCAATCAGCAGAGCATCGGCTCCAGCCGCTTTGAGGGCGATCGCCAAATGAGCCGTTTCAGTCGTGACATGGCAGCAAGCCACCAAACGAATTCCAGCCAGAGGCTTCTCTTGAGCAAAACGCTCTTGAATTCGGCGCAAAACGGCATTTCTCGCCCTGCCCACTCAATTCGCTGTCTCCCCTGTGCTGCTAAGGAGAGGTCTTTAACTTCATGCTTTACCTGAGCTGTTGTGGTCATGTAGATCTTGCCTTAAAGAATCTGGGAGATTTTGCAAATTTACGACTTTTACTAGCCTACCTAGCTTAGCCAAATCGCGAAACCGTGAGACAAAATTCCTCTGCTTTTTACCACTTCTTACCTTTTATCAAAATGTTAGATTGGCAGCATGATTACAGTTACATTTGAGGAAATTGCTCAGTATCGGTCTGAGCTATCAGCAAGTCCAGAAGCATTGAGAGCGCTGGATATGATCGAGGATTGTGAAGGCGATTTGGAAGATGCGGCGATCGCCCTGGCGCTTCAGGCGAGACAAGAGCCTGACACCTCCGAGCGCTGGTTGGAAGGACTGGCAAAACGCTGGCGGGCCGTGCTGTGTCAGGCTGAGATCAGAGAAGGTTTGGTGTCGCGATCGCTCCAAGACGTACTGCGATCGCTATCCCAGGAAACAGACCTTCCCCCAGTTTTAGCAACTCCAGTCATCATCTACGTTCTGAAAACAGGCGTAGATGACTTTTGCAAGCCGCTCGAGGAAAAACTCTGAGAGACTAGTGTAGCCAGATGTAAAATCAGCTCATTCTCGCACTCCAAAAGCCTACTGTGTATACACAAGTGCTTGCAGCCCCCTAAATCCCCCAGAATGGGGGGTTAGGGGGCAAAATGCAGAGTTTTGCGGTCAGTCAGGAGTTGTGTATACACGGTAGCCCCAAAAGCTGTGGCGCGGTAAAAACGACAATGGCTTATGGACTGGGCTAGCCCGTCAAACTAGTTACATACATCAGTCACATCAATTCAAACTGGTATCACAAAGTCCTCATGCACAGCCTCAAATCTATGCATCAGCTTGATCCCACAGCCCTCTTTCTCTCTGTTGAGGTGCGGGGGAGCGGTTTTCCAATACTCTGTTTGCATGGGCATCCTGGCACAGGAGCCAGTATGTCTGTCTTTACTCAACACCTTTCCCAGCGGTTCAAAACCTTCGCGCCTGATCTGCGCGGCTATGGCAAAAGTCAAGCTAAAACCGCATTCAAAATGCGAGATCATCTAGTTGATTTAGAGGCATTACTCGATCGATACCAAATCAGGCGGTGTCTGGTCTTGGGCTGGTCCCTAGGGGGAATTTTGGCAACAGAACTAGCGCTGAAACGGCCAGAGCGAGTCAGCGGGCTGATCCTGATTGCCTCGGCAATGCGTCCCCGCAGCAGCCATCCGCCCATTAGCTGGGAAGACAACCTCTATACAGGCTTAGCATCGGTAATTAATTGGCTGCAACCGGGTTGGCAGTGGAATATTGACACCTTTGGTAAGCGATCGCTCTATCGCTACCTGATTCAGCAGCATACAGCGATCGCCTACCAGCACCTTGCCACTGAGGGAATGCCAGCCTATTTTCAGACTTCCGCTAGTGCCCGCCAAGCTCTAAGCGATGCCCTCAAGCAGGAATATGACCGACTGTCAGAACTCAGCCAAATTCAGTGTCCCAGCCTGGTCATGGCTGGGACAGCCGATCGACATATCACGATGGAGTCTAGCTTGGAAACTGCTCAGCACCTGCCAAAATGTGACTGGCTTAGCTACCCTGATGTCGCACACCTCTTTCCCTGGGAGATCCCGGATCAGGTACTCCAGAACATTGACAATTGGATTGAGAGCAACCCCGAAGCTACAGGCAAGGAATCAGACGCTTGAAGCTAGACGAGAAAGTAAAGCGCTAACTAAACTTGACCGCTGAAGATAGGGGTTGGGCCGCTGCGGCTAGGACGATCTGAAACCTCTTCGTAAATCGTCAAATTGTCTGGCTTGCATCGCTTCACAACTACCTTGATCTCCTGAGCGCCCTCTTGCTCAAGGTCTTCAATGTATCCAGACTTTTCAGCTTCGGCCTCGCTGGCGCTAGCAAAAGGCCCAAAGTAGTAGGTGCAGCGGGGGTTTTCGGTAAATATCTCAACCCACCAAGCCAAGCCAACGGTTTGAAGTAGATTTGTCCAAAGTTCTTTCATAATTTCCACCGAATTGTCTCTGCCGAATAATAGGGTGTGCTAAATAAAAGCCTAGCGAACGTCAACTGCTCTTAAGAAGTTTCAAGTTTTGTTATACTCTGTTGCACTTTTTTTTGCAAAGCATCCGCCGAGATGAAGAGTAGTCGCTCGTCGCTGTCGATAAATCTCATAGAGCGCCATTCCTGCTGCCACAGATGCATTCAAGCTGGGCGTGTTGCCTTTCAGCGGAATCGAGACTAGCGTATCGCAACAGCGCTGCGTGAGCAGGCTCAACCCCTCACCCTCTGAGCCAATCACCAGGCGATCGCCCCCGTAAACTTAACCGTATCCAAATCTTCGCTAGCCGTTGCCGCTGTGCCGTAAACCCAAAAGCCAGCTTTTTTTAATTCTTCCAAGGCTCGGCTTAAATTGACAACCCTTGCAACTGGAAAAGTTTCTAAAGCTCCGGCCGCAACTTTTACGACGGTTGACGTGATCCCCACGGCCCGCCGCTGCGGGATCACCATTCCTTGTGATCCCAGCGCTTCTGCGGTGCGAATAATCGCACCCAAATTGTGAGGATCTGTAATACTATCGGCAACCACAATGACAGGTTGTTCAGCCGTTGCCTTAGCCCGTTCGATCATTTCTTGCAGGTCAGCATAGACGTAAGGCGTAACTTGGGCTGCGATCCCCTGGTGGTTTGCCGACTGCGTGATCTGGTCGAGTCGTCGATGATCAACCTCGTCAATCACCGTCCCATTAGCCTTTGCCTGAAGGAGGAGAGAATGAAAGCGAGAATCATAGCGTAGTCTTGGGGTGATCCACAGGCGATTAAGCTGCCGCTGGCTTTCCAACGCTGCTAAGACAGGATGACGACCATAGATCAGATCATGATCTGCATCGGAAGCATCGGTTACTCCAGTCAAGTTAGCGGTCTCAAACTGGGGATCAACACCGTTCCCATGTTGCTGTTCTGAATGTGGCTTTTCAGCAATGGGCGATCGCCTCACCAGTTTAGGAGCGGAACTGGGCTTAATTTTTCTGCCGCTAATTACTCTGCGCTCACCTCGACGCTCTGTATCAGGCTGGGAACGGCCCACCTTTGGGTGAACCCGCTTATCCTTTGACCGGGCAGCATCTTTGCGGTGAGGGCGACCCTGAGATGCGTTGTGATTTTTTGGAGCCATATGCAAAGTCCTCTCAGTTGCTCAAAATTCTACTAAAGCTTTGCAAGGCTCTTAGCCCTGCCGTAAAAGTGCTGATCTAGAAAACGTGTAGAGCGGACGGGTAGGGAGTCGCCCACCTGCTCCTAAGAGGATGTTTGGAAAGTAGCAAATGTCTCCTGTAAGGGCATAGATTGGACAGATAAACCCTGGAATAGACCGAAAACTCTTGCCCGAATGCTACGCCCCTACAGACTTTCGGGTTACAGATTAGACCTTTCAAACATCCTCTAAAGGCATCAAGCTCTCAATCCCGCTCTAAAATTGGGTTCAGTTAATCTGAAGGCTTCTCTAAATCTAACTTCGTCAGTAGTTGAGCAAGTCGCTGGGGATCAGTGATATAGAGATATCCCATAAGAGTCTCCAGACTGGTTGCAGACTGATAAACCTCCAGAGCAACTCTCCTGGGGCGTTTAGAAGCAGCATTGCGGCCGCGCTTTGAAATCTCTAATTCAGTAGCTGTGAGGTGAGGTTCAAGCGATCGCAGATGGTTAGCCTGACTCTCAGCCCTGACCTGAGCCACCACTTGACTATGATAAGCCTGCAACCGCTTAGGCGGCATGAGGTAAAACAGTCGAACATGAAGTTCGTAGACTGCATCTCCAATGTAGGCTAAGGCGGCCGGAGAAAGCTGCTGCACTTTGGCCGGGGTCAACATGGGTAGAGACATTAAAGCCTCGCTGGTCTGCTTGGACAAACCAGTAGCCAAAAAGCCCGAACCTGTTTCAGCCGTTGGCTCCACGCGAGGACTCCCTCACTTTAATAAACCTTTGCTTCTCTTTACTTTTCCTTACCCATAGTAAATGCGATCGCGGAAAATAGGTGCGATCGCATTAGTAGAGGCTACGTAATTAGAATCAAGCCATCTCCACGTCAACAAGGGGTTAAACCCCTTACTTCATAGGGAAGTGTAGAATCCTAATTGCGGGTAGACTTGAACAGCATAGAGCCTCTCCACCAGCCTGTTTCAAGAAGACTTAATGTTTTCCAGAGCGACCTCAACCGATGGTTGAAGAGACAGAAATTGCTCAAGCCGAACGAGCTTAACCGTTTGCGTAACGCGAGGGTTAGTTACGATCTGTAGCGTTCCCCCAGCAGTTTGCGTTTTCTTTACAAGCTGCACAAGGGCACCCAGCCCAGAACTATCAACAAAGTCTATTTGAGAAAGATCCAAAATAAAGTTTTTTGGACCTTCCTCCACAAACTTGTCAAAGACCTTGCGAAACGTCGGTTCAGAGAAGGCATCCAGAAGGCCCGCAAGGCGAAAGAGTTGGCAATTTTCCCTGACTTCGCGGGTGCCTCTTAAACTTACGGTCAGGGTTAGTGATTCAGGAATAAAAACCTCCTATATCAAATGCTTTCTAACAATATATTGCTTAATTCGAGGCTTCAGTATAAGTCAGGATGAGCTTGTCTGCAACCCAAAACTTAATCCCCTTGAGGTAATTCAGCCCACAAGCTAGTGGTTTGCCTCAGACTCAAATGATTTCCGTCACCCAAAATCAGGTGATCAAGTAACGGAATCCCCAAAAGCTGTGCCCCTGCCAAAAGCTGACGAGTTAAGGAAATATCTTCTGGGCTGGGTTCAACATTTCCAGAGGGATGATTGTGGGCTACGATTACCCGCACCGCACCGTGACGAATCGCCTCTCGAAAAATATCACGAGGGTGAGCAAGGGTTTCCGTTGCCGTTCCAATTGTAATGACACGAGTGCCCAGCAGCCGATGTTTGATGTCGAGCAGCAGGACTGCAAATCGCTCTTGAGATTGCCACATCAGGTCATGGCTGAGGGTTGCTGCCGCTACGGCAGGATCGTCGATCACGGTGCGCTCCGATGGGCGAACTTGCAAAACTCTTTTGCCAAGCTCAATCGCCGCCAGAATAGTAGTCGCCTTAGCTGGACCTACACCCGGAATTTGCATCAATTCCTGAGCATTCACATCTCTCAGAACGGCAAGGGAATCGCGCTGGTCTTCCCCTAACTTTTGCAAAATGTACTGCCCCAACCCTACGGCTGAAAGCTTGCCAGGGCCCTGTCCCGTTCCTAACAGAATCGCAATTAACTCGGCAGTAGAGAGAATTTTAGCTCCTTGGGTGAGCAGTCGTTCGCGAGGGCGCTCAGTGGCGGGTAAGTCTGCTACTCGGAGGCTGTAGGTCATGGCACTGAAAATCAAGTTAGAAAATCAAGTTAGAAGGGCTGGATGAGATATCTAATGCGTCTGGTAATCGGTTTGGCCGCCTTCTTATCTATCCCCAATAGGGTCTTAGATGCACTACCCTCAACCACCCTTGCAAGAGTCTTCCCAATAGCGTGAAGAGGGCTGATCGTGAAGAAGATGATAGACTGCTACTGCTCAGCTATTACTTTGCCCAGATAGGTATACTCATTCAAGAGCGGCTGTACAATTTTTCTACTGACAACCAAAAAATAACTGATACCGTTTCTACATGAGGTTGCGTTTTTTTGAAGCGTGCCCCGTTCCAAAGAACGCAACCTCGGAGAGAATTGGTACAAGGAAGCTCTAATAGGTAGGTATAGATAGCGGCTTTGTCGCTCTTAGCTAGTCTATAAGTTCTAACTCGTGGAACACTTGAGGTGAAATTGGAGCGTTTTGATTGTCATCGGGAAGACTGTTGGGAATTGATAAGTTGTGCCTGGTACGACTTTACTTCTCATTCCCCTGTGAGTAGTGATTAATTTTGGTGGTTAAATTAAGCAATCTATGCCGGAGAATTCCTGGCTCGAAAACGACTCCTATAGCGAATTAGAGCCTATCAGCTCACTTTTATCTGACCTGACGGACTCCAAGGACGAGACATCCGCTACAAGCAATTTTTTACATCGGGGATTAAAAGGGCGCAGACGCAAGGCGGCTGTGGTTTTAACGGTTGTTTGGAGTGGCACTATCGCTCTACACCTGGTTTCCTGGGGCTACTGGTTTGTCTTAGGTTTGACAACTCTGATGGGCATTCATGCTCTGCGGATTTTGTTTGCCCGTCCTATTGCTATGCCTGAGCCGCTTATGGACGCAGATCCTGAAGCCTGTCCTTATGTTTCGCTGTTGGTTGCGGCGAAAAATGAGGAGGCGGTTGTGGTGCCACTGGTTAAAACACTGTGTAATCTGGACTACCCAGATTGTCGCTATGACCTCTGGGTAATCGATGATAACAGCAGCGATCGCACTCCGGTGTTGCTAGACCGCCTAGCTGAGGAATATCCTCAACTTCGGGTGATTCATCGTGCAGCCAGTGCAGGCGGCGGCAAGTCTGGCGCATTGAATGAGGTCTATCCCATCACGCGGGGAGAAATCATTGCTGTCTTTGATGCCGATGCTCAGGTGCCTAAGGATTTGCTGCGATGTGTCTTGCCGATGTTTGAGCGGGAAAAAGTTGGGGCAGTGCAGGTGAGAAAGGCAATTGCCAACGCCTCGGCTAATTTTTGGACGCGCAACCAGGTCGCTGAGATGGCGCTAGATTCTTATCTCCAGCAGCAGCGACTGGCAATCGGCGGCATTGGTGAACTGCGTGGCAACGGTCAGTTTGTGCGGCGAGAAGCGCTTGACCGCTGTGGCGGTTGGAATGAGGAGACAATTACAGACGACCTGGATCTAACCTTCAGGCTGCACCTGGATCAGTGGGACATCGATTTTCTAGCATTTCCACCTGTCGGCGAAGAGGGTGTCACCCGTCCGGTGGGGCTTTGGCACCAGCGAAATCGCTGGGCAGAGGGAGGCTATCAGCGCTACTTAGACTACTGGCGGTTGATTCTGCTGAACCGGATGGGGACTCGCAAAACCATTGATTTGTTTATGTTCTGGGTGACTCAGTATGTGATGCCTACTGCCGCAGTTCCCGATTTTTTGATGGCGATCGCCGCAACCGGGTGCCCATTTTCAGCCCGATTGCTAGTCTGACGATTGTGCTGTTTATTGTCGGTATGGTGATAGGACTACGACGAACAGATTCCAGTCTTAGAAACAGTAAGATAACTGTTCAATCCGTATTTTTCTCGTTTTCCCAAACTTTGCAAGGCACCCTTTATATGTTTCACTGGCTACCCATCGTTGCCAGTATGACCCTTCGCGTTTCGTTGCGGCGAAAGCGGTTGAAATGGGTAAAAACAATTCATCACGGCATTCATGAACCTCGGCTAAACTCGCCTAAAAGCTAATCAATTACCGCTTAGGGAATACTGGGCAAAGCAGCTAGTCTGCCTTGCTGTCATGCTGAAGGAAGGTCAGTAAATTATGGATTTTCCCCTTATCCTGTTTTTCCTGGTGCTTGCTGCTGTTGTAATTGTGTTCTCTTTCTATTTTGAGCAGCGGAGAACGAAGCAGCTAGGAGCGATCGCCACCGAGTTAAATCTAGAGTTTTACGAAAATGGTAACGGGCGGGTGATGGGGTTTGTCCAAGATTTTCAGCTTTTCTCTAAAGGTCGCAACCGACGAGTCAAAAACTTGATGCAGGGGCAGGTTAAAGACGCATTTGTGGCGATTTTCGACTATCGATACGTCACTGGACGTGGGAAACATTCACACACTTACGATCAAACAGTAATTCTGCTGCGCTCTAAGCAGCTACAGGTGCCAAAATTTTCGCTACATCCTGAAAACTTTTTCCACAAGATGGGCAATTTCTTAGGCTATCACGATATTGATTTCGCAAATTATCCAGAATTTTCTAACCGTTATTTGCTGCGCGGCGAAAACGAAACTTTGATTCACAAAGCTTTTCACTCTGAGGTGATTGCTTTCTATGAAAATAGTAGAGGGATCTCTACCGAGGCTAGCGATTCTCGGCTAATTTTTTACCGTGCTATGTCTAAAGTTCCACCTGAAGAAATGCATTCATTCCTTTCGGTTGGGCTGAAAGTACTGCATCTATTCGCCAGATCTTAGTTGGGCTGGCAGCCTGGAGCAGATGAGGGAGTTTCTGCATGAAGTTGGGCGATCGCCTCAGCCAAAGCAAAATCTAAATCCGTCAGTCCACCTGCATCATGAGTCGTCAGGTTAACTGTAACCCGACTGTAGGAAATCAGCAGATCGGGATGATGGCTAGCGGCTTCCGCAGGATCTACCAGGCGGTTGACAAAGGCGATCGCTTCTACGAAATCACCAAACTGGTAAGTGCATACAAGCTGCTGATTTTGAACTATCCAACCTGGCACTTGCTCCAGGCGACTGGAAACCTCCGCTTCACTCAAACGCATCGAACCCTTCAAAGTCTCAGCATTTGCCGAACTAACTACTAGCAACAGGCTAGATGCAGTAACAATGAGGCTCCGCTTTGCCCGTTTCCACACTAGCGTCATAGGTAGAGTCCACTTGGTTAAAAGCTTGAACGAAGATATCCAATTCCTAGCCTAAGCTAACACCATTCGTGTTGCTTAGGCTTGCATCTCCCGTATCCCTCATGGTAATGAGCATCTATAAATTGAGTTAATTTACAGGAAAACTCATCCGACCTGAAATTCGTCTCAAGTTTACATTAATAGAACTCAGGTTTGCAGGTTGCCATCTAGCCCCTGCCACTAGATACAGCAGAAAAGTAATCAAGGCAGCTTGCAGTAGTTTCTTAATCACTGCATCTCCTTCCTATACGTACCACTCTATAAAATATACTTATTAATGGCAGCAAATTAAATCCCTCTTTCGTTGGATTGCTGCTCCAGGAAGGAGATCGAGCAAAATCAGGGTGTTCGCTCAGTTCAAAAAATCTTTAGATTTCTTCAGGTTTGTCTATGGCTGCTGCCTTAAGAAGGCTGGTTTTAAGATTGAGATCTGGCTTGCTTGACCATTGCGATTAGCGTGTGATGAGCATCTTCGGAATCTACCAGTTCATGATCAAACACCACTCTAACTGGAACGGTAGCGCCATCTACCTGAGCAGATAGATCCATTCCTTGAGCATCGATCTTGAGCATCTGTGCGGCCGTTGCTTGAGGAACATCGCCAAAAACTTTGGCGTATAGAGTTACTGCATCCGCATGGTCATCATTCATGTGTTTGCAAATGCGATCGCTAATTTCAGGAGAGAAAGTTTCCGCCATAGTTAAAGCTTCCTAGCAAATTTTGAAGTTGGACAGTGCTTATCTAAAATACTTCAATCCCCGCTAAGGATCGCGAATTAATTAACCTGATATTTGTTTGGAAGTGCCCCACTGAGCGCAGCACTTCCAAACAAATATCAGGTTTTGTTTAGTCCATGATCCTAGAGGGGCGGATTGGTGTGTAGGAAAAAGACCGCTAATCGAAATAGATTCATGCCGATAAAAGCGATCAGCGCAACGCTGATGAGAATATTGATGGCATCACGTAAGGCTTTCATTGCAAATCTTAATAGCTACTTTTACAGAGTTTCACAGAGAGCGATAGGAAACTATTCCATCCTAATCAGCTTTGAGCGCCCATTGTCCATCACCCATTACCCAACTTCACTAACCACAACAACCTCAAGACATAAGTTTTCAACATCTTCACAGGATCTTAAATCTTACTTAATTGGCAAAACAGAAGACGAAACCGTAAAATAAGATACAGACAGAAAATAAATTTCGTTCATCTCTCAAGTGCCCTCTCGATAAGTTGGGTTCTGTTAGAGACGGAAGTAGGGAACCTCTCCCGAAGGAACGCGCCTCAATCTGAGATTACAAGATTATCCTTCACAGGAGGCGATCGCCATTATGAAACTTTCTTATCGCGGCATACCTTATGACAGCGTTTCTACGCCTATCTCTATGATCGAAAGCGAAACTGTGGGTCACTATCGCGGCGGCAATTTCCACTTTGCCTACCCCAGACACATCCCCGTTCCGCAGCCTGTACTGGAGCTAAAGTACCGAGGTGTTGCCTACCAAACGAACGCGGCAGGCGGGTCAGAATCCATTTCGCCAGCAACCCGTGCAGCAAAGACGGCTGTACGCGATGCGTTTCGTCCGAGTGGAGTTGACCAGGCTCGTTCTGCAATTCGGGCGCGGCAGGCAATCCTGAGCGAAGTTGCGAATGTTCACCGTCAAAATATCGAGCGCAGTTTGCAACATCGGCTAGAAGTTGCAAGACAGAGAGGCGACCAAAACCTGGTTAATATGCTTGAGCGCGAAATGCAGCAAACTTTTTAGCGGTTTCTGTAGTTCAAGACAATCTCTATAGTTTAAGACAATACAGATTGAGAAAAGAAGGGAGGCAGCGCTAGAGACTGCCCCCTTCTTTTGCATTGATTTAGCTCTCCTCTGTCATGTTAGAGAAGAAGGTTTCCTCGTTTCCTTGTTTTTAGCCAAATGGCAGTGAATTAAAGGGGAAGATCTGCGACTTCTCGAAGAAGTCGCAGATCTCAGCACTCGTTTTGTGCTTAAATCAACGCTTTGCTTCTTAAGCCTCTACTTCCAAAGGAGAATGTGTAAGTCTTGTTAGAAATCTACGCCTCGTTTTAGGTCAATTCCTTTTTCAGCGTAATGTTTGTGGCAGTAGACCTCTGAGTGAATGCTAGCCAGATCGAAGTAGGCGGGAGGATTTTTGCAGCGACCTGTGATGATGACTTCTGTGTCGCGAGGTTTACGCAGCAATGCCTGGATGATCGGCTGCTGAGGCAACAGTTCTAGATCGACGGTCGGGTTTAACTCATCCAGGATAATGGTTTTGTAGAGTCCAGAGGCGATCGCCGCCCGTGCAATTTCCCAACCCCGTTCTGCTTCTACGTAGTCAATTTCCTGCTGCTGTCCGCGCCAGACAATTGCATCTCGGCCACAGCGCTGGTGATCGACCAGACTAGGATAACTCTGCTGAAGAGCAGCGATCGCCGCATCTTCGGTGTAACCCGTGCCGCCCTTAAGCCATTGCATGATCAGCACCCGATGGGATTTGTCCTGGCTGATGCCCCGCCCGATCGCCTGAAGCGCTTTACCCAGAGCGCTAGTAGACTTACCTTTGCCGGCCCCAGTGTAAATTTCAATGCCTTCAATTCCATGCTCTAGCGCAACCTGATGATGGTGAGGCTTCATCTCAGAGTGCAGATCTGCAATGTCCAGCAGAGGCTGCGGTGCGCCCCGTCCGGTTGCAATAATTTCCAGGTCTTCGGGCTTGCGTTTGAGGGTTTGTACGACTTCATCAATCGGTAGCAGCCCCAGGTCTAGCACCGGATTGAGTTCGTCTAGGACAACGACCGAGTAAAGACCGGAGGCGATCGCCCCTTTTGCTACGTCCCAACCCCGCTGTGCCTCCATCCGGTCAAAACGGGTAATTTCATCTGGGCCAAAAAATTCTGCCCTACCCGTTCGCACCTGGTCAATCAGGTGGGGGAAGCCGCGCTGAAGGGCTTCGATCGCCGCATCTTCGTCATAGGTACAGCCTGGACCTTTAAGAAATCGCAGCAGCAGCACGCGGGTTTGCCAGGATGCCAGGATGCCTAAGCCAATCGAGCGCAACACTACCCCTAGCGCTGCTTGAGATTTGCCTTTGCCTGCGCCGTCATAAACGTGAATTTGACCCGTTATACGCTCAGAGCGGATTTGAGCGGTACGAATCCCAATGCCCGTCCTTGTCATAGCTCTGATGTGTGACTCCGGTGAGGTGAATAGGGAAAGGAAACATGGACAATGAATTGAGTTTCTGTCTGCTGAAATTATCAGCACTACAGATAGCGTTTTTAGGGCGATCGCTCAAAGTCAAAAACCTATCTGTAGTGTCTCACGATTGACTCATTATGACGATTAACCTGCCGATAGGCAATTCTATGCTGCTTCTTGCTCAAATATTCAATCCCATTTGCTCAAAGTGAAGTGGTGTATAGATTCCTTCTTCTAAAAGCTGAGTAAAGATTTCTCTTGATCTGGAGTCTCCCAGCGTTTTTAAGGCTCGACCAGCGGCTAGGCGTAGGGTTGGGTCTTGCTGTTGCTGGGTAATTTGAAACAGAGGCTCTACAGCGCGGAAGTCTCCTAAAGTCTCTAGCATTTCAACGACTGCCAGTAACATTCTCCATTCATAAGATTGACAACTTATTTGCATAGGAATCTCTAACTCAGTGAGAATCTGCTTATATGAATTGAAAGAGCCTAAAGGAATTTGTCGTAGGAAAGTAAGCAGTATGTCTACAGCTCTAGAATCTCCTAAACTTCCTAGCAACTTGATGTGATTAAAACTCCATGATGAGGATTGCTGGATGACTTGAAAAAGAAGATCAGTTACTTTTATATTCTCTACATCTTCTACGAATCTAACGCTTTCACTAATTCCATAACTAGCTAGCATTAAAGCCACATTATCTCGGATCTCAGAATCATTCCTTTTCATTAAATCCCACAAATATTGAACTGCCTCGATGGTGTCGATCCTGCGAATATTTGCGATTAGCGAGTAGTAAAGCATACCTTGCTCTGAGGGTGGCGCTTCGAGTGCGTCAGCTTTCTCGGATGGAGTTGAGGCACTGCGAAGTTGCAATAGAAGGCGTTTAACTTCAGGCTCAAGCTCCTCGACTGCTTGAGTTAGTAGAGATAATGCTTCTGGATAGCGCATTTTCGCTAAAGCAGAGTAACCTTCCCCTCGTTCCTTGTAAGATAAATGCTGCGCTTGATTATTGAGAATTGCAACAGCGCTACTTAGGGTTGCCTCAGCTTTAGCAACACGATGAGGCTGATGCTTAAACCAAATTCGATCTGCTCCAGAGTAATCCTGATCTAGGTAAGAGTAATCATCTATAGAGTAAGCGCCTGTCTCAAAACATTCGGCGATCGCCAGCATCATATCGGTCAAGCTATTAAACCTTAGCTCTAATCCAACCTGTACAAAAAATCGAAAACAGGTGCAATTGCTTTAGATTCAACATCACCTTGAATCACATAATAATTACCACCTTCAGCGAATAGAGGAAACCAACAAGTCTCATTCTCTTTCACTTCTTCGTCTTCGAGGAGCAGTTGTCGGATTATTGCGTATTCAGCGATCGCCTCTTCCAATGACAGCATTCGATACCCCGGCATAAACTCAACTTGGTGAGTTGAGTTGTAGCTATCCTCGCTGCCGTTACGCCATTGATAGAACTGATATACCTCTTCAGGCACGCGGAACGGCAAGGCTTGAAGCTGTGTTTCAATCTGATCACGGGTGAGTCCAGGTTGAAGGGACTGAGCGACTGTAGGCGCTTTCGCCTGCCAATCAGCAAGAATCCGCTCTAATGCTTGAATTAGAGGAGACGCGGGAAGTTCGGAAGCAGACATCACCCACCTCTGTCATTAATGAGTTTGACCAAATTCTAGCGACCGTAGGGGCAGGTTTCGCCGAACTCTAGCTGGTATGCCGATTACAGGTTTGCGAAACCTGCCCCTACAGAGTTTTGTCAGCCAATCAGGAGACTTACCTCTTACCTGGACTGCGATTCTTACAACTGATTGAGGTTTGCTATAGGATCTTAAAGACTTAATCGAGCATGGGTTCAATTTCTTCGTTTTGCTGATATCAATCTAGATAGAACGTGCTGTATCTAGGACGGGGTGAGGGTTTAGATGTTTTCTGTAATGCCGTTAAGGGCGATCGCATTTCAATGTTTGTTTTTGCTGCTGGCGATCGCCATTGAAGCGGCAGTTTTACGAGAAGCGCTAAAGTTGCCTTACCGCAAAAGCGTGGAATATGCAGCATCAATCAATTTGCTCTCGACCGCAGTGGGGTGGCTCATCTTTTTTAGCCTTGAGCCATTAGTTCCGCTCAACCTCAAATTTCAACTGATTAACTGCATTTTCTTTGATCAGTGGTCGAGCAGCATTGCAGCCTGGGTGATTTTGGCGGGCTTTGCCACTTTCTTCATCAGCTTTTTAGTGAAACTTTCAGGGCTAGATTTGCTCAGGCTGTTGCTGCAAGACAAAGCAGAAAAAGAGCCAGAGCAGGAAACTCAAGTCGAGAAATCTAGACGATATCAGAACACGGTTCGTGCTAGAAAAAATGCTCGTGAGGGTCCGAGTCGGGCCAATGCTGTGCTGATCGCCAATGCTTTGAGCTACACGGCAATCTTGCTGGTCCTGTTTATTCGGATTATTGTACCTGCTGATACTCGCCTGTAACGTCCTCACCGATTTGGAGCCTGCCCCGTGCTGGATGCAATTAAACGCTTTTTTCAGCAATTCTGGTCGCAGTTCAAGCCGCCCCGCTGGTTTTCCTGGCAAACGCTGATTTTTCTTAGTTTGTTTTCCTGGGGAATGTCGCTGTTGAACTCGGTTTTGAGTGATACCGAGTTTGTGCAGGATTTTCTGGCAACGATGGGCTGGATTTTTCTAACCCTGGGAGTAGGCTGGGCGTTGGCGGATGTTAAGTTTGAGTTTTTGGGGCTAACAATTTATCCGGGGCCGTGGATAACGGGCGCGTTAACCTGTACGTTTCTGTTTGAGGGGGTGCGTGACGAGTTTCCAGCGTTGTCGTTTGTGAGTTGGCCGTTAATTTCGGCGGCGATCGCCGCTGTACCAAAGTTCCTCAAGCGGGGTCCCGAATTTAAGGTACCTGATGCCAAAGGGCGACAAGAGCTAGTAATTTTGTTTTTAGTCAGCATTATTTTGAGCTGCTGGTTTAGCTTTCATTTCCTTTTGCAGGACTGGCTCGGAGACTATCCCAGCATTCTGGCAGATCGCTTTGACAGAAGTGCTTTTGTCATTAATACTGCTCGTCGTCTCAGAGTCAGTGATTCTAGAGGCGTTCTAATTTTGAATTTGGCGGAGACAATTGTGATCGAGCAGCTAGAAGGTCGCTCTCTGGCAGAAACCGAACTCTGGCTGTTTAACGTAGAGTCGCGAGTTGCCGACATCGAAGCCCAAATTTTACAGAGAATTTCCTCACTGGAGGAAAATGTCTTGTGGAGTCTAGAGGGTTCGGTTTCTGGAGATGCTCCACGCTATACGCTAGATTTGCGGGCAGTTTGGCAAGGGCCGAGTTCCTATCTGGAGGGCTATTTCTTGCAAAAGTCCTGCTTTATTACGCAACAGCCTGTGCAAAATCGACCTGCGGCTTCTCCGCCTACGGTGAGTCAGGTTGCCTGTGAACCGATTAGTGATTTGCTCCCGCTTGATTCCATTCCAACGTCTCAGGGCAGTTAAATAAGGAGAACGTTTGTGCGTCTGGGTCGAATTTTAGTTGTTGCTGTCAATGTGTTTCGGGAAGTGATTCGCGATCGCGTTCTCTATCTGATCGGGGTGTTTGCACTGCTATTTGTTGCAGCAGCAGCACTTTTGCCAGAAGTGGCGGCTGGTACAGAGGATAAGATTCTGCAAGATCTGGGGCTGGCGGCGATCGCCCTACTCAGCCTGGTGATTGCTGTATTCGTGGGCACGGGTTTGGTGAACAAGGAAATTGAAAAGCGCACCGTCTTTGTCCTAATTGCCAAGCCGATCAGCCGAGTTGAATTTATTATCGGTAAACATTTAGGGTTGACGGTAGTGTTGGCGGTGCTGGTAGCAGCAATGATGCTGATTTACCTGACAGTTTTAAGCTTCTATCAGGTGTCCTATCCGCTGGGCAGCACCCTTTTAGCGGCAGTTTACCTGCTGCTGGAGTTGTCTCTGATTACCGCAGTAGCGATTTTGTTTGGCGTGTTTACCAGTTCACTATTAGCAACACTGCT
>JAAUQZ010000050.1 GCA_012033355.1 Leptolyngbyaceae cyanobacterium RM1_406_9 | reverse complement strand
AGAAAGACTCAACGTGCCAATTTCAGAGGCAGTCATTCGCCAGATTAAGGAAGAAGGGGCATATCCACCGGGATTACAGCTTCAGGCGATCGCTAAAGCTGCGGCTGAATGAGGGAAGGGTGCCAGGGACCGAGACAGTCCTGCGAGACTGGCAAAAACAGCAGTTTCTTGGGCGTTACCAATTTAATACATAAACCTTGTAGGGACGTTTCGTGGAACGCCCCTACTCTGGGGAGCTTCTTGTTATTTGACCCCCGTGCAGAAAATCTACCAGCTAGACTTGACCACACCCGGCAATAAACCCTGGTGCGCCATTTCCCGAATCACATGGCGAGAAAGCCAAAGTCACGGTAGTACCCTCTAGGACGACCTGTGAGCCAGCAGCGATTGCGGAGGCGATTAGGGGCACTGTTTCGTGGAAGCTGCTGGATCTGACGATGAATTGCGACTCTCTCTTGCTGAGTGGTCGCGCTTTCAAACTGCTCTTTTAGTTCTTGCCGCTTTTGAGCGTACTTTTCGATCAGTTTTTTACGCTTCTTTTCCCGCTCGATCATGCTCTTCTTAGCCATGAAAAATCCTGTTAACCCCATTTAAGACAGTATCCTCCATCTTACCTGGAATTTGTCTGGATGAGTAGGACCGCTTAGCTACGAGAATGTACCAGGGCACGAAGCGCAAATTTGGGCAAAGCTATCATGCGCCGCCAGCGCCAGGGTTCCTGGTAAAGCCGATAGACCCATTCCAGATGATTTTCTCGGAGCCAACTTGGGGCGCGGGTTTTAGTGCCTGACCAAATATCAAAGCTGCCGCCAACGCCAATCCACACGGCTTCAGGGCAAAGGTATCGATGTTCGGCGATCCACATCTCTTGGCGCGGTACGCCCAGCCCAACCAGAATGATGTCAGGCTGCAAGTCTTTGAGCATTTGACGAAATTGGGGCTGGTCTTCTGACGCAAGATAGCCGTGCTGAGTGCCTACGATCGCCAATTCAGGAACCCGCTGCTGCCAGGTTTCGGCGGCTGCCTGACATACCCCAGGCGCACCGCCATAAAAAAAGATTTTGAGCAGACGGTCGGGGGAACATGAGTCGGCTGGAGAAGGGAGCGATCGCCGCAGTAGAGCTTCTGCTAGCTCAATTCCTGGATGGCGGCGGACCTGCTTACCCCGCAGCCACAGATAAAATACAACCCCCGCCCCATCTGGAATCACCAGATCAGCCTGCCGAATCACATTGGCCAGGGCAGCGTTTTGCTCTGCCATCATCGACATCTCGGCATTCAGCGTCACCACGTGTACGCCCTTTCGCTGATTCAACCGTTGAACTAGCCAGCCTGAATAATCGTCTAACAAATGCACAGGTAGCCCCAGCACCGTTAATTGCTTGGGCATTTGAAATGACTCAGGCATACCCACTCCTTATCAGCTTGATGACCTTGCGATCGCCACTACAAATTGCCAATTCGCAGCTTATCACCATTGCCAGGACTTTTAGGGCGGAAAAATAGTAAAAAAAGCAGGGCGGTTTGCACTGCCCTGGGGAGATAGACACTTGAAAAGCTGTTGGAGGGACAAACTCAGAGATGAGCTTGATAGTGGGGAATTGCCTCAATTGTCAAGCTCATCCCCGAATTAGCTATGCGCTGCGCTGTAGAGTACCGTCAGCGTATAGCTCTAGGGGAACAAGTTCAACCTTGCCGTTGATCGTGACTTTGGAGTAGACGATTTTGACTAGGGGAGCCTGGTTGTGATTGTAGCGACGAGACATGGCGATTCACCTTTCGTTTCTAACTATTCTCAGAAATCGGGCTTCTGAGGCTGAGCTAGAGTTGCCCTAACGATCTATGACCGATTGTTTCAACAAATCTTTTGCTCAGAGATTTACCTTCTCAGACTATCAAGCTTTACGTAAAGATACAGGCAAGTTGGGCGACCTTAGATAAAGATCCAAAGAATTCATGAAGCCAGAGGTAGCGTTTATCTTCTGCTTCCGTCTTAAGTAGTGAATAAAGCTTAAACGAGGACTTAAACAGGACATAATCAGAAGGACGTTCGTCTGGAAATGAAGCGCGATCGCCCTGGTCTTCAAGCCTCTCTGCCTACTGATCACTTCAACACCCTGTAGGCCTACCTCCAAAAATCAGAATATGCAAACTACAACCTCTGGTCACGCTCAAACTATTCGTCCAACCGTCTTGAGATCGCTCAAAGACCGTTTAGAGGCGTACTACCAGGAGGTTAAAGCAGTAATTCTGTCTCGTCAAAACCCAGTATCTGGGCTGTTGCCTGCCAGTACAGCAGTGAATATTCACGGAGATTACACCGATGCCTGGGTCCGAGATAACGTGTACAGCATTCTGGCGGTGTGGGCGCTGGCGCTGGCTTACCGCAAAGTGGACGAAGACCAGGGGCACACCTACGAGCTAGAACACAGTGTCGTCAAGCTGATGCGCGGGTTGCTGTTTGCAATGATGCGGCAGGCTGACAAGGTAGAACGCTTCAAACAGACCCAAGCAACGTTAGACTCGCTTCACGCCAAATACGATACAGCAACGGGAGATACAGTAGTTGGCGATGACGAGTGGGGACATTTGCAGCTAGATGCGACCTCACTATATTTGCTGATGCTGGCACAGATGACGGCTTCTGGGCTAAAGATTATCTTTACTTTGGATGAGGTCAACTTCATCCAAAATTTGGTTTACTACATCGGCCGCGCCTATCGCACCCCGGACTATGGCATCTGGGAGCGGGGCAACAAAATTAATCATGGCAAAGCTGAACTCAACGCTAGCTCGGTCGGCATGGCAAAAGCTGCTCTGGAGGCGATGAATGGGCTAAATCTGTTTGGCGTGCAGGGCAGTCAGGCATCCGTCATTCACGTTCTGCCCGACGAAATTGCCCGCGCCCGAATCACCCTGGAATCGTTGCTGCCGAGAGAGTCAAATTCTAAAGAAGTCGATGCGGCGCTGCTGAGTGTGATTGGGTTTCCGGCTTTTGCGGTGGAGGATGTAGCATTAGTAGAGCGGACGCGCAATCAGGTTGTCAGTAAACTTCAGGGCAAGTACGGCTGCAAGCGGTTTTTGCGGGACGGGCATCAGACGGTGCTGGAAGACGTTAGCCGTCTGCACTATGAACCCTGGGAACTAAAGCAGTTTGAGCATATTGAGTGCGAGTGGCCGCTGTTTTTTACCTATTTGCTGCTGGATGCGCTGTGTCAGGGCGATCGCCACCGAGCCGAAGACTACCAAAAGCGGCTAGAAGGGCTACTGGTTAACGTGGACGGGCTACAGCTATTGCCAGAGCTATATTATGTGCCCGCCGAGAATATTGTCGCCGAACGCGCCATTCCCCATAGCCAACCGCGCCAGCCGAACGAAAACCTGCCGTTGGTCTGGGCGCAAAGCCTGTATCTATTGGGGCAATTTTTACAAGAAGGGTTATTGGCGATCGGCGACATCGATCCGCTGGGACGACACCTGCGACTGGAAGAACACCGCGAACCGCTGGTGCAAATTGCGCTGCTAACCGAGGATGAATCCTTGCGGCAAGAACTGGCTGCCTACGGCATTGCCACCCAAACCCCTAAACAGGTTGAGCCAATCCAGGTGCGTCAGGCAGAAGACCTGTCGATGATTTACGCTCAAGTGGGACGCAACGACCCATTGGGCTTGAGTGGTCGTCCGGTACGCCGCCTTCGCAGTCTGACCACTTCTAGAATCTTTCGAGTGCAAGGCGAGACAATTGTATTTTTGCCTTCCTTCCTTGACCAGCAGCAGTTTTACCTGACACTGGACTATCACTTTCTGGTTGCCCAAATCAAAGGAGAACTGGCTTACATCAAGCGCCACTGGTATCAGTTGGGCCGTCCGGTTGTCACCCTGCTGCTAACCCACGATATGTTTGAAATCGGTCAGGGGGCAATCGATCAAGCTCCGCTGCTAGAGCTGATCAAAGAATTACGCGACGGGGAATGCAACGGCGTTGCCGTAAAACTAGGGCAACTGCGGCAGCTAATGCTCACAGCGGGAACGGAACGAGTAGACTACATCCACAGTTTTGAATTCATGCAGTCGCCCGTACAGGATGCCCTGCCCCTGGCTCAGTATTTGATCTTTGAGCCAGACCAAAACTGGCTCCTGAGCAGCACTCAGGGATTTATGCTGGAGTGCGAAACCAACATTCAACTTTTAATTAGTAGTCTGCGTCAGTCCGCTAATCTCTATGAACAGATTGAACTGCTAGATATTTTGACGCAGTTGCGAGGTCTGGAGTTTGACACGGGGTTTGCAGGACCGGGGCAACCTGTGACAGTTGCCGATCTGCTGAATGAGGTTTACACCAAAGCCGGACAGGTGAAACTTTGGGCCATCATCCGACGGGCAGCAAGCTTGCTCAATAAGGTAGATATTGGTCTATCGGATGCAGTGACGGATATTATTGTCCGCCAAAAGCAGATTACAGTCGGTAAGGCTTATAGTGAAGCATCGCTGATCAACCGTCCGATGTCTCACACCGAAGTCATGGATAAGATTCGGGAGTTTTGCGGTAAGGACGTGCGCGATCGCTCCCTCACTCAAGAAATTCTGATATACCTGGGTATCTTGATCAAAACTGATCCCCATTTGTTTAACGGGCTGCTCACCTTAAGAGTCGGCTACCTGACTTTGCTAATCACCAGCGAACTGGCACGGGAGCTAAGCATGACTCAGGATGAAGCATACGAACACCTGATGCAGCTTAGCCCGTTTGAGGTGAAAACCCGTTTACGTCAGGTTCTAGCAGGCTATGCCGGGTTAAACCAGACGCTTTTTCAACGAGAATCTCTGCACGTCAGGCAGCAAAATGATATTCAGTGGATCGTCTCTCCTGAAACGAAGGAGGTAGAGCCGCCAACCGATAGCTGGTGGCGACAGCGACAGCGAGACGGCGCACTCAATCGCGTTCCCAGAAACTTCTACCCAAAGGTCTGGCAGGTTCTGCAACACGCGAAGGGATTGGTCATTGGGGATAAGCTCGACCGACGGAACCGCTTGGACAGTGAGCTAATTCTGGCTGAAATGACCGCTGGCGAAAAGAATTTTGCCCTGCGGGTTGAACATTTGCTCAACAAGATGGAAGCTCCGGAGTACCGTCACGTCAATATTGAGGCGCTGATGGAACTGGCAGCGATCGCCGACCGTAACCCCAACCTGCAAATTGAGGAGTACATCGTCCTGGATGTCTTGATCGGACACGCAGTTCGCCTGTCTTGGTTGGACAAAAATCTAGAGCAAGCAGATCGCTACGACGAAAACAAAGGATTTGCATGGCGATCGTTTTATGAAAGTTCGCCTTATCTGTGCGCGAGTTACATTGCCAGGGCGTTGCGCTTCCTGACTGAGCTAGGGCAAAAGCAATGATATAGTGCCATACCCGGAAATGCGAAAGGCGCACCTCTAGAGAGATACGCCTTTCACAAGTGATTTGGAGTTGTCATCACAGGCAAAAATGGTTAGCGGGTAAAGCGGCGCTTGCGTCTTCTGGCGATCGCCTTACGCTTACGTTTTTCAATAGGAGTCTCAAAATGGCGCAATCTCCTAATATCTGAAAAGATTCCGGCTTTAGAAACTTGCCGCTTAAACCGACGTAGAGCTGACTCAATCCCTTCATTTTCACCAACAATAACCTGGGTCATGTCATCTCCTTTTGCGTAATTAGGTTAATTGCCCGCTTGATCTCAAGTTCATCTAGACCAATAAACTAGGATCTCGCAAAGGCGTAAAACGTTAAAGCGGGGTAGAACAAGAAGCCTACCCCGCTTGCTCAACAGCTTAGAGCCAGCGCCTCAATCAGGCGAAAGCATTGGTCGCAAGGGTTTAGTAACGACGAGAAAACCCATCCCGGTTGTTGTTTCTACGGTTGCCACCTGCGGGACTTCTCTCTTCGCGAGGCTTGGCCTTGTTTACTTTCAGGTCGCGCCCCATCCACTCAGCGCCGTCCAAAGCTTCGATTGCAGCGGCTTCTTCGGCATCAGACGACATTTCAACAAAGCCAAAACCCCGCATCCGTCCAGTTTCGCGGTCAGTGGGTAACTGAACCCGCTTTACAGTTCCGTATTCAGCAAAAACAGCACTGACATCCTCAGAAGTTACTTCGTAAGAAAGGTTGCCAACGTAAATAGACATGGAAAATCTCCAAATCGAGTGTGTAGAGATTGAGATTCGGAGATATGAAAACGAAACCTTATCAACCGAACTTAATGCTCGATGTAACTTTAACACAGGATCAAGCCGGATGTAGGCATAACTATGTAGATATGTAAAGCTCTGTAGCCTTTGCTTGACAAGCGATGTGAGCAATTTTAGTTAGCAATATCCGTAAATTTGAGCAACCGATTCTTGTTCCCTAAAACTGCATAATGACCAAAGGCTTGACTTTCAAGCAAAAAGCTACTCTTAGGCTTCGTTGCTTTCCACCCTAGCGAGAGCAAGATGAAATATTGGAGTATAAAAGCAGCGAGATAGAATTCACAAACCATAACATGTTTCAAGCCACTCGTCGTCGTCTTGCACTTTGGTATACCACCGTAACAGCCGTACTGCTGCTGCTGTTTGCCAGCGGATTTTATCTTTATGTCCGAAGTACGTTAGTGGAGCGGGTGGACGATACGCTCAATCATGTTGTGGAGGTGGTGCAGCGATCGCTCGTGATTGAGCGATCTGCCTGGAATGGAACAACCCTGGAAGCCCCCCTACACATCAATGTTGAAGCTAGCTTTCGCGACAACGCTGCAACTGTTGAAGACGATCATATTGATCTGGAGTGGTTTAGCCCAACCGGAGAGTTGCTCTGGTCTACCCTCTCTAGCCCACTCGACATCCCGCTGCATCCTAGCGACGGCGAGACGATTCACCTGACGGCTGATCATTTGCTGCGTCAGTTGACCCAGCGAGTCCAGGTTGGGCGACAGGTGTTGGGCTATTTACGAGTTAGCCATCCCTGGTTTGAGGTGACGAAACCGAGTCGGCAACTGATCATCGATTTAAGTTTAGGAACGGTACTGACGGTTGGAGCAGTCGCCGCGATCGGGTGGCTGCTGTCGGGGTTGGCGATCGCCCCTGTGCGCGACTCCTATCAGCGGCTCAAGCAGTTTACCGCCGATGCGTCCCATGAGTTGCGAAATCCAATTGCGGTCATTCAAACCAACGTGCAGGTGGCTTTGACCGATCCTGACCCTGATCCGCATCTGCTGCAAAGCCAGTTGAAAGTAGTCGAGCGACTAACTCGTCGCCTGGGAAGGCTGGTAGATGACCTGCTATTTCTGGCTCGACAGGACGGGGGAATGGCTCAACGCACCGATCCGATCGCGCTAGACGAGTTGATTGAAGAAGTCTTGGAAGAGCAGGGGGCGATCGCCAGCGAAAAAGCGATCGCGCTCTCATTCCAAACCGATGACGAAGGGACTTTAGAATACAAAACTCAGGGCGATCGCGACCAGTTTACCCGGCTGTTTACCAACCTGGTTAGTAATGCTGTCCAGTACACACCTTCTGGGGGCAAAGTTCAGATCATGCTTCAGCACTCAAAGCATCATGGACTAAACCAGCTTCAGATTCAAATCAAGGATACGGGTATCGGCATTCCCGAAGAGTCCTTGCCGCATTTGTTCGACCGGTTTTATCGGGTTGATCCGGCACGAGCCCACGCCAAACCGTTAGCGGTTCATCCCGTTGGGAAAACGACTGGATCTGGGTTAGGGTTGGCGATCGCCAAAGTAATTGTAGAAAATCATCAGGGACAAATTCAGGTTGAAAGCAAACCCAATCACGGCACAACCTTCACCGTCATGCTTCCTGCTGCTAGTTAGAGATCTCTGCCATCTCAATCACGCGGCCGTCTATATCTTTAACCAAAAAGTTAAGCGGCTTTTCTCGCCGAATTTTGTACCGCACACCCCGCGACTGCACCCGCAGCAACACCTGTTCTAGGCAATCATGGTCAAAACAAACGTGCCGCTGTCGGTCTTTTTGCCCCAAACTAGCTCCCCCAATGATATGAAGCTGAGTATTCTTCTTTAGCTGGTACCACAACCCATCGGGATTGCTCAACTGCTGTGTCGCAGGCTGTCCCATAGCCCCAGCCGACATATAGAAAGGATCAATTCCGGCCGTTCCTAACGTCTGCTCATAGTTGTAGTAATAGTGCAGCGGCACGTCGGCAACCGCCAAATCGAGCAGCCCTTCATAAAACTGCTTTGCCAGCTCTAGATCAGACACCATTACCGTATGAACCTTAGGCGCACTGGTTAGAAACATCCAC
Organism: Leptolyngbyaceae cyanobacterium RM1_406_9; assembly: GCA_012033355.1. GTDB lineage: Bacteria > Cyanobacteriota > Cyanobacteriia > Elainellales > Elainellaceae > JAAUTN01. The sequence continues at coordinate 17,382 of JAAUQZ010000050.1, read as the reverse complement.
ATTGCCCCAGCATAGGCAACCAGCAGCATGACCATGATGCCTTGAGTAGACATCAGGCTGTCCAACGGCAAAGACCAGAACGCAGCAAAGATTGAAGGCAGAAGTGGCATAACGCTAAACGATAGAACCATGAACAGGTTAGGAGTAAATAGAATCAACGGGATAAAGCTGAGACTCCAAGCAGTGGCCTTGAATTTCTCATATGGTAGTGCATCTGACTTACAGCTTGAGTGAAGTCTCGATCTCCTTCTAGTTTACCAATGTCATCTTTAATCTCATCTGATCCGGATCTCCTGCATTTCCGAAAGGATTACAGGTTGAGCAGCCTAAAAGCCTTCTCAAAAGTATGGTTTGGTATAGCTTTTGACTATTTCCAATATTCCTCAGGGCGATTTTTTTAGGAAGGTTTTGAAGAAGCGATGGCAGAGATAGTGCTTACTGTTAAGTTTTCATGAAGCTACTCTTTAAGTTTCTATGAAGTGTAAGTTTAGGCACAGGATAAAGTTCGATCGTAGTCGCTATACTGCACGTACAGCGGCAATAACGGAAAGCTCTAAGCGTGAAAAGTTAGAGCAACATGAGTCGATTTGATGGGTGTGAATTTGGAACTTAAGGGACAACAAACCCGTCGATTCAAGTTAGTGACTTTTCAATCTCCTATCCTTTTAATCTGCTATCGCACATGGGTAAGCCTCTAGAAAAAGAAGCTGCCAACGACAGGACATCTACCTGAATCAAGCAAACAATTTGTCGGTAATGACCGATTAGCTATCAAGATTCTGCGTAGTGTAGGAGTTGCTGAATGCAAGCCAATAATCTGAAGTTGCTGGGAGACTATAGCTCTACATTACTGCCCTTACAAAGAGCGTGTGATCCGATTGTGCGATCGCTTTACTGTCCATTTTGAATCAGCTGTATGGTGTTCCGTTCACCACACCTTACATTCTGCTAGCCGCTTTGACTTTCCTTTTAGCGCCCTCTATTTTCAAGGCAACAGGGCTTTACAGTGCCGAGCAAAATGATGAGCTAATCGCTAAATCTTCCCGAATTCTGCTAGGCTGGGGAATCGTTTTAGCACTGCTGTTGCTATTAGGTTATCTCACCCATAGTTCAGATTACTTCTCCCACAAACTGTTGCTAACTTGGGCGCTCTCTGTTCCGATTGGGCTGTATGTCTTTCACCTGAATTTGAAGGCGCTTTTGCATCAGTTTCGGGCTTTAGGATGCAACACAAGAACAGCCGTGATCGCAGGTATTAGCGAAGCAGGGCTAGATTTAGCCACGCAAATTCGCAACTCGCCGAAACTAGGAATTAATCTGCACGGTTTTTTTGACCAGATCACGTCCTCTTCGCCAAAATTCTCAAGCAGCAAGCTACTTGGCACTCTGGAGGAACTGCCAGAATACGTTCGCAAACACCATGTTGACGTGGTTTACATTGCCACATCAATCAAGAATGAGGAAACTCTTAATACTCTAATGCGCGAACTCCAGGACACAACTGCCTGCGTTTATTTTGTGCCAAATGTCCTAAAATTTAGTTTGATGCGAGATAGAACGCATGAGATTAACGGCATTCCTCTCATTGCGGCCTGGACAATTCCTTTTTCGGGAGTACAGTCTGTTTTGAAGCGATCGATTGACATTGTTGTTGCGAGTTTGGCGATCGCCCTTCTATCTCCTTTAATGCTAATCATTGCGGTTGGTGTCAAGCTTTCTTCACCTGGACCTGTTCTGTTTAAGCAGCGGCGCTATGGCTTAAATGGGCAAGAAATTATCGTCTACAAATTTCGCTCAATGACGGTAATGGAAAATGGCGAAAACGTCGTTCAAGCTAAGCAAAACGATCCGAGAATTACAAAGTTTGGAGGATTTTTGCGCCGTACTTCACTCGATGAACTGCCTCAGTTTATCAATGTCTTGCAAGGGCGAATGAGCATCGTTGGGCCGCGTCCTCATGCGGTTTATCACAACGAGCAGTATCGCAAGTTAATTGACGGCTATATGCTGCGTCATAAAGTCAAACCTGGCATCACTGGATTGGCACAGGTAAATGGCTTTCGAGGAGAAACAGACACTCTCGACAAGATGAAGCAGCGCGTCGAATATGACTTGCAATATCTGAAGAACTGGTCTTTAGGGTTAGATTTGAGCATCATTTTTAGAACTGCTTTCGTCTTTTTTCACAGCCGCAACGCCTACTAAACCAGTTAGTAGAAATAGCGACTTTGTGAATCCCTAAACTATCCATTGCTCTATGCCTAAAGGCGGATCTAGTCGAGTTTCCCCCTAAAACATCAGATTTCTAGGTTGCCTGTTAGATACATCACATCTCTTAACATTTCCCACTGCTATAGTCTGCTTCATTGATTACCTCCCAGGAGGTAGCAGCTACAGCAACCAAGTTCATGTACATCCATCGACGGAGTTGAATGACGAACCTATGATTGACACCCTGAAGCAATCCTACAAGGAACAATTGATCAAGGCAGGCGTCGAACCTCAAAAGGCTGTAAAAGCTGCTGAAAAAGTCACTCGTGAAGAGTTGAACCTGATTGGTGAGATTTGGACGGATTGGGCTAATGCTGCACGCCGAGTTGAGTTGTCTTCCCGTGCAGTGGGTCTAGCTGAGATGACTCAGTGACACTTGGAGGGTTGAATGGTTAGGAGTTTGGATAGCACAGCGCAGTTTGTCAGCATCGCCTTGAGTAGTTTGATTGTGTTGAGCCATACTTCTCTGGCGATCGCCCAAATTCCCCCAAACGACGGGATCGCTCCTAACCCAACCCCTCCTGCCGCTATGCCGCCAGACCCCAACGTGCCTGCTCAGGCTGCTCCGGTTGACCCGACTCCAGCGCAGTTGCAGGACTACACGCTGGGTTCTGGCGATCGCATTCAGCTCGACGTTTTTGAAGTACCTGAATATAGCGGTGAATATCAGGTTTTGTCAGACGGTACATTGAGTTTGCCCCGGATTGGCATTGTGCCCGTGCGCGGATTGACCATCGATCAGGCTTCTGCTGAAATTTCTAATCGCTATGCAGCCTACGTGCGCCGTCCTTTCGTGACGATTACGCTGCTAGAGGCGGGGGCGATTAATATTGCGATCGCCGGACAGGTACAGCGCCCCGGCACTTACGTCGTTTCAGAAGAAGAAATTGCAGGCATTCCAACCGTGACGCAGGTGATTAAGCTAGCGGGTGGTATTACTCAGGATGCAAATGTGCGTGAGGTGTTGGTGCGCCGTCCTGCCCCGCGCATAGGCGGTTCCGCTCAGGAATTAGAGGTCGATCTTTGGGAACTGTTGCGAACGGGTGATATTAGCCAGGATTTAGTGGTGCGAGATGGCGACACAATCGTAATTCCCACCGCGACTGCCCTCAGCCCTGCGGAAGCCACTGAAATTGCCTCGGCTAGCTTTTCACCGGACACGATTACGGTAAACGTAGTAGGGGAAGTGGCTCAGCCGGGGGCGATCGCCGTCCCACCCAACACACCATTAAATCAGGCAATTTTGGCAGCAGGCGGGTTTAACACTCGCGCCAGTGAAGGCGAAGTAGAACTGGTGCGGCTGAACCCCAATGGCAGTGTTTCGCGTGAAGTTATTGAGATTGACTTAGCTCAGGCGGCTGACCCCGAAGCAAACCCGCCCCTCCGCAGCAACGACACAGTGATTGTAGAGCGTTCAAGTGTTGCGTCCTTCTCTGATACGGCTGGCTTTATCCTCTCTCCTGTGTTGGGTATCGTTAGAATTTTGGAAGCAATATTCTAAGCCAGATCTGCAACTTCTCGAAGAAGTCGCAGATCTTAATTTTTTACGATTGCTCCACTGGCGATCGCCCACACTCATAGCTCTATTCCCTCGTCTCTGAAAACGGCTTCAAGTTGAGAAATCAGGATGGGAATATCTTGGGTAATGGTTTGCCAAACTACTTCCATATCAATATCAAAGTAGGCATGGACGATGCGATTTCTCATGCCAATTATTCTTCCCCACTGAATTTGGGAATAGCGATCGCGTTTCTCTTGGGAGACATTTGCAGCCGCTTCTCCAATAATTTCAGTGAGTCGCACAATCGCCAGAGATAAAACTTCATCTGATTCGATCGCCTCTTTAGTTTTGTCCGCAGAAAACTTTAGTAATTTCTGGGCAGAATCCATCATGTGCTGAAGCCGAGTAGGGTCATCCAGTTTAGTCATAGCGTTTTTTCGGTGAGTTGCTCATACTGTGGCATCGCTTCATCCATAACTTCTTGCCGAAAGTAGCGGCTCAATTCTTGAGGAGTTCTGAGATCGGCTTTTCTGCCAATCATGGTGGATAGTTCGTTTTCCATACCGACTAACCCAAAGAAACCAGGGGTCGCATTTGGCAAAAATTCCACTAGGAAATCGACATCGCTGCGATCGGGGTTAAAGTCTTCGCGCAGGATGGAGCCAAATAGCGATAGTTTGCGAATGCCATGCGTCTGACAAAATTCTGCAAGCTGGGTGCGATCGAGGGTGATGTGCGTCAGGTTTTTCTCTAGGATGGAAGACTGGGACATCGGAGATGGGGCAGTCATGGTCTTAGGTCACTCCAAATGTATTGGTACAGCGATAGTCACTCAAGTTAGGACAAGGGGCTTAAGCCCCTTGTTCACGGAATAAGTGCTTCACGTGCAGGAGTGTCCTAACCTGTATGACTACAGCTATATAAGTGTGGGCGATCGCCAACTGCGTAACTCCTGCTACAGTTAGCTAGATACAATGCTGATAACCCCCTCACTTTAGTGTGATGGCAATATTTAGGTTAGCTCAACTGCGATGATGCAAACTGCTAAACTCTCTGTCGCTGAGTATCACAAAATTGTGGGAGCTGGGATTTTGGGCGATCGCCGGATTGAGCTATTAGAGGGAGCGTTGATCGAGTTGAGTCCCGAAACGCCCTATCATGCAAACTGCAACAACAAAGCCTACAAATACTTGCTGTCGCGCTTTGAAGGGGTAGCGGATGTGCGCTCTGGACACCCCATCACCCTACTCAACTCAGAACCTGAACCGGACATCGTGCTGGCCCGTCTGCCCGAAACGCTCTACGACACTCGGCATCCCCATCCAGAAGATATCTTTCTGCCGATCGAAGTTTCTTACTCTACGCTGGACTACGATCTAGAACCCAAAAAGCAGTCCTACGCGAAAGCTGGAATTGCTGAATATTGGATCATTGATCTCAAAAATCATCAGCTTCTGATTTTTCGTCAGCCTACAAATGCAGATTACGCCAATCAAGCCTGTGTCAGCACTGGAACGGTTACAGCTCTGGCATTTCCCAAAAATCAGATACAGGTAGAGCGACTGATTTTCTAGTAAGGGGGCGATGTTCAACTCAAGTTCAGGAAACATCGGCTTCCTGGTGGAGCAGGTATCTTGCCTGCTTGATTTGGACGGGCAAGATGCCCATCCCACAAGAGGACAGAAAAAGTTGCACATCTGGTTGCCTGACAGATTTTCTGAGGGTGGATTTCGGCTACGCTCAATTCACGGATTCGCGGATGCCGCAGGCTGAGCGCAGTCGAAGCCTGCGTAGCGGAGAATCAGCCTTTCACGAGAGTCACTAGACCCGGTAAAAACGGCTACCGTATATACGCAACTCCTGACTGACCTCAAAACTCTGCATTTCGCCCCCCAACCCCACATTCTGGGGGACTTCCGAGCCGTGCGCGACAGGGATTCCCAGTGGCTCAAAGTCCCCCAGAATGGGGGACTTAGGGGACTGCAAGAACTTGTGTATGGATAGTAGGTAAAAACGGAGAGGGAGGGATTCGAACCCTCGGTAGGGCATTACTGTTCCTACAACAGATTAGCAATCTGCCGCTTTCGACCACTCAGCCACCTCTCCAGGCGACGAAACATCATAATAACAGATTTGCGAAAAGAACTGGTAGTCCTTCTCTTTCCTCAATCAAAAGATTGCTCGACCCAGGCGGGAACGTAGCGCCAAGCCTTGTTTAGCTCAGCATCCAGCGCTCTATAGTTTGGTTCTTTCTTTTCCACGAGTGCCCAAAATTTGGCGGAATGATTGAGATGAACCGTGTGACACAGTTCGTGAATGAATACGTATCTGACTAGTTCAGGCGGCAAAAACAGCAGTTTGTGGTTAAGACTAATTGACTTTTGACCAGAGCAGCTTGCCCAGCGGGTCTTTTGCCCCCGAACCGAGACTTTGCTGTAGGACAAATCAATTTCCTTGCTGGTTTGCTTGAGCCAGGGAGCCAGGTGAAAGTATGACTGACGGGTAAGCCAGTGCCTTAGGGCTTGTCTACAGGCTTCTAGATGATGGGTTGACCCATGCAGCACGATGTGATGAGCTGCTTTATAAGTTTTAAGCGATAGGTTGGGCGCATCTGGCGGAAGATATTCAACCGTCCAGGTGAGCGGGGGCGATCGCCACTCAATCTGGTCAGGCAGCGTTCCCGTTGGCTCAGCCGGAGTAGCCTGCCGTTCGGAGGCAATTCGCTCAGTGGTTTTGGCGATCCAGTCTTGCCGCCGCTGAAGAATTTCGGGCACGCGCCGCTGGTCAAACCCACGCGGGACGATGATCTCTACTTCACCTTGAAGAGAAATTTTAATCGATACGTGTTTTGCTCTAGCGCTTTCCCGAATGCTGTATGCAAATTCCACAATTTTTAAGCAGGGCAGTCTTAGGAATAAAGTAGCAAAAGACAGTCACTTTGTAGAACGGTTGAGGAAGTCTAGCAAAATTTGCTGGTGGGGTTTTCCCAGGGGGCGCACCTGTGCGGCGCGTTCTGAGTAGCGATCGCCCCGCACAATATCTTCTACTGTAAACAGCCCCAAGTCCCATCCTTCGTTTAGCTCCAGGCTTTCGACGGGTACGGTGAGAGGTGCATGATAAACGTGACGAATGGCGTGAGCGTCTGCATAGTCCTTGAATTCTTCCACAAATGGAGGGCTGTAGCCGATTTCTTCTAGCAGCTCGCGGCGCATGGCGACTTCGGGTGATTCCCCTGGCTCTAGGTGTCCACCAAAAAAAGCCCAATGACCGGGATAAATGATTTCTGGGATGTTATCTCGGAGCTGCATCAAAAACTGGTTGTCTTGATAGAGAATGGCGATCGCTACAGTGGGACGGCTATCTTTTTCGGTTAAGTTTTGCATGATAGAAAAATAGGGCTGAGGAGACGTTAAAGCTACGTAAATCCGCATCATTTTCGTTCGAGTTGGCTTAATTCTTCAATATAAAATTCTCCCTGCTCTTGTCCAGCTAGAGGAATGCTTAGATAGCGAACTCGACCTCGAATGACAACCTGATCTCCCGTTTTTAAGGTCATATCAGAAGTGAGAATCCAGATTTCTCCTGTGCTGTCTTGAAGCTGATAGACCTGTCCGTTTAGGAGGGGGGCGCGATCGCCCACCGTACCGCGCAGTCGCACAGTATAGTCAGCGTTAGCGTAGTCAGCGTTAGCGCAAGCTTGAATCCGCTCAATCGGTCTAACTCGTCCTGGAAACAGTCCATTTACACAAGTCGCCTGTGACCATCCAGCGCAACCCGTTAGACTGATCAATCCCAGCAGAATGCCGAATCGCCAGACCTGCACGCCAACCGTTAATCTCACCTGCTAGAAATTCCCCTATTGTCAACCGCATCTGCGATACATTATGCCTTGCATTGTTATTTCCATTCTTTATGGAACTCGTCTTCTGAGCAATTTCTCTATGCTCAGGGCACATTTTCTAAACCAGTTTCTATATCAGAAACGTAAATTCCTACGGTAGAAGATTTAAGCTGTAAACCTTCGTCCGGTTGTATTAACCTGGAGAACTGTTCTCATTCACATCAACATCGAACCAAAATATGACTGGTATAGCTGGCATATTAGACGGCAAAGCACTTGCCGCACAGTTACACATTGAATTAACTCAACAGATTGAAACCTTGCAGCCCCAGATAGGTCGTCCCCCATCTCTAGCAGTGCTAATGGTAGGAGACAACCCTGCCAGCCTATCTTATGTGGGAGGCAAAGAGCGAGCTTGTGAAAAGGTTGGCATTGCCTCGGTGGGCAAGCATTTGCCCACCGAAACGACGCAGTTAGAACTAGAAAAACTGATCCATGAGTTTAATCAGGATGAAACGGTAGACGGCATTTTGCTTCAGTTGCCTTTACCAAATCACCTGGATGCAGTGGGATTGCTGAGTCAGATCAATCCTGATAAAGATGTGGATGGGCTGCATCCGCTCAATTTGGGAAGGCTGGTGCGGGGTGAAGTCGGCTTGCGAAGCTGTACCCCGGCTGGAATCATGCGTTTGCTGGCGGCCTATGAAATTGACCCGACTGGCAAAAATGCTGCGATTATTGGACGCAGTACGCTGGTTGGCAAACCGCTGGCGCTGATGATGCTGAATGCCAATGCGACGGTGACGGTGGCCCATTCGCGCACACAGGATTTGGGGCGATCGCCGCAGCGCAGATATTCTGATTGCAGCCGCCGGACAGCCCAACCTGGTGACAGCAGATATGGTAATGCCCGGTGCGACCGTAATTGACGTAGGCACAAACCGAATTGTAGACGAAACTGGTAAAGCCCGATTGGTAGGCGATGTAGATTTTACCAATGTCCAAAAAATAGCCGCGTGGCTGTCTCCCGTTCCCGGTGGAGTTGGGCCGATGACTGTCGCCATGCTGTTGCACAATACAGTATGGAGCTACCGCCGCAAATTACAGCGCTGCGATTAATCTCCAACTTTATATTCCTGCAAGCACCTGCAACCGTAAAATCTTCCTAAGTAGCCATAAGAAGTGTGAGGAACTAAGGGGCAGTCGTGACGAACACTCTCAATTCTCAGTCAAAATTTGACCTGTCTGCTTACTTGACAGATCAGAAAAACCGCGTGGAAATCGCCCTAGACCAGTCCATCGCAGTCATCTACCCAGAAAAAATCTATGAAGCGATGCGCTATTCCCTGATGGCAGGAGGAAAGCGCCTGCGCCCAATTCTTTGTCTGGCAACCTGTGAACTGCTGGGCGGTGATGCTGCGATGGCAATGCCGACAGCCTGCGCCCTGGAAATGATTCACACGATGTCTCTGATTCATGACGATTTGCCTGCGATGGACAATGATGACTATCGCCGGGGCAAGCTGACAAATCACAAGGTCTATGGCGAAGACATTGCGATTTTGGCGGGAGACGGATTGCTCGCCTATGCGTTTGAGTTTATTGCAGCACAAACGCAAGGGGTGCCTGCCGAGCAGGTCTTGCAGGTGATTGCGCGGTTAGGACGAGCGGTAGGAGCAGCCGGACTGGTCGGCGGTCAGGTCGTCGATCTAGAGTCTGAGGGCAAAACGGACGTGTCTCTGGAAACGCTCGATTTTATCCACCGTCACAAGACGGGAGCGCTGCTAGAAGCCTCTGTCGTGTGTGGAGCAGCCCTAGCAGGTGGGTCAGAGGCGAATGTTGAGCGACTTTCCAATTATGCTCAAGATATTGGACTGGCATTTCAGATTGTGGATGATGTGCTGGATATTACCGCCACTCAGGAGGAGCTAGGTAAATCGGTCGGCAAAGACTTGCAGGCTCAAAAAGTGACGTACCCTAGCATTTGGGGAATTGAGGAGTCGAAGCGTCAGGCAGACCAGCGAATTGCTCATGCCAAAGCGCAATTAGAGCCTTTTGGGGAAAGCGCTCAGCCTCTGATGGCGATCGCTGACTACATTACCGCCCGCACTCACTAAGGACTCACTAAGGGGGATGCCATCATGCAGGACATCAGCGCAATCTTCGACAATCATGTACTGCTGGTTGCAGTCATCGCCTGTTTAATTGCTCAGGTTCTCAAGCTAGTTTTTGAGTTTGCTCGACACGGCAAGGTTAACTTTCGCACGATTGTTGAAACGGGCGGAATGCCCAGCGCCCACTCGGCTCTGGTGTCAGCCCTGGCGACCGGAGTGGGGCAGTCGATGGGGTGGGAAAGCAGCGAATTTGCGGTGGCCCTAATTTTTGCCATCATCGTCATGTATGACGCAACTGGGGTACGTCAGGCCGCTGGCAAGCAGGCACGAATTCTCAACCAGATTGTAGACGAACTCTTTCGGGGCGATACCAAATTTGCCGAAGAACGGCTTAAGGAATTGCTGGGACATACCCCTGTTCAGGTCATTGTCGGCTGTTTGTTGGGGGTCACGATTTCCTGGTTGGCTGGCCCAGCTTGAGCGTTGCTCAATCGACTGAGGCAACGGCTGGGGTGAGTAAAACAACTCGACGGCTATCGACGACTAGAGCTAAAAAATTGCGATCGCTCAGCCGTTGCAACACAGAATTTGCTACAGCCGCGTCAGACGTGTGCAGTGCCAGCAGGTAAGGACGCTGACCATAGGAAACCAGCCCGACGTGGCTACCCAATGCCTGCTGTACGTCAGTTGCTACCTCTGGACGGTTGAAATAGTCAACCAGCACCGCATAGCCAGCCGCCAGCGGCTGAGGATTATAAGCCAATTCTGAGCTAGATGCGGCACCAGGCTGAGGGCTGGGATTCTGAGCTTGAATTGAAGCCGTTTCCGGCGGACGGGCAACAAAAGCCTGTATTCCTCCCAGGTCAGTCAAATATTGCGCCCAAGAATTAGCAACTTCAGCATCGGTGAACCCACCCACACGAGTAACCGTGTTGTCTAAATAGCGGCAAACCGCTGTAGACGCATTAGGCGGTAGGGTACTCCGAAGCTGCTCTGACGTTTGACTAGATTCATTGACAACCAGAAGCAGATATTCACCTGCGGCAGGGGGTTCACAGGCAGGATAAGGCTGGGCGATCGCCCTCTGCGCTGTGATCCCCGTGATATTGATCCCCGCGACTACCGTTGCGATCGCCACACTCAGCGAGAAACTGCGTGGCTTGATCAAAAGCTTCATCTGAGGTTGGTACATGGTTCGATCGCCCATAATCGGAACGTAACGGTTCAGGATACAGAAGCCAAAGAAGCCAGCGGCTCAGGAATGGTTGCAGAAGGAGCTTGAAACTCACCCGTCGCAACGTACTCCAAGCGTAGCTTGAGCCAGGTAACAAACTGCGGGTTGGTGGAAATAATCGCAGCAGCAGGTTTTGGACATTGGGTGGCGATCGCCGCCATCTCAGGTGCCTGTAAAAAGGCAGGTTGCTTAACTAACCAAAAATCGATTTCCTTGCCCTGATCCTGATAATTGCGTGTCCGCTCCCGCAGCACCTCATCAACGGGTTCCTCTTCCAGCAAAAACCTTTGACTAGCTAAAGCGTAATAGTAAGTCTGCATACCTAGAATCCCAGTCCCACTCATCAATCCAGTTTGGGTGACGTTGCTTGTCTGCCCACTCCATCTTAAAAATAAACTTTTTGAGAAAGCAGTGCCTTCTCGAAAACAACCTACTTCTAGAACATTATCAAAATCGGTTCCTCGGTTTTAGAAATTTTGTGGTTTTAAAAATTTTGTTAGACAACCAGGAGACTTAGGGCTGGTCAATCAAAAACTTTTATATAGCCATCCTAAATGGGTTGTGAGAGGCGCACTCCGGAGGGGTGCGCCTCTCACAACCTACTCTTCTTACAACTGATTTAGGACTGCTATAGATCAAGTGTTCTATTCCGGTATGGACATAGCAGAACACATGATCTATTCTAGAAGCATTCCTGCTGTAGATTGCGTTTCATCAGAAGCAGGCAATTCAGAAAAGCTTCAGCAACCTCTGACTTTCCAACTTTTTGCAATTCTTATCTTTTAGCGAAATTTTCCCCACGCATTCCACACCGTTTCCACAGGTGGGTAGAGGTTTTTCCACAGATTGTCTAACGTTTTCCACAGCCCTTAACGAGAGCATAAGGACTTGCAGACTTATTGGGGATTTCAGCACTAGAAAGGGGCTTTCTCATAAACCAGCGGTTTTAAGTAAACTTGTGTAACAAGAAATGCCCTTAAACCCTGATTGTTCCGTAAACCTTATTTTTATCTGAAGGGGATTGCAACATTTTGCAGCATTGACAAGCCTACCCCCCTCTAGCGCACAATGATGCGACCTACCTAAAAAGCGCTCCGATTTGAGCCAGTCTGGATCTGCCTGTGGATTATCTGTGGATTATTCGCTGGAAAGTTTCAGGCTCAGTTTTGAGTCGGATCGGCGCTAGTTTTGGCTGCAATTTTAGCTCTAAATAGCTGCGATCGCACCGCAGGCAGGTGTTTTTTGTCCATTCGCCCCCTTACCAGAGGTTTCCATGAACGCAACCGTCAGCATCTTGGCAGAAATCCCTGAAGAGTTACATGAATCGCTTCAAGGCTACCTGGAGACCCATCCCGACTGGGACCAAGACCGGGTGTTTTCTGCCGCTCTCTCCCTGTTCCTCCTGCAAAATGGCAATAGCGATAGCGTCGAGTCGTCTCGGAGCTACCGTCGTGCTGCCAGAGTTTACCTGGATACGCTGTTTAAGCACGCTGTCTAGGCGCTGGAAAGCATTTCGTTTGAGCAACCATCTGAGTGCTTCTCCCGTTAAACTTATTTAAGGCATTGGCTCTGCCCCTTAAAAGACCACGATTGCTCGATACAATTAGGTCTTAGCTGTAGCAGCTATAGAGGATGTGACCCATGAATTATCTCTGGTTCAAAGCATTTCATATTGTTGGCGTTGTGGTTTGGTTTGCTGGCTTGTTCTATCTAGTGCGTCTATTTGTCTATCACGTCGAAGCCAATGAGCAGCCAGAACCCGCCCGCAGCATTCTTCAACAGCAGTACCAGATCATGGAGAAGCGGCTCTATAAGCTGATTACTACGCCAGGTATGGTGTTAACGGTGGTGATGGCGATCGCCATGCTAGTCACGACCCCCGAACTCCTCAAAGATACCTGGCTCCAGGTTAAAATGAGCCTTGTCGCCGTCCTGATTGGCTATCACCACTACTGCGCTCGTCTGATGAAACAAATGGCAGCAGACAAGTTTGCCCTCGGTAGCCAACAGATGCGATGGCTTAACGAAGTTCCCACTGTGTTTTTGGTGGTAATTGTGCTGCTTGCGGTGTTTAAGAACAATTTGCCGACCGATGTGACTGCCTGGGGCATTCTGGCTCTGGTGGTGGCAATGGCGGCAATCATTCAGCTTTACGCCCGTAAGCGGCGACTCGACAAAGAAAAGCTAGCTGCTACGGCTGACCCCAGCATGAGCAGCATGGCTAACGTCAGCGCCAACAACGGTCACGCATCAGAAGTGCAGGCTGGCTAGCTTTATCGCCCCATCTTTATAGCCGTGAGCTTAAAGCGCATCTACCAACGCTTAACTGGCTAAAGCTCAAGCTGAGTGCAATGGATATAACCCAATATCCTAAAGGTTTAAGCGGGAAAGTGGTCAAAGCTGCTCTCCCGCTTAAACTTTCTGTTCAGGCGATCGCACTATTACATCTCTCAGCTTCAGGTAGAAGGACTCCAACGGAACTTCGCCAGCCGTAAGAGGATGGAAAAGTGCCAACGGCTACCCGAATCGCCCCCCTAGCCCCCCAATTTTGGGGGGAACCTGGCTCAAAGTCCCCCAGCGTCGGGGGATTGAGGGGCGAGTGCAAGACTTTTGATACTTTTCAAACATCCTCTAACTTTGACCTGCCTCTCCCAATGGAGTGAATAATTGAGAATCCAGCTATAAATTTGCTAAATTAGACCAAAAAGTATGTGCTACTTGTCATAAGTTTCTCTTATAAAGAACCAGCCTTTAAGGGAATATTTGAAATAGCCTGAAGCGTGAAGCTTGATACATCCTCTATTTGTGTCCAGAGATGCATTCTCAGGAGTTTTTAAAGCCAGATGGTCGAACGCTGACTTTGTACAGTCGCGCTCCGAGTTCTGTATTGGTTTCATATTTACTTTAAAACTGTGGTTTCTGCCTCAATTCAAAACTCATTATTCAAAACTCACTACGCTGCCGAGATCGTCACTAAACTAAAGCTGATGCGATCGGCTCTGAATGCTGATGTGACGGGGTTACGGCTGCGCGGCACAGATTGGTTTTCCTGGGCAACCGCTGGAGCGGCACACACCATTTTGCTTGCAGCCGAAACTGGAGCCGCAGAAATTTTGGTGACAGCGGACGGTGCGTGGCTGTTGACCGATGAAATCGAAGCTCAAAGGTTTGTTGATGAGGAACTTCCAGGACGGGATGAGTCGGCAGGAGGCTACAAACTTTTTGCCTACCCCTGGGCTGAAGCAGCGATGCGAGAGGCGTTTGTGCAAGAGGTGACTGAGGGCGGAAAAATTCTCAGTGATAAGCCCTCCACCTCATCAAACAGTCTCACTGAACTTCCGATTCCATCATCATTGGTTGCTCACAAACGAGTCATGATGCCGAGTGAGCTAGAGCGCTATCGCCTGGTTGGACGGTTAGCCAGCGAAGCGATGACAGAAGTATTGCATGAAGCTCAGCCAGATTGGACAGAGTATCAGCTTGCCGGAGCCGGAGCCGAGGCAATGTGGGCAAGGGGGCTACATCCCGCATTAACGCTAGCAGCAGGAGAAAACCGATTGCTGTACCGCCATCCTATACCCACGCATGAGCCAATTGAACGAGTTGCCATGCTGGTGTTTTGTGCGCGGGGCTATGGATTGGTTGCCAGTCTCACTCGCTTTGTCTACTTTGGTGGCTTGTCTCCGGAGCAAGCAAAGCTACATCAACGGGTGCGACAAGTAGAGGCAGTAACACTGGATGCGTCGAAACCGGGTGCGCTTTTGAGTGAGGTGTATGGGGCGATCGCCCAGTCCTACACCCAGCAGGGCTACCCCCACACCATCCTGGAACATCATCAGGGCGGCACCGCAGGCTATCTAGCGCGAGAAGTGATAGCAACGCCGACCACCACCGATTCCTTAGCTGAAAACATGGTCGTAGCTTGGAATCCCAGCCTGCCAGGGGCAAAAGTTGAAGATACCTTTGTAATTTCTAATGGTGGTTTAGAAAATCTTACCTTTGACCCCAACTGGCCGAGCGTTGATGTAAATGGCCGCACCAGACCCTTACCGCTAGAAAGGTGAGAACTCGGTGAAACTAAAAGGTGGGTCATCTGCCTGCCTAACAGCCAGAATAGGCAGGTTATGATATGGACTTTCAACAGATCTTGAATGCAGTTCTTGCTTTGGAGTAAGACTGATGCTCACAGAAAACCTCTGTTCAAACCATTCTTTATTCTAGAAGATACTCAAAGTTTGGCGATCGCCATCAAGCTAGTTTTCTAGTCTTAGAGAGGGCGATCGCCTGATCAAACCCATGCAAGGTCAGGCAAAAACCGAACTCAGCACCGATGAAATCATGGCACAGAGCCGACGAGACTAGAAACATAGTCCTTGCGCTGCCAGTTCATCTGAGAAAGCTTCGTCATAAAGGTCATTCTCAGAACTGAGCCATTCTTGATAAGCCTGAGAGGTTTCGCTAGACAAGTCTTCACGTTGCCCGTCTCGTGCTTCGATAAGCAAAGGCAATAAACCTGCTAACTGATCATCAGATAGTTGCTCAATTAAACTTAGAGTTTTCTGGCGGATGTCCATGATAATCATCCTTTTTAACTTTCATTGTAATGCGATCGCTAGAAAAGAAGCTATTTAGCCAATTTACGTTTGATGATGTAGATACAGATGTTGGCATCTAACAGAATCCTCATTCCCATTCCTCATCTGGAGTCAAGGACAGGTTGCTCTCTAGCTTCCATAAAGTCTTCAGAGAACTCACTTAAGCTGTCAAATAAAGATCCCCAGGGATTCTCTTTAGCAATTAGAACAATCGTGCTGCCAATTTTTCTAACATATACTTCATTACCCTCAACCTGAAAGTTTTTAGACAAGACCACCACTTGATTTTCTCCCTGTTGAAGAACTTGAGCTGTCTCCATTACCAATCTCCTACTGCTTCACGTCTCTCTATTACTCTCTCACTCCATCCACCCATTCACCCATCTACCCATTCACTCCTCCTCTTCTCTCAACTCCCGCAATACCGGATTTTGCTTTTCTGCCCAAAGCGTCAACACTTCTGTCAACGCACTCACCTTTTCTTCCTCCTGACAGCGTCTCAGTGCCCTCAACGCTCCTCCCCAATCTTTTAATTTGGCATAAGTCACTGCTATTGATGCTAATGAGTTAGATGAACTTGCTGTCTCTGCTGCTTCAAGTGCCTGCCGCAATAGTTGCTGCGCCGTCTTAGTATCCTCTAGCAGTCTGTAAGCTTCGGCAATCTCATTCAACGCTAAGGACTGATCGGAGGGTCCTTCAATGGTTTGAGCGGCTTGAAGTGTCTCGCTTAACATTTGCCGAGTCACACTAGTGTTCTCTAACTGCCTGAATTCTTCGGCAATGCTAATTAATACACTATCTTCGCGGTTTGCCAGTTCTTGCTCTGCCAGTTCTGCCACGAAGCGATCGTCAAACTGCAAGTCTTCGGTGTTAGCAATCACGCGCAGCACTTTGGCAGCTTCGGTCGGCGTAAACTTTTCGAGCCGAAACACTTCCTGCGGCCCAAGCGAGTAGCCGATCGCCTGATGCAGCTCGACCAGGCGATCGCACATATCCCCCCGAATGCACACCACAATCTTTACTGAAAGTTTCTGTACGATACCAATCGGTTAATGCCTGAATGAAGGGTTGGCGATCGCTCCTATGTTTGTGATGCACAAAGAACTGTTCAAACTGGTCAAATAAGAGGATGAGCGGTTTGGCGATCGCTTCCTCTGCCGTTGCCAAAAGTGTCAACAGATCAGCCGTTGCAACCTGTTCTCTGGGCAACTTCAGTTGGTCTGTCAAAGCAGCGCGGATAGTGTCAATGGGGTGGCGATCGGCAAACTTGACGTAAACGGCACGATGAGTACTTTCTAAAGTTGAAAGCCTGGACAATGCACCTGCTTGCAAAAACGAAGTCTTGCCGCTGCCCGATTCGCCCATGAGAATCCCGAAGCGAAACGAGCCACTGGTGAATGATTCCAGACACTCCTTCAGGCTGCGGTTGCGCTGAAGCTGAGCAAAGATTTCCGCATCTTCAGCGGTGAATGGTCGTAGTCCTTTGATTGCCTTACGTTCTGTAAAATCGCTTGCCTCGGCTGTGGGTCGTGGCATTGTTCGCACAGCTATGGCGATCGCCGCGACAAAGCTTAGCCCGCATCCAGCAGCAGCAAAATCGTAAACCAGTTGCGGCTTTGAATCAGTTGAGCAATCTACTGCACGAAGGCGGCTAGTTTCTCAGTCGTCTCCTTGATTACATCCGTTGGGGGAACAGGTGCCGGGGACTGATTGCTCATGGAAGGGCACTACTTTTGAATGCAGACGCAGGATGAGTGAAGTATAGCCTGTGGATTAGTTCCTGCTTTCCCGGTAAAGGTGAAGGGGCGCTTTGCCTGAAGAAGGGC
>JAAUQZ010000364.1 GCA_012033355.1 Leptolyngbyaceae cyanobacterium RM1_406_9 | reverse complement strand
TCAACTCTGCACGTCGTTCAATATCGTCAAGTATCTGTTTGAGTTCGTTACACATCAACAGGTCTTTGTCTTCCCGAAGCTTTTCACCTATGGCTGTTTCTCATGAATGATTTAGGATTGCTATATGACGATAGCAACTAAGCCCGTCTCTAACTGCATTGCAGTTGTATTTGACTTTGATGATACGCTCGTACCGGACACCGTTGACAGCCTACTTGAGAGCTATGGCATTCCCCACAACAAATTTCGACAAGAGCGAATACAGCCGCTAGTTGATCAGGGATGGGACAAAATCTTAGCTCGATTTTATGCCCTAATTGAGGAGTCTCAGCAGAACAGCCAGCACAAAATCACCCAAGATTCTCTTGCAAAGTTTGGGCAAGAGTTAACTCCATTTGAAGGTGTGACTGAGATGTTCGATCGCTTGCGCCAGCGGGCGCATGAACTAAATCCAGAAGTAGAGGTAGAGTTCTATCTCATCACTTGTGGCATGGTAGAGATTGCCCGCCATAATTGCATTGCTCCATACTTTAAGGCAATGTGGGGCTGTGAGTTTCACTATGGTGAGGATGGCGGCGTAGAGTTTTTGAAGAAGATTGTCACTCATACTGAGAAAACGCGCTATCTCTTTCAGCTTTCTAAAGGAATCGAGCATCACCAAGATGATGGTCAAATGTTTGTCTATCGGGATGTACCGCCCGAAGAACTACACGTACCGCTCAATCAAGTCATTTATGTGGGTGATGGGGCTTCTGACATTCCCTGTTTTTCGATTATGAACCAGGAACAAGGCGTGGCGATCGGGGTTTACAAAGATCAGACTCCTGAAGAATGGCGAGAAGTTGCAAACATCAGCCAAAGCCAGCGAGTTGCGAACCTGGCTCCTGCCGATTATCGTGAAGACTCTGAACTGTTGCAGTCGCTAATGTTAGCGGTTGAGAGTATGTGTAAACAAATCTCTCTACACCAGTTGAGTGTTGGTGAGTAAAAAATGAGACGCTAGTAGAACCGACGGATGAAACGTGTAGAACCAAAATTAATAGTTTAGGAGCAATCTTGAGGGAGCACCGCGCTGTATGCGTAGCATCAGCGTCGGGAGGATGTCACATTGGTATTACTTTTGCCAATCTTGAGGTTGCAGACTCGCCACACTTGCCCGTTCAACAAATCGTCGCACCACCTGAAGGTATTCTGCTCCTGCCACATCTGCTACGTCATTGTGTCCGGCATTTGGCACCAGCCAAATTTGCTTGGGTTCCGGTGCGGCAGCATATAGCGCCTCGCTCATTACTGATGGCACCTGAACATCGGCAGTCCCATGAATAAACAGCACAGGCATTTGCAGCGACTTCTCCCTGGGTGAGCCATTTGCCTGGAGCTTTTGCAGAGAGTCAAACCGTTGAGTGAGCAGTAGATCCAGCGGAAAAATCTCCAAGTTTTTAGCATAGGTCGCCATTTCGCGCATCGACGTAAATGAGCTTTGCACAATTAGCCCAGCTGCACTCGGATTTTGAGTTGCTAAGTTGATGGCGATCGCCCCGCCCAACGAATGCCCATAAATAAAAATTTGCTCCGGCGAAATTCCCTGCTGAATCAGATAATCCCAGGTCGTTTGGGCATCTGCATAAACAGAAGCCTCCGTCGGGAAATCGCCCTCACTCATCCCATAGCCGCGATAGTCAATCAGCAATACTGAAAAGCCCAACCGATGAAACCGACTTGCCTGAGCTACATTTGCGCCAATGTTAGCCCCATTCCCATGCAGGTAGAGCAACACCCGCTCCGACTCCGCCGGAATCCACCAGCCGTGAAGTCTTTTCGCCTGATTGCTATTGTCCGCAACCGGAATCCAAACTTCCTCATAGGGCAAATTAAACTCTGTCGGCGTAGTTTGAATGTAGGGCGATGGAAAGAAAATCATGCGGGTTTGCCGCATGAATAAGTAGACACAGGTTGCGGTGTAGGCGATCGCCACAAGACTCGCTACAGCCAGAAACAACTTCAGAAACGGTGACAGTGCTTTAACCATAATCCCGATACGTAATGGTTTTAGGTTTAGGGACTAGATTGCAAACTCTTCTAATCTAAAGCGTTCTGGCTGGAATTGCGATTTTTATAGCTGAGGCGATCGCTGATGCCAGGAAGTCGATTGCTCATAGCAGTAGGCAACCTCCAGCAGCAGGTCTTCGCGCAGCACATTGCCGATTAGCTGTAGCCCAATGGGCAAACCCTGATCGTCAAACCCGCAGGGGAGGCTGAGAGCAGGCAACCCCGCCAGATTCACCGGAATCGTCATCAGGTCATTCAGATACATACTCAGCGGGTCGGCGGTCTTGTCTCCCGCCTTAAACGCTGTCGTCGGGCTAGTCGGGCAAACCAGAATATCCACCTTCTCAAATGCCTGCTCAAAGTCCTGCTTGATCAGCGTTCGCACCTTTTGCGCCTTCAGGTAATAGGCATCGTAATAGCCTGCCGAAAGCGTGTACGTGCCAATCATGATCCGTCGCTTGACCTCCGCCCCAAAGCCCTGAGCGCGAGTTTCGGTATACATAGATAGCAGGTTGTCTGGATTCTGAGTTCGGAAGCCATACTTTACGCCGTCATAGCGGGCTAAATTTGCCGACGCTTCCGAAGGCGCGATGATGTAATAAGTTGGCAAACCATAGCGAAACTGCGGACAGGAAACCACCTGAATCTCAGCGCCCAGCGTTTGCAACTGTTCTACCGCTTTTGTCACCGTCGCTTCAACGGTTGGGTCTAAGCCTTGCCCAAAGGTTTCTTGAATTACGCCAATTTTGAGCTTGCGTCTGGGCTTCAGGTCAGGTTTGAGCGCACTGGCATAGTCAGGAATGGATACCTTTAGGCTGGTTGCGTCTCTGGAATCGTGTCCGGCGATCGCCCCCAGCAAAATCGCTGCATCTTCCACCGTCCGACCAAACGGGCCAATTTGGTCTAGCGAAGACGCATAGGCAACCAGCCCATAGCGCGACACCAGCCCGTAGGTTGGCTTCATTCCCACGATGCCACACAGCGATGCAGGCTGACGAATCGAGCCACCCGTGTCAGACCCCAGCGCTACCACACATTCCCCACTGGCTACCGCCGCCGCCGACCCCCCCGAAGAGCCACCCGGCACCCGCTCCAGATCCCAGGGATTTGCCGTCACCTGAAACGCTGAGTTTTCAGTAGAGCTACCCATCGCAAACTCATCCAGGTTTGTCTTCCCGACCATTACTGCCCCTGCCGCTGTCAGCTTCTCCGTAACAGCGGACTCATAGGGCGGCACAAAGTTCTCCAAAATTCGAGAGCCGCAGGTCGTTGGAATGCCTTTTGTACACATATTGTCTTTGATCCCAATCGGGATTCCAGCCAGCGGTGAAATTTCCTCACCCGCCGCAATTTTGGCATCTACCTTTCGCGCCTGCTCCAGTGCGTGGTCTGCCGTCACATACAAAAAGCTGTGCAGTTTTGGCTCTAGTGATTGGATGCGTTCCAGAGCTTCCTGCGTGATTTCGACAGCAGAACGTTCCTTGCGAGTTAGCTGGCGATGCAGTTCGCGGATCAATGACATGAGACAACCTCAGTTAACAGCTTTGAATTAAGAGTTTTAAGTTATGGCAGTACAAAGACTGGTTAGAACAATCAGTCAGCAGCAAAATTTGAATCGGTTTCATCCTTCATCCCTCATCCTTCATCCCTCATCCTTCATCCCTTACGCCATAACAGTTTAAGGCAAACTTTCAGAGCAATTTCGGCTCACGGTTAACTTGCAGCAGCAGAGCCAATCGTTGCGCCCATACGGATTCGACCTGTTTTAGCCGCAAATGCCGTATGCCAAACCTCACTCTAGTAGATTTTGGAGCTAATCAGCTAATTTTAGTTAGCAAGGATAGTAGAGACTCAGTAGACGACCGCTTGCCATCGACTTATTGAGGATGACCACCGGGTTCTGCTTCAGAAATCAGACTTGCTGTTAGATACGATAAACTCCATCGCTCCATTTAAAAATGTCTACTAACAGAGGGATTGAAGTTTATCTCCAAGAATTAAAGAGTGAAGATGTGGAAAGCCGCCAGAGAGCAGTTCTGGGTTTAGTTCAAGCTAAACCAGAGCCAGAAGATGTGGTTCCTTCTCTCCTGCAAGCATTGAAGGACCCGAATAACGGCGTTCGTGGCAATGCGGCTCTAGCACTAGGGAGAGTTGGGGTAGCTTCATCTGAAGTTGTAGATGCTCTTGCTGCTCTGGCATCAGAGGACAACCATAGCGGTGTTCGTCTTAATGCCATTGGTGCCATAGGAAAACTTCAGCAGGTTTCTCCTTCTCATG
>JAAUQZ010000363.1 GCA_012033355.1 Leptolyngbyaceae cyanobacterium RM1_406_9 | reverse complement strand
CGACTTAGGCCAGCTTCACCTCATCTGATGACAAGATAACGGGTCTCCCAACCCGTTATCTTGTCATGACCATCCACAGGTCACAAACTTGTCCTTCTTTCCCCTTGACTTTCAAGACAATCGCTACGCAATTCATATCTCAAATCAGCAACGCCGGGTTCTAACTCGGCGCTAGATGCATTTCTGGGCAGGCAAGATGGTCAGGTTGACATTGGCGATGCGGTAGCGCTGGCGAGTCAGTTTCTCAACCGACGACCGCGCTAAATGTTCAGACAAAATCCACAGCGGTGTTAGTTGGGGCAATGCAGGTAAAGGCGGCTAAGGGTCAAAAGGTTAAAGCTCAAAGGAAAAAATTCACAAGCAGATAGAGGCGGTGCTGGTTACAGATCCGGCAAAGTCTGCGAAGGTAGCGGGTCTACGCTACGTTTGTGATGATATTCCAGGAATTCAGCGAAAACGGGCAGGCAAGGGGTTTAGCTATATTGATGCGAATGCGATCGCATTCAAGATTCTGTAGAGCTAACGCGAATCAAAGCCTTAGCCGTTCCCCCTGCCTTAACAGAAGTGTGGATTTGTCCCTTACCCAATGGGCATCTTCAGGCAACGGGACGCGATGCTAAAGGGCGCAAGCAATATCGCTATCATGCTGACTGGCAAAAGATCAGAAGCCAGACTAAGTTTAATCGAATGATTCCGTTTGGGTTGGCGCTGCCGTTGATTCGACGCACGGCGGAAGAACACTCCAAGCTGCGGGGTATGCCGCGTGAGAAGGTGCTGGCGGCAGTGGTACGGCTGCTGGAAACCACCTTTATTCGCATTGGCAACCCGGAGTACGCGCAAAAAAACAAATCTTTTGGCTTGACCACTTTGCGCGATCGCCATGTTGAAATCTCCGGATCTAAAGTTCGGTTTCAGTTTCGCGGCAAGAGCGGTGTGGAACATGAGATTGAACTGAGCGATCGCCGCCTCGCCAAAATCGTCAAAAGCTGCCGAGATATTCCTGGATACGACCTGTTTCAGTACATTGACGAAGCAGGACAGCGGCAAAAAGTTAGCTCTGAAGATGTTAACGACTACCTCAGAGAAATCACAGGCGAAGAATTTACCGCTAAAGATTTTCGCACCTGGGCAGGCACCGTTTTAGCGGCAGTGGATCTGAGTGAAATTGGCCCATTTGAGTCAAAAACTGCCGCAAATCGCAACATTGTTCAAGCGGTTAAGCAAGTCGCAAAACAACTGGGCAATCGACCTGCAACGTGCCGCAAGTATTACGTTCACCCTGGGGTGATTGATGCTTACCTGGAAGGCTGGCTGTTGCCAATGATGGAAAAGCTAGCTTTATAGAGCAGTCTGACCCCAACGAGCTGCGTCCAGAAGAAAGGGCAGTTTTAGAAGTTTTAGAGCAAAATTTCGCCAATAAGAGGAGGCAAGGAGTAATGACTGAGATTTTGTACCAACGGCAGGAGGCATTGCACTAGAGCCGTGAGATCAATCTCAGGCTCAAAGCTAAAACTCGTTCTAACGAGTTGGAAGAAGCTTCTGGTGTGTATTTGAGTCCGTTTTAACGGACTTAAGCTTTTAGCCCGGAATTGATTCCAGGGTGGTCATTGGGTAACAGACCAGCTTGGTGCAAGCTCTCACATTATCCCCATGCCTGGTGGGGGGATGTTACTCTAAGGGAGATACCTGCCTAGACAGCAGGGCTTTCCTGGAGCGATCTGCACCCAACGATCACTCCGTTCAAAAACAGAATTTATCAAACGAGGTGCAAAGAGTGGTTGCTACTCCTGAAAAATTGCAACAGTCTGAAAAAACTCAACAGCCGACTTCTGAACAAGCGATTGGTGGCGATCGCGTAGCCGTCTTGCTGATGGGCTACGGCGAAGTCGAAAGCTACGAAGATTTTGCCAATTACAACGAACAGGCGCTAAATTTGCTCACTGCTAAGTTTGCGCCCGTGCCAACCTGGGTCTATCCCCCGTTGGCAAAGCTGCTCGCTGTGTTTGATCTGCACGAGTGGAGTCACCAGCACGATCATTTCATTTCACCTCACAACGCCATCTTTGAACAGCAGCGGCTAGGCATCGAAAAGAATTGCAGGCAAATGGGGCGATCGCGTCCAGGTCTTCAAAGCCTTCAACTTCTGTGCGCCTTTTCTACCCGAACAGGTTCTCACCGAAGTCAAGGCTCAAGGGTTTGACAAACTGCTGATCTATCCGCTGCTGGTCGTTGATTCGATCTTTACCAGTGGAATTGCTGTTGAACAGGTCAACAAAGCGCTGACCCAACTGGCAGACGGCACAGAGCATTGGGTGAAAGGAACCCGCTACATTCCCTCTTTTTACAATGAGCCTGCCTACATTGACCTGATGGCAAAGCTGGTTGAGGAAAAGATTGCGAAGGATCTAGCCGTTGCTCACCTGCCTTCTCAGACGGGCATTGTGCTGATGAATCACGGTTGCCCTCACAAGGCAAAAGGTTTCACCTCTGGCATCGATGAGAGTCAGGCGCTTTACGAGCGAGTCCGGGAAAAGCTAATCCATCGCTATCCGCTAATTTCGGTCGGCTGGCTCAATCACCAAACGCCATTGATTGAATGGACGCAGCCAAATGCAGACTTGGCAGCAAAGAATCTGATCGATCTGGGCGTAACGGCGTTAGTCTTCATGCCCATCGGCTTTGCGACTGAAAATCACGAAACCCTGCTAGATGTCGATCACATCATTCACGGTTTGCGCCGCAAGCATCCTGAAGTCACCTATGTGCAGATGGCTTGTGTGAATGACCATCCTGAATTTCTGCAAATGGCAGCAGATTGGGCAGATCCGCAAATTGAAGCGTTGCTCTCTGAGAAAGCTTTGGCGGTGAATCCCTCTTTGGCAGTGGCTCAGGCGCAGAACCATCATACTCATAGCCATGATCATCACGGTCATGACCATCATCACGGTGATCATCACCATCACCACTAGGTGTGTTTGCTGTTGAATTTTGAAGGCGATCGCTTCTCAGGGGGCGATCGCTTTTTTGTTCTCGTTGCCAAACAACGCGATAATGCTGATTCGCCTCGTTACCAAGCTCTGACTTGGTAATGACGGACTGGAAGCTCCTGCTTCCTGCAATAGCAAAGAGCCTCTCAATTGCAGCCGCTAGTAGGGGATCGCCCCTGAGAGCTAGCTGCGTAAGTCCTGTTGCATCTGGCTGCAACGTAAGCTGCGACTGAACGTAACCTTTGCAGAGGCGATCGCTCACTAGGATGCCTGCTGTTGTGCCCACCGCTGCTGGAGGTTTGCCATCCACTGTTTAGTCCCAAAAACTCCAGCAAGCAAACCCGCTACGCTAAAATCTGCATCCAAAATCTTCCAATGCAACCCATCTCCCATCGGAGTCACTTCCACTTGGGACAATTCTTCTGCCCCTGCCCCTGCCAGTCCTTGAGCAATCTCTGGTGGAAAACCAAAAACTGCTCCACTCTGCAATCGAACGATGACTAGTTCTGCGGCTGAATCATAGTGTGCAGAAACTGCTCTGGGTTCTGTAAGGTTTGCCTGAACTGTAGCCAATCTTGCCTGTTCAATCTGCTGTTGAAAGGATAAATCGTCTAACCTTGGCTCAACCATTCCATTCCTCCCATTTGGCTAAGAGTTCTATTTGGTGTTCTATTACGATTATGATTGCTTCTCTTGCATCCTTATTGCTCATTCCTTGAACTAACAAGAGGTTTGGGGATACTCCTAGACGACCAAGCCCAATCTTTGCCTGCCCACCTGCCCTAAATACATGGACATGAGGCGGATCGTGATCGTTAAAGTACATCCGAATCTCAAACCCATCTCGTCTTAGAAGCGTTGGCATTGATGCAGATAACTAAGTCGAGGATAAGGCTATTATCTCTTACCCGATAGCTTGTATGTCTTCTTGCGAGTGCCTCTTTCCCACAATCGCCCTCATCACGATCGCCAACAGGTACGATGTGACTCGATTACAAAAGCATGATGCATAGAAAACATTCTAATGCAATGCGATTCACTCAAATTGGATCACGATCCATTGCAATAGGCAGGCTGTGCAGAAGGATTGTACCGGAATGCAGTATCAATGTTGGGCGATCGCTTAGAAATGATGTGGCGAACAGTAATAATGCTATCTTCTCCTATGCCTTTATTTCTCAAGAGAGCGTTTGGCAAGTGTTCCTCTCAGAAGAATGATC
Organism: Leptolyngbyaceae cyanobacterium RM1_406_9; assembly: GCA_012033355.1. GTDB lineage: Bacteria > Cyanobacteriota > Cyanobacteriia > Elainellales > Elainellaceae > JAAUTN01. The sequence goes on along the minus strand of JAAUQZ010000363.1, from coordinate 122 downwards.
AGAGAAATACAAACAATAATTAAAGTTGGCAACATTTCAAAGGATGCCGAGGCGATCGCCCTCCATTGCTCCAGCTTCTTCTGTTCATTGCGCTGCTTAAATTGGCTGCGTATGATGGAGTC
>JAAUQZ010000362.1 GCA_012033355.1 Leptolyngbyaceae cyanobacterium RM1_406_9 | reverse complement strand
GGTTAAGCAAGGGTTAAATAAAAACACCTTCTCTTGGGTTATGTCTAAGGTTCTATTCTTTAAGATATGTTAAGGGCATCCTACACGATGCAGCTTTTAGACATATCACCAGGACGACAAACTGATTGAAAAGGCTGAAACTTAGCTTATGGGAGCAAATAGCAACAATGGACGATATTTCTAATTTCCTTTACCCTCATGGCCGCTATCACGGTGAGTTCAAGCCAGAAAACCTAGTCTTCAACGCTAACCTACAGGAATTTGCTCAGCGCATAAGTCTAATTTCTAATCTTGAAACCAACGGAAAACTTACGCCCAGCGAGTCTTTTCGGGAGATTGAATTGCTCTGGAGACAGCTTAAAGATTCCAAGAGACAGCTTGGAATCGGCAAGCACAGAGACGAACGTAGCTAAGACGGTGAGGATGCTCTACGCTGCAAGAGAACATCCTTCGATGACTTTGCTATCCAACAAGTAGCCAAACAAAAAATTTGAGCGTAAGGACATAGCACTTACGCTCAAATTTTTTGTTCAGTTACAATGCCCGCAAAGCGCAACTAGCCAGGGCTGGACTGAGAGCTATTATCTCCTCGCCGCTTGATTGGCTTGGCGATCGGCTCTCGCCGCTGGGGGGTGCCCCAACGGGCTTGTCTCCGCGTGAAGGGCGCTCTCCTTCGCGGGTGCCTTCCCACCGCTTTTTGCCATAACCGCCTGAGGGCCGACCAGTCTTGCGTCCGCCCCTACTATCTTTGCGCTTTTTGGGCGGCACCAGACCGATCATCGTGCCATCTTGCACAACCAACAGATTATCTTGCCGCTGGACGTGTAAATCCCAGAAATAGCCAACCGCTTTGCCTGTTAAAGCGCCTTCCAGGTTTAGTTTGAAAGCTTTACCCTGGCTGTCTCCCCGTCGCGGAGACTGCTGAATTTTAACGATTAGCCGCTGATCCTCCTGTGACTGAAACAGCACCTCGCCCCGAATGGAGAAATAGCCGTCTTCGTGTCCAGGGGAGGCGGTTGCAGTCTCAGAGGCTTGTTCGCTGCTGGGTTGAACGTCTGACTCAATATCCGCAGTTTGCTCAGAGGCTTCCGTTTCAGGAACTTCCCCTTCTGAGGTTTCCACTTTGTTCAACTTCTCAGGCTCCCAAACCCCTACAATCTGCACGTGCAAATTGGTGTTTTTCTCTCGTGTCCAGGATACACGACCCACAGATGAGGCTGTTCTAAGTCAATGTGCTTCTTGACCAGACTCATCACACGCCCTAACAAAACGGCATCAATCGCAATCCCGTCCTCCGTGTGTAAAAAGCCTCGGGTGAACTGCTCCTCAGATGGCTCATATCTCCCACGCACCAGCCCGATCGCTCGATATTGCATGGGTTCACTAGCAGGCGGAATTGGCTGCTGTCTCATTGACGCAACCTGGCTATCAGCGTCCTCACCCTCATCGCTCTCAGAATCAATTTCAGATGCCTCAGACTCAGGAAGGGCTGCGTTCTCAGGAGAGGCTGGGTTTGGTGCTGATGCTGGTTTGGACAAGGCCGAATCAGCCGCCGCAACGGGACTCGGTGCTGGCGCTGGCGCTGGTGCTGGTTTGGGAGGCACTAGCGGGGGAATGGCCTTAGGTCTTTCCTCTGATCTCTCCAGATTTTCCTCTGACATTGCTTGTGAGGCATCTAAAACAGTAGGGGGAGCGCTTTCAAGGGTTGCGTTGGGCTGCTGATCCATATTATTCGTACTGGTTTCTGCTGAATTTGCAGGTTCAGGTGAAGGACTAGAAGTAGCCTGTTCAGGCTGCTTGGGGGAGGAAGCCGATTGCGATGAATTAGGGAACTGGTTCTGAGAAGGACTCACTAAAACCTCCTTGCGGTGGAAACCTGCCCGCCCACCATTGACCACTAAAGCAAGATACCAGTGCAGATTAAACACTAGGTTAGCATCCACACTAAACCTACCTTGCTAAAGGAATGAGGCTAGTGTTCAGTGACACCCAATTTGTTTATACGGGCGCGATCGCCATCGTCAGGGATTTTTGTTGAGCAAGGCAGATGTAGTTAATCATGGCAGAATGGCAGTAGAGTTTGGGAATGTTGTGTGTTTGATAAGCGCAATCGCTGGATTATCAATCTAATCATGGGCTTTGCGGTACTTTGCTTTGTCGGATTAGCGATTTTGCCGCTGGTTGGGCTACTGAGAACTAGCCCCACAGCGGCTAACGCTCCCACGTCAGACCTGGAGGCACAGGCGCGAGGCTATGAGCTGGTGCTGGAAGATGAACCCGACAACCAAACGGCACTCCGAAATCTGCTGAGAATTCGACAGGAGTTAGGCGACGTTGAGGGGACAATCGAGCCACTGGAGAAATTGGCAGAACTCAACCCGACCCAGCTTGAATACACTATTCTATTAGCGCAGGCAAAGCAGCATATTGGCGATCTCGAAGGAGCAGCCCAGGTTTATCGCAGTGTCTTGGCAACTCAGCCCGGAAATCTCTACGCCCTGGATGGGCTTATTGCTTTGCTGATTGAGCAGGAGCGTCCAGAGGCGGCGGTCGGTTTGTTGCAGGACACGCTCCGCAATGCAAATCAGGCAAATCAAATTCAACCTGGCAGTGTGGATGTCACTTCGGTACGACTAATTTTGGGCAAGGTCTATGCGGCGGGTGAACGCTACGATGAGGCGATCGCAGTTTATGAACAGGCAATTCAGAGCGATCGCCAGGATTTTCGTCCCGTTTTAGCTAAAGCGTTAGTGCTGCAAGCTCAGGGCAAAGATGATGAAGCACAGCCCCTATTCACTACCGCCGCATCGCTAGCTCCTGCCGAGTATAAAGACTTAATTAACCAACGCTCGACCGGAGGAGCAGAACAGCTTCCGCCGCCGCTCATCGAAGATCCTAGTCAATCTCCTGAGCGGTCTCCAGTGTCTACCCCCTCTGCCCCCGCTGCTGCACCAGATCAAGATCCAGCCGCCACACCTGAATAGCCTATCCCCGAAATTTCGACCACAAGGCTAAATATTTAATCGCTGATAGATTGTATCTAGATGTTTCAAATGCTGTTGAGGGTCGAAGCAAGCTTCGATCTCCTCAGCTGAAAGGTAGGCTGTGACCGTTGGGTTTTGTTGGATTAGAGCGTGAAAGTCACCTGTGGAGGTGTTCCAGGCAGTGTGGGCGCAGGACTGAACAACCGCGTAGGCTTCTTCTCGGCTCAGCCCTTTGTCAATCAGGGCCAGCAAAACCCTTTGACTGAAGACTACGCCGCCATAGCGGTTCAGGTTGCGCTGCATATTTTCGGGGTAGACGAGCAAATTTTTCACCAGGTCGGTAATTTCTACCAGCATATAGTGGGTCAAAATGCAGGCATCGGGCAGGATGACTCGCTCAACGGAACTATGGGAAATGTCGCGCTCGTGCCACAGCGCCACGTTTTCAATTGCAGCAACGGCGTGTCCTCGGACAATTCTCGCCATTCCGGTCAGGCGTTCGGAGCGAATGGGGTTTCGCTTGTGGGGCATAGCTGAAGAACCTTTCTGCCCTTTAGCAAAATATTCTTCAACTTCCAGAACATCGGTACGTTGCAGGTTGCGGACTTCAACCGAAAATCGCTCGATTGAAGCGGCTACTAGAGCCAATGTTTGAACAAAATCGGCGTGGCGATCGCGCGATATCACCTGAGTCGAAGCTGTATCAGGCTCTAATCCTAGTTTTTGGCAGGCGATCGCTTCTACCTGCGGCTCAATATTGGCATAGGTGCCAACCGCTCCTGAAATTTTGCCGACCGCAATCTGGCTGTGTAGACGACAGAGGCGATCGCGATGACGCAGTACCTCAGCCAGCCAGCCAGCTAACTTAAACCCAAACGTAATCGGCTCGGCGTGAATGCCGTGCGATCGCCCAATCATCACCGTATCGCGATGTTGCTGCGCCTGATAGCGAATCGCCTGAATCAATGACTCTAGCTGCCCTAGCAGCACGTCTAAACTTGCGACCAATTGCAGCGCCAGCGCAGTATCTAGCACATCAGAACTGGTCAACCCCAGGTGAATATATCGCCCGACATCTCCGACATACTCATTCACATTAGTGAGAAACGCGATCATGTCGTGGCGAACTTCTGCCTCGATATCTAACACCGCTGCGGGTCAAAACCTGCCTTCGCCTTGATTGTCTCTACCGCCTCAGCCGGAATGTATCCCAGTTCTGCCTGAGCCTCACAGACTGCAATCTCGACCTGTAGCCAAGTTTTTAGTTTGTACGTTTCGGTCCACAAGTTGCCCATCTCAGGCAGGGTATAACGCTCAATCAAAGCTCGTGTCGCAGAATACAACCGTCCTATTGTACAACTCTGCGCCTTGAATGGA